>DASSXN010000129.1:0-26998 GCA_035703785.1 Xanthobacteraceae bacterium
CAAAGGCGACAATGATCGAGCCATTGCCGATTTTAACGAGGCGATCCGACTCGATCCCAAGAGCTCTCTTACCTTTAGGAACCGGGGTGACGCTTATACGGACAAAGGCGACCACGACCGCGCTCTCGCTGATTACAGCGAGGCGATTCGACTTGACCCCAAAAGCGCTCTTGCCCTCAGCGACCGGGGCGTCGCTTATGGGAACAAAGGCGACTACGACAGAGCCCTCGCCGATTTTAATGAGGCGATCCGACTTGACCCCAAGAGTGCTCACGCGTTTAGGAACCGAGGCGTCCTATATGCGCACAAAGGCGACAATGATCGAGCCATTGCCGATTTTAACGAGGCGATCCGACTCGACCCCAACAATGCTCTCGCCTTTTGCAATCGAGGAAGAGCGAAACGGAATATCAACGACGCGAGCGGTAATACGGATATCGCGAAAGCGAGGCAGCTGGATCCTTCAGTTTGCCGATGATATCGCGGGGTCGCGCACCCTTTGTACGCGCGGGCTTGAAACGGGCGCAGCTCAAGCTGTCCGTCATCGAGTTCTGCGTGCGTTTGACGCCTGACAAGGCTCGCAAACGGCAACTGGCCGTCGCCATGCCATTGCAAAAGATACTGAAACTTCGAATGACGGTTTAGACGTTGGGGCCCCGTGGCGCACCGAATGACCAGTAAGTTGGCGCGAGGACAACGACAATTGTTCCGACCTTGACGCGATTGTAGAGGTCGATCACGTCCTCGTTGGTCATGCGGATGCAGCCCGAGGAAATGGCTCGGCCAATATATTCGGGCTGGTTAGTGCCGTGGATGCGGTACTGCGTGTCCTTGCCACCGGAGTACAGATATAGCCCGCGCGCACCCATCGGATTTTGCGGCCCGCCACTCACGAAGGCCGGGAGGGGCCCAAGCCGCGCATGTTCGCCAGCGGTCGGTGTCCACGATGGCCATTCTTCCTTGCGCCCAACCGTGGCGATGCCGCTCCAGGCTTGCCCTTGCTCGCCCACGGTGATGCCGTAGCGGATCGCCTGGCCTTTCGGCAGGACGTAATAAAGAAACTTGTTGCCGGTATCGACGACGATGGTGCCGGGGGCTTCCTTGCGCGCGTACTGGACGATGTGACGCCTGTACTCCACCGGAAGTGTCGCCTGCGCGTAGGGCAGATTGGACATCAACTGCCGGTCGCGCGGGCTCCAGCCAGCCTCAGTCGCAGGCGCCAGTGTCCCCTCCATGCAGCCGCCGAGGACCAAGGCGATAATTACAAAGACAATTGCACGCATGGCCGTAATCTCTTTCCTCATCCGCTTGATCCGTCGAAGGTCATGATCGCAATATACGGATGAGATCGCCGACGACTTCGATCTGACTGGCATCGCTTTCTGAAATTTCAATTTCGGCAAATTCATCCTCGATCAGGATCATCAATTCAAGGCGATCAAGCCAGTCGAGGCCGAGATCGTCACTAAAGCGCGCTTCATCTGTAACACGTTTAGTATCAACGCCAATGTACTCGGCAATGAGCGTACGCACTCGATCGGCATCAAAATTCACTTGTGGCGCGGGTCGTTGCCTTGGGCTCAAACTACTGAGGGCCATAGCAATCTCCCCTGATTCGTTGAGCACCCTCACATCCAATCGAGCGATCTGCACCCTAATTGGGCGTGCCTAAAATAATTAGCAGGTGTTGCAAGAATGACACGCCGCCTGAATTAGGTGGGATCTCAGTCGCATAGATCCGAAAGGACCTTGAAGGTGGCGACCGTCAAGGCTCCCGGCTTCGGTGATCGCCGCAAGGCCATGCTGGAGGACATCGCCATCCTGACCGGCGACACTGCGATCTCAGAGGATCTTGGCAACGCGAAACTTGACATACTGGGCCGCGCCAAAAAAGTAATGATTGACAAAGAGAACACCACGATCGTCAACGGCGCGGGGAAAAAGGCCGACATCCAAGCCCGCGTTACCCAGGTCAAGGGCAGATCGAAGAGACCACCTCCGACTACGAAGATTTTAGAAAAAATGCCGATGGCAGCTGGACAGTGGGCCTAATACGAGAATTGGCGCCAACGCTTTTTCCAACCACACCTTTGATGTTCAAAGCGTTAGTATTGGCGGAGCGGACTTGGCCACCGTTTTGAACCGCAAATGTAGAGATTAGGCTCGCTTTTTTGTTGTGGTATCTGCTCATCAGCTCCCTTTGCTGCGGGGCGCAGTGTGGTTTAATTGCAATTCCATTTCTCGCATGCTCATGGCTCGTGCTCCTGCGAAGTTAACATGACATCTTCATAGCCGGGAAAGACGAGCGCTTCATCGGCATCAACAAAAAGACACCGATTCCTTCTTCCATGTCGATCAATGAGCTCATTCACCCACCGCATTCCCAGGCCGTACGTCCCACCGGCGACTATCATGCCGTTGTTGCGGTCCATCTCAATAGCGATTGCATCATGCTCGACAATCGTTGGCTGAGCCTGGTCCAGGATATCGACATGCGTGGGGTGATCCCCCTGTTCGTGCTCGACCGGCATGGCGTCAAGCGGTACTTGCCAAGAGCTGATGACGACCTGAGAGGATTTGAGCCGCCCGAGCCGGAGGCAAGGGGTCGACTTTTTGAAGGAGGCAGCGCGTCAGTGGAAAACCGAGCAAAAGGTGGCGGGCTGCATGATCTATGCCAGCGAAGCCCTCGAATATGACCTTAAAGAAACCGAGCGCCTCAACGCGATGATTGTTAAACAAACAAGGCATTGTGCTGAATTAAAAGCCTGGGAAGAAGCGGAAGAAGCGCGCAGCAAGACATAACGCTGCTTCTGACAACGATTTTTTCTGCGCTCCGGGTCTCGACGCATCGCGCGAGACATAGCGCTGTTTCTCGCACAGCAATTCATTGTCCGCTCCGCATCTCGTAGCTCATCAACCAAGGCTGGACGCGCCAAGACACGTCTACGCACGTGAACGCGCATTCGGTGCGACACAGAACTCCCGCAGTTGTGAAATCTCATCTTGCAACTAAAAGTAGTTTGTTTTGAAAAATGAAGTCAAAAACTGCTTGGAAATCCGCTACTTAGAAATTGAGATCGTCGAATTTCTGATCGACCGTCAGCTCGATAGCAACTCCAAAACGAGTAGCGGCCCGGGTGTGAACAGCTCAACGCTTGCACGGCCATGCTTTCGCCAGCGCCTCATTGGCGAGCAGCCGGAAATCCTCGTTTTTCCGATCCGGGCGAGCTTCGATATAAGAAACAATTATGCGCACCCGCTGCAGATTGTCGGTGTTATCGGGAGGGCAAAACAGCTTCGTGTCCGAATTCAAGGCGTCGAGAACTTCAACGGCGCCGACACATCGGCCGGCGAAAAAATTCGACTTTCCGGCAACGAAATCCTTGCAGCCGGCCAAATAGAAATCGGCGGTAAAAACGCGTGCCGTCGCCTGCGGCCCGGCTTCGGCTTTCGAACCGAGCAATGCCAGCGCGATCGCAAAAGCAAGCCGAGCGGTGCTCATCTCAACCCCTCCAGTCACGCCGGCGCCATCATAGCAGCAAGTGCGCCGTTGCGCGCGCCGCGCCACGGAATACGGTGCCGCCTGCACAGGTTATTTTGGCGAGGGTGGATGTTCAAAGCCAAGGCGCGATCTACCGGTCGCGCCGGCCGCAACGCCTTACCTACCCCAGCCGAAGTGATAATTCAGGCCGGCGCGAACGAGATCGTCGTGCATCGAGACGTTATTCGTCGGCGAGGTGCCGCAATTGAGGCCACAATTGAACTTGCCGAGATCAGCGTGAAGATATTCGGCCTTGGCCGTCCAGTTACCCGGCAGCGCGATCTCAATGCCGCCGCCGACCGTCCAGCCCGCATTGGTGGTGCTCGCCCCGGCAAAACCAGGCGCGGAAGCGCGGATGTCGCCTACTGCCAATCCGCCGGTGAGATAAGGCATGATGCCGCCAAAAGCGTACCCGGCGCGCCCGCGCACGGTCGAGAGCCAGCTGTCGCTGGTGCTGCAGCCAGGGCAGAGCGCAGCGCTGCTCGTGCCTTTGAGGTTCGACCAATCGATATCGCCTTCCAGGCCAAGCACGGCATTGCCGAATTGCCAATTGTATCCGGCCGTGCCGCCGACCTGCGCACCCGAGAAATCAATTGACGTGGACTGCGATTGCCACCAGGAGCGTCCCCAGCCGCCGCCGCCATTGGCGCCCAGATAGAAACCGGTCCAATTATAAACGGGACTCGCTTGCGGTGGCGGCGCCTTGTACAGGGGCGCAACCGAAAGATCGGCCGCGGCGGCGCATTGCGCCGCGACCAGCGCGCCAGCGGTGAAAAATGTCGCGACAACTTTTCTCATTCTGCAGTTCTCGCCTACAACCCGTTACTCATACCGTTCGCCGTGGCGACATTAGCGGCCCTTGGTTACCCCTGACTTACTCCGTGGCCGCAAGGCCAGGGTTCGCCATGCCGCTCCCGGTACTTGGTTGACCACAAAGGCAAAATTGTGCCGGGCGGCGGGCGGCATAAGGGCGCTGGCGGCTCGATCCGGGTTGCCAAAGCCTTGCTCCAACAATGATATAGTGGACCAATCATTAAACTTCCCGTGAGTCATGGTGCAATGAACTGGATTTCCAACGTACGGCCGAAAATTCGCAGTCTGCTACGCCGTGAGGTTCCGGAAAACTTATGGATCAAGTGCCCGGAAACGGGTCAGCTCGTCTTCTATAAAGACGTCGAGGCCAATCAGTTCGTCATCCCCGGATCGAATTATCACATGCGCATGAGCGCGACCGCGCGCTTGAAATCCATGTTCGACAATCAGACCTGGTTCGATATCGCCGTGCCGGAAGTGCCGCTCGATCCGCTGAAGTTCCGCGATGAGCTGCGCTACGTCGAACGCCTGAGAGCCGCACGGAGCAAGACCGGCTTAAACGATGCCGTGAAGCTCGGCTATGGCAAGCTTGACGGGTTTGCTGCCGTCATCGGCGTCCAGGATTTCGATTTTATGGGCGGCTCGCTCGGCATGGCCGCGGGCGAGGCGGTGATCAAGGCGCTCGATACCGCGGTCGAGAAAGGTTGCCCGTGCGTAATGTTCGCCGCATCGGGCGGCGCGCGAATGCAGGAAGGCATCCTCTCCCTGATGCAATTGCCGCGTACCACAATTGCGGTGCAACGCATCCGCGAGGCACGCAAGCCCTACATCGTCGTCCTGACCAATCCAACCACCGGCGGCGTCACCGCCTCCTATGGAATGTTGGGCGACGTGCACATCGCCGAGCCTGGCGCTTTGATCGGTTTTGCCGGTCCGCGCGTTATCGAGCAAACCATCCGCGAGAAGCTGCCAGAGGGATTTCAAAAAGCTGAATATCTGCGCGATCATGGGATGGTCGACATGGTTGTGCATCGTCACGAGTTGCGCGCCACGATTGCGAAGCTGTGTCGGCTCTTTCTCAAGACCGCAAGCAGTGTGCCGCAATCAAGGCTGCCCGCGCCGTCTGCGGCCATGGCGCCGGCCATAGCGTGAGTGCCGGTAAGGCCAATGCAGTGCCCATGGATGCCATGCTGGCGCGGCTTTTGGCGCTGCATCCGAGACGGATCGATCTCTCCCTCGATCGCATCCAGCGCCTCCTGGCAGCGCTCGATAATCCGCAGCGGCGGCTGCCGCCGGCAATCCATGTAGCTGGCACCAACGGCAAAGGCTCCACCATTGCCTTTATGCGAGCGGCGCTCGAAGCCGCCGGCAAGAGGGTTCACGTCTACACGTCGCCTAATCTGGTTCGTCTCAATGAACGCTTTCGCCTCGGCCGCGACGGCGGCGGCCGGCTTGTCGACGACGCCGAGCTCGGCGACACGCTGGCGGAGTGCGAATCGAAAAACGGCGGCGCACCGATTACGGTGTTCGAAATGGAGACCGCCGCCGCATTCGTGCTGTTCTCGCGCCATCCGGCTGACATCGCTTTGCTCGAGGTCGGTCTCGGTGGGCGGCTTGACGCCACGAACGTGATCGAACGCCCGCTGACGAGCGTCATTACCCGGCTCTCGCTCGACCATCGCGAATTTCTCGGTGACTCGCTGGTCAAGGTGGCGGCCGAAAAGGCTGGCATCCTCAAGCCCGGCGTGCCGGCAGCAGTCGCCGGTCAGGCGCGCGAAGCGCTCGCCGTTATTGAGCGACAGGCCGCGCGACTGCGCGCGCCGCTCAAAATCGCCGGCGAGGATTGGACCGCAACCGAGGAACGCGGCCGGCTCGTCTACCAGGATCAAGACGGCCTTCTCGATCTGCCCGCGCCCAAGCTTTACGGCCGGCATCAGTTCGAGAATGCCGGAACCGCCATTGCGGCGCTGCGGGCGAGCGGATTGAGACTTCCCGCCGCAGCCTTCGAAGCCGCCATGGTTCAGGTGGAGTGGCTCGCGCGCATGCAACGACTTTCCCATGGCAGGCTTGCCGAGCTTGCGCCTGCAGGCAGCGAACTCTGGCTCGATGGCGGCCACAATGTCGATGGCGGACAGGCCATTGCCGCGGCGCTTGCCGATTTGGAGGAACGGGTGTCGCGGCCGGTGGTGGTGATCGTCGGCATGCTATCGACCAAAGACTGTGCGGGGTTCTTGAGAAATTTTTCCGGACTGGCCCGCCGCGTCATCGCCGTTCCGATTCACCAGGACAAAGCCGTGCCGGCCGGCGAGCTCGCCGAAATCGCGGCTCGCATCGGCATTCCGGCACTTTCGCGTCACGATGTGGAAAGCGCCATCGATCTTGCCGGCAAGCTCGACCTTGAGCCGCCGCCGCGCATCCTCATCACCGGGTCGCTGTATCTTGCCGGGGAGGTGTTGGCCGCAAACGGCACTCCGCCCCAATGATGGTCTGCGCAGCCTCGCTGCGCCGCGTCACTCAGAGCCTGATCTCGCCGAGATTGACGCTGGCCCCGAGATTGACTTGCAGAATTCTCGAGCGTCCGCCGGAAAAGATCTGAACGGAATAGCTTCCCGAATTCTCATCCAGCTGGTCGAATTTGAAATCGCCGAAATTGTCCGTGGTAGTCACAGCGAGTGATGCGCCGTCTTTGACGAGCTGCACACTCGCGCCCTCAATGCATTCGATGATGCCTTGCCGCTCCTCGGCGACCGAGCCGCCGATGAAGCATTTCGAATAACGCCACAGATTGCGGTAATAAACCCGCGGTCTGGTGCCGAGCTCGGGTTTGAGCACTTCGAGACCTTGCTCACGGGCGAGGCGCGCCATTTCCTCGTCCTCGACCTTGATCGCGCGCATGGCGCCCGTCGGGCAGGATTGCTGCCCGCGCGTCTGTTTCCAGCCGCGGTCGAGCAGATGCGCGTCGAACGGCCAGGCCTGCGGCAGCTGCAACTCTTCGTTCCACCAAATGTGGCCATAGGGGCAGGCGTCGACGAGCTGTCGCTGCCCTTTTGCCTTTTCCGGATCGATGATCACGATGCCGTCGCGGCGCTTGGTCACGACCCCCTTCGGCGCCGCCTTCATGCATGGCGGATCATCGCAGTGATTGCACATGGTCGGAACGTAGGCGACGTCGATCATCGGCGTCTGCCCGCGTTCCTTTTGCAGGATATTTATCCACTTGTGACCGTGCTTCGGCATCGGCGCCGAATAACCGGGCCATTCGTTGCCGACATATTCGTCCATGGCGGCAAGCGTGCACAAATTGCAATTGGTGCACTCGGCGACGTCGATGACCATGTTCCATTTTTTCATCACGGTACTCGGTCACTCGTCATCGCCGGGCTTGTCCCGGCGGTCTCGATTCACTAACTGCACACCCTCTCGGGATCACCGGATCACGGCGCTCCCGCGCCGGTCCGGTGATGACAGCGCGATGCGCTGTCACTTCGCCGGCACCAAATGCGCCTCTTCGAGCGTGCGTTTGATTTCCTTGTCCTGCTCCAGGGCGGCAAAGGCTGCGGACAGGTGTTCGGCGCGCCGGTCCCACAGTTCGATCTCGACCAGCGAATTGGCGCCGGCCAGCGAGTGGGTGCTCTTGGTCTGCGTGCGCTCGGGTGTGAGCAGGTTGAGACAGCCGCCGCGGTCGACCGCTTTACCCGGCTCGCCCATCGGATCGTAGACCGCCGAGGACTCGTAGCCATGCGCGACGCCCCGCGGCAGCCGCTGCGTCGGCAAAGCTGCGCAGATCACCGCGCCACGATCGTTGAAGACCTTGACCAGATTGTGCTTGCCGATGCCGCGCTCCTTGGCGTCCTCGGCGTTCATGCGCACGATCCAGTAGTAATAGCCATCGATATTGACCCGATGATCCTCGATGTTGAGCAGGAACGAGTCCTTGCCGTCACCCTGGGTGTGGAACGAATATTTCGAATGCGGGGTGAGCAGCTGCAGCGGGTAACGCACGAACAGTTCGCCGGAATGCGCGCCTTCCCACGACGGCTCGTATTTAACGATCGGCGGCCGCTCCGGATCGTTGAAGCGCTTGAGCGAATTGCATTCGAATTCGAGCTTGCCGGATTGGGTCTGCAGGCCGCGGAGGAATTCTTCGGTATAGTCGGACGGCAGCGGTTGCGCTTCGGGCACGTCCTTCTTGCGGTTTTCGTAGAACCAGCGGAACGATACCGGCGCGCGTAGCTTCTCCTTTTCCGCGGGCACGACGAAATAGCCGCGCTTTAAGAATTTCTTCCAGGACATATATTTCGGCAGGTCCGAGGCGAGGAAGATCCGCTTCACCCAATCGATCTCGTTGACGCCTTCCGAAAAATAATTGGCAAGCCCGAGCGGTTTGCACAGTTCATTGAGGATCCAGAAATCGGATTTCGATTCGCCCAACGGCTCGATCGCCGGCGCTTGGAAAACGATGACCCGGTGATTGAGCTGTTGCTGGCCATGGTGCCCGTAGCCGCCGAGGCCCGCCCATTCGCTGATGTCGGTGCGCTCGAAATTGGTGCAGGCAGGCAGGATGACATCGGCAAATTTTGCTTCGCCCTCGAACCAAATCGACTGATTGACGACGAATTCCAGGTTCGGCGACTGATACATCCGCACCCAGCGATTGGTGTTGTTCATCGTCGAAAGAATCGAGCCACCGTATTTGTAGAGCATGCGCACCGGCGCGTGGCCGGGCGCCGGATAGGCAAAGCGCGCGAATTGATGCTCGATCGATTTCCCAATCCAGGGATAACCCTCGGCCTTGCCGTCAATGATCGCTTCAGGGACGAAAATGCGCGGGATGCGCTGGCCGTTGGAATTCATCGTCGGCAGCTGCGGCATGCGCTGGTAGAGCTCGACCGGCATCGCCGTGTTTTCCAAATCTCCCGACATTCCGCCGTCGGCATAACCGGGAAAATAGAAATTGAAATCGAGCGGGCAGCCCCATTGTAGATTGCCCATGTTTACGCCCGGTTTGCCGAGGCCCTGCATGGCGACGAGGCAAACCATGACACGCGCCCATTGAATCCCGGTTTGATTTCGGCAAGCGCCGCCGTGACCATTGCCCCAGCCGCCGGGCGCAAGGTAGACGCGCTTCTTGCCCCATTCCCGGGCGAGCGCGCGGACGTCTTTGGCCGCAACACCGGTTTCCTTTTCCTGCCACTCCGGCGTTTTCGGGATGCCGTCCTCTTCGCCGAGCAGATAAGCTTTCCACTTGTCGAAACCGACGGTGTGCGTCTCGACATACTCTTTGTCGTAAAGTCCTTCTTTGATCCACACATAGGCGATCGCCATCGCCATCGCGACCGATGTCGTCGGCTTCGGCGCGAACCATTTGCCGGGAAGGAATTGGGCGCTGGCGTTGTAATACGGATCGACGTGAACGACTTTGATGCCGAGCTTGGCATCCTTGAGCCACTGCCGCCGCGTCGTGCCTTCCTGCGCGCCATATGATCCCGAAGTCGATTCCGGATCGGCCGCCCAGAACACGATCATGTCGCAGTTCTGCAAGCAGTCCTCGACCGTGCCGTAGGTCTCCGATTGGCCGACGCGCAGCGTGTAACCCCAGTGATGGACGGCGCCCCAGTACCAGCCTTCCCAGGAGTCCGGATTGTGGTGGATGCGCGTCATGCCGACGGCATTAGCGAACCGGAACAGCGCCGAGAGGTAGTAGCCGATATTTCCCCAGGTGTGATGCGAGCCGTGCGAGAAAGCGATCGCGCCCGGACCGTATTCGCGCTTTTGCCGTTTGATCTCGTCGGTGACGAGTTTGATCGCCTCGGCCCATGAAATCCGCACATATTGCGATTTGCCACGGTTCTGCGGATTGCGTGCGCCGTTGGGATCGAAATCGACGCGCTTTAACGGATAAAGCAGGCGATCCGGCGAATAGACGATCGACTTGGCGTTCTGTCCGTGCGGCGCCAGCGTCGTCTTGCGCGGCGGGGTCAGCTTTTGGCCGCGCGCCTCGATCATCCAAGAGGCGCCGTCTTTGTCGGTGAGATCGATGGGCGTCATCCGCAAAATCTTGCCGTCCTTGACGTAAACAAAGACCGGCCCGCCATTCGTCATGTTGCAGTAGCGGACGATGCCGCCGCGAAGCCTGGTGCCGTATTTGAGGCCGGCGGACTGGCTCATCATCAGCGTCTGCGCGAACCAGTTCGCGAGATGCTCCGGCCCCTCGACGGTGAGAACAAAATCTTTCTGGGCGTTGATCTGGTCGAGCCAGTTAATCGGCGGCATCAGAAGCGAAGCGCCGGTTTTGGCGTTCTTGAACAGGAGCTTGATGTCAGGTTTTTGGTGCAGTCCGGCGCGCGAGGTGATGATGCCGTCTTTGAACCTGAACCACCGCCCAATGCCCTCGTCTCGCGTCATGATCTGAGCGACGAAATTGTGCTCTTGGACGCGCCGGTTGAAATGCGGATGCCGCTGCGCGGCGCGCCTGAGGAGCTGCGCCACGCCGAACAGGATCAGCGGCAGTGTCAACCTTGCGAGCGCCACGACGTCCTCCTTGCCCCACCTGCGCGCCAGCTGCCTTGTGGGTATGTCCGGCAACACATTGTGGGCAATTTTGCAACAAATGCGGTGCCTTGCACAGCCCAAGGGCGACACTAACGCGTGACGATATTGGCCATTTCGTCTGGTCGTCCCGCCACGAACAGCCGCATATTGTCGATGATGAGCGGCATGATGAAGTCCTCGTATTCGACGACATAACCGCCGACATGGGGTGTAATGAACACGTTCGGCAGCGTCCAGAATGGGCTTTCTGGCGGCAGCGGCTCGGTCACAAAAACATCGAAGGCGGCGCCGGCGATATGCCGCTCGCGCAGTGCAGTGATGAGCGCCGCCTCATCGACGGTTTGACCGCGGCCGGCGCTGATGTAGTAGGCGCTCGGCTTCATCGCGTCGAACAGTGCGGCGTCGAACAACGCGGAATTCTCCGGCGCCGCAGGAAGCACATTGACCAGGTAGTCGGCCTTGCTTGCTGCCTCGCGCAGGCGTTCGCTCGGCAAGATCTCGTCGAAGCCGCGCACTTGGCGCGGCGTGCGGCTGACGCCGATCACACGCATGCCGAGTGTCTGCAGCATTTCCCCGATGGCGGCGCCGACGATACCGGTACCGGCGATCACCGCCGTCTTGCCGTAGAGCGTCGTCCACAGCCGACGCTGCCAGAGGTGCTGCTGATGCTCTTGCACTTGACGTTTGGCGTCGTGAGTGATCGCCAGCATCAGGTAGAGAACGTGCTCGCGCATCGGCACGCCGTGAATGCCGCGGCCGCTCGTAATGAGAACATCCTGCCGCAACGACGGACAGCGCAAGAAGTGATCCACCCCCGTCGCCAATGACTGGATCCATTTCAGCCGCGGCGCATCACGCAGCATCTGATCGCGGATCTCGATGCCAAACATGATCATTATGTCGATATCGGACAGGTCGCGCCGCACTTCTGCTGATTTGTGAAAGAGCAGGAAGTCGAGGGCGGGAAATTCCGCCCGCAGTCGATCGCGATAGAGTTCGGCGTGAATGTCGACGACGAGAACTTTGACCGCCATGGGTGCTGATCCGTCGCGCAAACGCGAGACGCTCTGTTCGCGCTTCAGGCGGCGACCGACTGCGACAGTCGCAGATATTTCGCTGCGTTGTTCGCGGCAATTGCCCTGCGCACCGGCTCCGCGATCGCGACCTCGTCCATGAACGCACCCGCCTCCTGCGCCGACTCGAATGGATAATCGGCGGCAAACATTACGCGCTCGTGGCCGAGCGTGGCGATGGTGCAGTTGAGCGGTTCGGCCGAACACATGCCGGATGTCGTGACAATGAAATTGTCCTTGAAATATTGCGACGGTGGCTTGTCGAGCTTGATCGCATAAAAATTCGGTCCAGCGCGACTGTCGAAGCGCCAGAGCAGGAACGGCAGCGTTTCGCCGAGATGGCCGAGGCCGACGCGCGCGCGCGGGAAGCGGTCGAATAGCCCGCCGAAGATCAACCGCAACGCATGCGATCCGGTTTCGAATGTCCATTCCCAGGTCGCGCGGCGCAATCCCTTGTAGCCGTCCAGCACCGGCGCGGGGCTGATCGGATCGACGGGATGCAGGTAAATGAGCGCGCCCAGCGCCTCGGCGCGCTCCCAGAACGGATAGAGCGCAGGGTGGTCGAGATATTGTCCGTTGGTATGGCCGTTGATCATTGCGCCGCTGAATTTCAGCTCGCCCATGCAGCGCTCGAGCTCGGCGGCAGCGGCGCGTGGATCCTGCATGGCAAGGTGGGCGAATCCGGAATAGCGATCGGGTTGGCGCTCAATTTGCCGCGCGAGAAAATCGTTGGCCGCGCGCGCGCGGCGAACTGCGGTTGCGGTATTGCGCTCCGCCTGCACGCCAGGACCCGCCAGCCCAAGCACCGCGCGGGCAATGCCGGCCTCGTCCATCGCGGCGAGCCGCAACTCGCCAAAATCGGTCAGCCGCGCCAGCGCCTTATCCCGGCGTTCCGCCGGAAGATCGACGACGGTAGGATTCCAGTATTCGATAAAATCGGGGTAGAGGAAATGCTCCTCAAGCGCGATCTTTTTGACCATGCGTCTTCCTCGGGTGCATCGCGTGAAGCAAGCGAGCTTCCGCTCTCTGTACCTCATAATGGATATTCGGTACAAACAGCAGTTCCTGGGTGGCTCAAACAAAATCAAAGTGGAGGAGCTCCGTGACGAAGACAATTCGCGGGGTCACGTTCGAAGAGAACGAAAACAACGCGATGGGGCTGGAATTTTACAACCTGTCGCATCGTTTCGGCTATCAATCGCCGAATTGGCCGTATTTCGAAGACGTCAAAATCGAGCGCATCCATTACATGGCGAAATCGGGCGTGCTGTCGCAGCGCATCACGACATCGATGCACAATACAACCCATATCGACGCACCTGCGCACGTTGTTCAAGGCACGCCTTTCATCGACGAAGTTCCGCTGCCGCATTTTTTCGGTTCCGGCATTGTCATTTCGCTGCCGAAGAAAAAATGGGAGTCGATCACCTACGACGATCTGGAAAAGGCAGCGGGCAAATACGTGCGCCCGCGCGACGTCGTCATCGTCAATACCGGCTGGCACAAGAAATACGACGATAGCGAGGATTATTTCTGTTATGCGCCCGGCTTTGTACCGTCAGCCGGCAAATGGTTCGTCGAAAAACAGGTCAAAGTCGTTGGCCACGATACGCAAGCCAACGACCATCCGCTTGCGACCGCGATCGGGCCGCAGCGTAACGGACCGCTGCATCCGCATTTGGCGGCGGAATACAAAGAATGGTCGGGTGGACGCGATTGGAAGCAGGATTTCCCCGAATGGGAGCCGGTGCACCGGATCCTCTTCAAGAACGGCATCCTCGGGATTGAGAATGTCGGTGGCGACCTCGACAAGGTTACCGGCCGCCGCTGCACCTTTGCGTTCTTCCCCTGGAATTGGGATCGCGGCGACGGCTGTATCATTCGGCTGGTCGCCCTCGTCGATCCGAAAGGCGCTTACCGGATCGAAAAGGGGGAGACATTCGCATGATCGTGCGCAAGCTTTCCGAGGCTAAGCCCTACGAAGCGCCGAATCACCGCGATTACAAATCGCTGCGCGTGTTCGGCGCTGAGATGGGCGGTTCGCAAAGTCTGATCTTCGGAATTTCCCACTTCCTGCCCGGCGGCGGCGCCGGTCCCGATGCCTCGCCGCCCGAGAAGATTTATTACGTGCTGGCCGGCCAACTCACAGTCATTGCCGGTGGCAAGGAGATGGTCATGAGGGCGGGGGATAGCTGCTATATCGGTCCCAACGAAATGCGCGAGATCGTCAATCGCGGCAACGAAGTTTGCACAATCGCGGTCGCTGTGGCGGCGGTGAAGTGAAACTGGCGTTACCCTGAGGAGCGAGTCAACGGGTCCGGCCCGAAGTGGCCGGTCCGATGACAAACTCCGCGATGTGGGCGGACAGTTCAGGCCGTCATTCTTCAAGGCTCGCTGCGCTCGCGCCTCAGAATGACGGATCTACAAAAGAGAAAACATCATGTCGGACGATTTCTTAAAAGATCCGCTGTCGCTATTCGATGTCAAAGGCAAGACCGCTATCGTCACTGGCGCGACCGGCGCGTTCGGTGCGCTTGCCGCGCAAGTGCTGGCCGGCGCCGGTTGTAATCTTGTCATTGCGGCCGGCGGTGCCGACGCACTCAAGAAGATTGCTGCGGCATGCGAAAAGCTCGGCGCCAAAGTCGAAAGCGTCAACCTGCGTCCAAGCTCGGCTGCGCATTGCGACAAGATTGTTGCCGCCGCGGTGCGGCGCTTCGGCGGCGTCGACATCCTGGTTCTCGCCTCCGGCATCAACAAAGTGGCGAAAATCGTCGATCAGTCGCCGGACGCTTTTGCCGAGGTGATTGATGTCAATGTCACCCAAAGCTGGCTGATGGCGCGCGCTGTGGGCAGCCGGATGCTGGCACAAGGGCGCGGCGGCAAAGTGATATTCATGTCGTCGGCGCGCGGGCTACTGGGCCATCCCGCTGGCTACACCGCTTACTGCGCGTCGAAATCCGCCGTTGACGGTATCACCAAGGCACTCGGCTGCGAGTGGGGGGCAACGGGAATCACTGTGAACGCCATCGCGCCGACCGTTTTTCGCTCCCCGCTGACCGCCTGGATGTATGAGGACAATGAAAACGCCACCGCAGTGCGCAAAGGATTCATCACGCGCGTACCCAAAGGCCGCCTCGGCGAGCCGTCGGACTTGGCGGGGCCGCTGCTGTTCCTCGCCTCCAAAGCGTCGGATTTCTATACCGGCCACATTCTTTATGCCGACGGCGGATATACCGCCGGATAGCCGCATGCCGCACCATGGTCTACGGCGCGGTGATCCGAGTTCGAGAGTGGCACCATGAGCAAAGCAAAAATCGCGGTCATTGGCGCCGGACTGATGGGGCACGGCATCGCGCAAGTGTTCGCCCTTGCCGGACACGAAGTGACCGTCAGCGACACGGTGATGAAGAACCTGGACACGTTGGCAACGCGCATTGCCGCCAACCTGCGCGACCTCGGCGAGGATGAAAGTGCGGTTGCCCGGGTGCGGCCTTGCGTCGATCTCGGTGAAGCGGTTCGCGGCGTCGATTATGTGGTCGAGGCGGTGTTCGAGGATCTGGCGCTGAAACAGAAACTGTTCGCCGAAATCGAAGCCCATGTCCGCTCCGACACGATCCTCGCCAGCAACACATCGGTCATTCCGATCACCTCAATCATAGCTGGCCTCAAGCGACGCGAGCGTGCGCTCGGAACACATTGGTGGAATCCGCCGTTCCTCGTTCCGCTCGTGGAAGTGATTGAGACGCAATGGACGTCGCCCGACGCGATTGCCTGGACCATGGATTTGCATCGGGCCGCCGGGAAACAGCCGGCGCACGTGAAAAAGGACGTGCCCGGATTCATCGGCAATCGCCTACAGCATGCGTTGTGGCGCGAGGCCATTGCGCTGGTCGAGCATGGCATTTGCGATGCTGAAACCGTTGACGCCGTTATCAAGGCCTCGTTCGGCCGCCGGCTCGCGGTGCTCGGCCCGCTGGAGAACGCCGATTTGGTCGGAACCGATCTGGCGCTCGCGGTCCACAATGTGGTGTTGCCGGCGATCGACAGTCGGCCGAGTCCATCACCCTATCTGCAAAAGCTTGTCGCCGAGGGCAAGCTTGGGTTCAAATCGGGCGAAGGTTTCCGCAAATGGAGCCAAGAACAACAAGCCACGCTGCGCGCCAGGCTCGTGGCTCATCTGAAAACATCGCGCGATCGGGAGAACACAAAATGACTGGCGAAACAAGAAATTTTCTGCGCTTCACCGCCATCGACCGGCGCGCCGTCGTAGCGCGCGGTCTAGGTATGCTGGTGGCGCCGGCGGTGTTGCGCGCGGTCCCGGCCGAGGCGCAGTCGAAAATCATCAAGATCGGACACGTCAGTCCGCGCACCGGTCCGCTAGCCGGGTTCGGTGAAGCCGACGGTTTTATTCTCGATCAAGTCAGGGGTATTTTGGCGAAAGGGTTGGAGAGCGGCGGCAAGACCTATCAGGTCGAAATCGTCAGCAAGGACAGCCAGTCAAGCGGCACGCGCGCCTCGGAGGTCGCGTCCGAACTGATCCTGCGTGACAAGGTCGATCTCGTTATGGCTTCCGCCACGCCGGACACCACCAATCCGGTCGCCGATCAGGCCGAGGTCAACGAGGTGCCGTGCATCACCACGAATTGCCCGTGGCAGCCGTATTTCTTCGGGCGCAACGGCGATCCGAAGAAAGGCTTCGCCTGGACCTATCATTTCTTCTGGGGCCTCGAAGACGTGATCGCGGCGTTCCTGGCGCTGTGGGAAGGCCAGCCAACAAACAAGTTGGTCGGTGGATTATTTCCGAACGATGCGGACGGCAATGCCTGGGGCGATCCGCAGCGCGGTTTGCCGCCGGCGCTGGCGCAGGCCGGCTACCGGCTGATCGATCCCGGCCGCTATCAGGTGATGAACAATGACTTTACCTCCCAGATCACGCGGTTCAAGGAAGCCGGCGCCGAGATAGTCACCGGCAATATGATCCCGCCCGATTTCGCGACTTTCTGGTCGCAGGCGGCGCAGCAGAACTTCCATCCTAAAATCGTGACTATCGGCAAAGCGTTGTTGTTCCCGTCGGTGGTGAATTCGCTGGGGCCGCGCGGCAACGGCTTGACCAGCGAAATCTGGTGGACGCCGAATTATCCGTTCCGGTCAGGCCTGACCGGGCAAAGCGCCCAGCAACTCACCGAGGCTTATACCAGCGCCACCAGGCGGCCGTGGTCGCAACCGATCGGTTATCAGCACGCGCTGTTCGAAGTCGCGATCGACGTGCTCAAGCGCGCAAAAAGCATCGAGCCAAAATCGATCCTCGATGCGATCGTTGCGACGAATTACAGCTCGATTGTCGGCCCTGTGCGTTGGACCGGGCAGCCGGTCAAGAACGTGAGCAAAACGCCTCTGGTCGCCGGCCAATGGCAGCGCCGCAACGGCGCCTTCGAATTGGTTATCACCGCGAACAAGCCGGCGCCGGAAATCCCGGTCGGCGGCAAACTGGAATTGCTGTCGTAAGCTTAAGCGAGGCGTAACAACGCGATCATTGCGCGGCTGTCCGCCAGCTGCTCGAGCCGTAGCACGGCCCCAATCAGCGCATTCTGCTGCTGTTCCGCAATGGCCGCGCGGGTGAGCTTACGGAACTTATCGATAATCTGTGCTTCGCTGGCGAAGTTTTGCTCGCTGCCGCGCGGCGCGTCGCGGGTGGCGTGCTCGACCGAGCCATCGCGGAAATGAACTTCGATGCGCACCTGGTGCCGGTGCGCCGCGCCAAGCGCAGTGATGGCCGGATCGTGGACGACCTGCACCTTGCGCGAGAGTTCAATGCGCGCGCGATCATTGACGCAGTCGGGCGTGAATTGGTCGACAAAGGCGTCGCCGGTCAGAATGAGCGTGGCAGCGCAGAACGGCAAATTTAGTTGCGCGGCGGTCAGGCCCTCCGGCCGATACGGCCAGCCGGCGTGATCGACGGTGATCTGCGACGCATGGACGACAATACGGTCGATATCCGCCGCGGTGAACGGATGCCGGTTGCGGATATCGGTTAGCGCGTCGAGCGTCGTATGATTGCTGCCGACACAAGCGTAGAACTTCAGTGAAACCCGCATGGTTTCGTAGCGCTCGCCCAATCCGGCGCTGAGCGCGGCGAGATCGAAGCGATCCTGCGAGCGGGAAAAGGTGGTGCAGAAGCCGCCATACGGCGCCTCGAACACGTCGGTAATTCCGGTGAATCCCGCACCGGCAAGGAGCGCGGCATAGAGTCCGCTCTGCGCCGCACGTCCGGCATGCATGCGCTTGACCATGGCGCCAAATTGCGCGGCCATCAGGCCGCTGGACTGAGTGCCGGCAATGCCGAGCGCGTGCACGGTTTTTTCTGCGTCGAGCGCCAGCGCGCGCGCGGCCGCGGCTGCCGCGGCGAATACGCCGACGGTCGCGCCGGAGTGCCAGCCCTGGCCGATATGCTGCGGACCCATGCACAAGCCGACGCGCGGTCCGATTTCATATCCGGCCAGCGCCGCCGCGATGAAATCTTTTCCCGAGAGCTGCGCATGGCACTCCGCCACAGCAATGAGCGCCGGCAGCGCCACGGCGCCGACATGCAAGATGCCCTCACGGTGCACGTCGTCGAGTTCGAAGCCTTGCACTTGTGTGCCATTGATCAAAGCCGCATGGACCGACGATAGTTTCCGATCGGTGCCCCAGATCGATGCGTCTCGCGTCTTGTCGCTTTGTTCGAGGGTCTCCCGCAGGATGCGGCACCATTCCAGGTGCGCCCCGTAAATGGCGCAGCCAAGAGAGTCTAGAACAAGGAGCTTGAGCCGCTCGCAAACCGCGGCGGGAATTTGTTCATATCGTAATTGCGAAACGAATTCGGCGATCCGGCGCGTGTGGGGATTCTGACCGATCGCAGGCTGAGCCATAAGCGGACTGGCCGACTATTTTTGCGCACTGCCGCGCGACGTGAGGCTATCCCACCACGGACAGACGCCAGGCATGATCTGATAGTTACCCTCGATCACTTGGACCGGCCGGCGATAGCCGTTTGCCGCGTTGGCAAGCCGCAGTGCGCGCGCTTTGTCGTTATCCGCCGCCGACAGCCAGCGCCGATCGTGCCCCCACATGCTCGGGCCCTCTTTGCGCTCATACGCCAGCCAGCGCTCGACGTCGATCGTGCGCGCGCCCCAGCCGTATTCGACCATGAACGCCGACGGCGTCCATGTGTAAAACGATGTAATGAAGTCACTGGTGTGCCGGCCGAGCGTTACCGCAAGGCGGCCTTCGTCGGCGAGCGCGAGATCGTAACCCTGGCCGACGTCATCGAAGCTGAAGAGCTCCATCATGACGTGATGGACCGCGTTCTTTCCGGTCTGAATGAAGGCGAGGCTGTGATGGCGTGGATTGACGTGGAGGAAGCGGGCAACGAAAGGTTCGGAGTAATAGTCGGTGAGCCGAAAGCCGAGCGTGGCGCCATAGAACGCCATCAGGCACTCAAGCGTATCCGGCCCCTCGACGTTGAGCACGACGTGCCCCAGACCCAGCGGACCGGTGCGAAAACCGGAAATACAGCGTCCAGGTCGGAACTGCTCCGTCGCCGTTTGCGCGCCATGAAAGAATTCCAGCCGGTTGTCGACGGGGTCGGAAAGCACGATCAGATCCGCAACATGCCGCTCGTCGGCAAGGGCGCGATTACCGTGCGCGACCTCTATGCCGCTATTGTCGAGATGCGCAGCCAACGCATCGAGTGCCTTGGCGTCGGCAACTTCCCAGCCGAAGAAGCCGATGCCTTCGCCGCCATCGGCATGGACCACGACCCGTTGCTTGCGGTCATCCATGCGGAAGGCGAGTGTTGAACGTGATTGATCCACGCGTTGCAAGCCGAGTAGGCCGGCGCCGTAGCTGGCCCAGTCGTCCAGAGCTTTAGCGCGAATGCCGATATAGCCTAGCGCTTGCGGAGTCACAGCGCGCGTCATCATGAGCGCCTCGCCGGAACGCTTTTACACCGGCCGGCGCGGCCGCGCCATCACGTGCGCCCAGTCCGATTTACCGCTGTTTTCTTTATGATTTGCTGGATGCGAGCGGGCGCAGAACGCAGTCAAGTTCGAGCGCGCCTTCGGCATCGAGCGCGGCTTGGCTCAAAAGCCGCTCCAGGTTCTGCAACATCAGTTTTTGATCACGGGTTCGCGCGTCGCGGGCCCAACGGCGGCATTGATCCGCCCATTGGCTGATCTCTTCGGCTGCAGACTTGAACATTGCACGCCTCTCAAGTCGTAAGCGGTAACGTGAAGGCCGGGCCGAGCAAATGCCGGCCGCGGACTAGCGTCGCGCGCGCCGCGCGCGCATCAAGCGCGGTCTGAAACAGCGCCGGCAATTCGCGCGGCCGCTTGAGCACCGAGCGCAGCATGGCGGCGATATTGGTCGTCCCATTCGGCCGCATCGCGGCGACGGCCGAAACCGGAAGAGAGCGCCTGGCGGGGTCGGTGATCACCCGGATTGCGGCAACCGGCACCTCATGGGCGAGGCCGACGGCCGCCACAATGTGCGATTCCATATCGACGGCGATGGCGCCGGTTTTTAGATAGAGCGCGCGCTTGTCGTCGGGATGGGCAATCGGAGCGGGGACGCCGAGCAACATACCCGATACCGAATCCGGGATCGTCCGCAGCAATTTCTCTGACCATTGCTGGCTGATCGGCATTCGCGTCGATCCGGAAATCACCGCGGAGCCGACGACGCAGGTTCCAGGCCGCAGATGCGGCGCCAGCCCACCGGCAACGCCGAAGCTGATAATGCCCGGACAGCCGTTCACCATTGTGCGGGTTTCAGCGATTGCCGCCGTGAGCTTTGCCGCCAAATTGCGGCCGTCACCGCTGCAAATGACATGCACGCCGGGGCCCGCGGCAATGCGGGCTTCAAAAGCCAGACCAACAACGATGATCACGTGATCCCCACCCTCAACAGCAGATCGAAGTACCAAGGCAAGCCCGACCCAGCAATAGCG
The DNA here is from genome assembly GCA_035703785.1 of Xanthobacteraceae bacterium. Lineage (GTDB taxonomy): Bacteria > Pseudomonadota > Alphaproteobacteria > Rhizobiales > Xanthobacteraceae > BOG-931. The sequence continues at coordinate 20,966 of DASSXN010000129.1, forward strand.
GTCGAGCGAAATTTCACGGCTGCGGCCAACCCCACAAGCAACAGCCGTGCAGGCAGGCTTGGGCTAACCCTTGGTCACGACCGGCGGTGGCGCTTTGCCCTTGCCCACCTGAGCACAGGCGGCAAGGCTCAGGATCGCGAGGATCACTGCGGTTCCAACGGCGACTTTCTTCATGGTGCCCCCATTCCGATAAACTGGACACCCCAAAATAAAAAGGATGCTGTCGCTTCACTAGTGCAGAAAAGCCACAGTTTACAGTCGATTTACGCGGGCTCTTTTGACCCCCAGCCTGATATCCGGTTGATAAGTGTGCAGTATTGCCCTTTTGGCCGCTATTTGCGGCCTCGCTGTGCCCACAGGGCTTACCGTTTATTTGCGGCTTGCTATTTGCGGCTTGGGCGCGGTGGATGGCTGCGGTCGCCAGATCCCGCTGGGGGGCGGTCTTGGTTGTCGCGGCGCGGGCCGCGGCGTTGACGGGTAGCAACAAGCGACAGAGACGGCCATTTCGCGCGATCACCGAGCCGCCAACTCCGTCAGACTTTTGCCGTTTGTTTGACGTGCATGCAGTGTAACCGGGCCATATAGTTGCACTTCGGTTGCCGGGCCGCAGAGGTCAGTGTGAGCGAATTGTTCGAAAGTTCCGCAGCTTACGTCTCGGCCGTCTGCTACTTCGCGGCGCTGGTCGGATCCGCCTACGCACTATTTGCGATCTGGGCGGCGCGGAGTTTCGTACGCAGACCACGGCCGACACCGCTCGCGAACTGTCCGCCGGTCACGATCCTAAAACCGCTGCACGGAGCGGAGCCTGATCTCTATGCGAATCTCGCGAGTTTTTGCCGGCAGGATTATCCCGCGCCTGTGCAGGTCTTGTTCGGTTTGTCCGATTCGGCCGATCCTGCCGCCGCCGTCGTGCGCAGACTGATCGCCGATTTTCCGGATCGCGATCTTGATCTGGTGATCAATGCGCGCCGCCACGGCGCCAACGCCAAAGTCTCAAACCTCATCAATATGCAGCCCGCAGCACGGCACGAGATGATTGTGATCGCCGACAGCGATATCGTTGTTCCGCCCGATTATCTCACCAACGTGACGGCGAACCTGAGCCAGCCAGGCGTTGGACTGGTGACGTGTCCCTATCGCGGTGTCGGGGCGAACGGAATCTGGTCCCGGCTTGCCGCGGCCGGCATCGATTATCACTTTCTGCCGAATGTGCTGGTCGGGCTCAAGCTTGGCCTGGCGACGCCTTGCTTCGGCTCAACCATTGCGTTGACAAAGACGACGCTGACGAAGCTCGGCGGGCTGCAATCGGTCGCCGATCAATTGGCCGACGATTACGAGCTGGGCATGGCGGCGCGCCGCGCGGGGCTTAGCGTCGTAATTGCGCCTTTCATCGTCGCCCATGTTTGCACCGAGCAATCCTTACGCGAATCATTGCTTCATGACATTCGCTGGGCGCGGACCATCCGCGCCGTGGATCCTTTCGGTTTTGCCGGCCTTGCGGTTACCCATGCGGTACCGCTGGCATTGATCGGTTTCCTCCTTGGTGGGCTCACCCCGGCCGCATTGGTCGTCGCGGCGGCGCTGGCCTGCCGGTTCGCTCTGCAAGCCGAATTGCATCGCCTGTTCCAGCTCGGCAATGGATGGGGTATCTCCCGGGGGAATTTCTGGCTTGGTCCCGTTCGCGATGTATTGTTGTTTGTCGTATTTGTAGCGAGCTTCTTCGGCCGCGGCGTCGAATGGCGCGGCCATCGCTATGGCGTGAGAGCCGATAGCACGCTGGCTCGCTACGGTGAGGCGGAATCGTGATGCGCACATTGTTTCTGCAAGCGCCCTCGTTCGAGGGTTTCGACGGCGGGGCCGGCTCGCGCTATCAGGCGCGCCGCGAGATCCGCTCGTTCTGGTATCCGACGTGGCTGGCGCAGCCGGCAGCACTGGTCGAGAACAGCAAATTGATCGATGCGCCGCCGCATCACCTGAAGCTTGCGCAGATCGCGGGCAGCGCGCGCGATTACGACCTCGCCGTGCTGCACACGTCGGCGCCGTCATTCGCCTCCGACGTCGAAACCATCAAGGCGCTCAAAGCAGTCAACCCCGCGCTCAAAGCCGGCTTCATCGGCGCCAAGGTCGCGGTCGACCCGGCCGGCAGCCTGAAAGCGTCGCCGGCAATCGATTTCGTCGCCCGCAATGAGTTCGACTTTACCATCAAGGAAATTGCCGACGGGCGGCCCTGGAGCGGGATCGCCGGACTGTCCTATCGCAATGCCGAGGGCGTGATCGTGCATAACGAGGAGCGCGCCATTCTCGAAAACATGGACCTGTTACCGTTCGTCACCCCCGTCTACAAGCGCGACCTCGACATCAAGGACTATTTCATCGGCTATCTGAAGCATCCCTATATTTCGATCTATACCGGCCGCGGCTGCAAATCGCGCTGCACGTTCTGCCTGTGGCCACAAACGGTCGGCGGCCACCGCTACCGCACCCGTTCGGTTGCGCACGTTATCGAGGAAATCGCCTGGGCAAAAAAGGCCTTCCCCGAGGTCAAGGAGTTCTTCTTCGATGACGACACCTTCACCGATAACCTGGCGCGCGCCGAGGCGATCGCGAAGGAGCTGAGCAAGCTTGGCGTCACCTGGTCCTGCAACGCCAAAGCGAACGTCCCTTACGCGACGCTGAAAGTCCTGCGCGACAACGGCCTGCGGCTCCTCCTGGTCGGCTATGAATCGGGCAACCAGCAGATCCTGCACAACATCAAAAAGGGCATGCGGGTTGATGTCGCCCGCAAGTTCACCAAGGACTGCCACGCGCTCGGCATCGCCATTCACGGCACCTTCATTATGGGCCTGCCGGGCGAGACCAAGGAAACCATCGAAGAGACCATCCACTTCGCCACCGAGATCAATCCGCATACGATCCAGGTTTCGCTGGCCGCGCCGTATCCTGGCACGTTCCTGTTCAATCAGGCGATGCAGAACGGCTGGCTCGACGATGCCCATGCCGAGCTTGTCAACGAAGACGGCGTGCAGATCGCGCCGCTGCACTATCCGCATTTGAGCCACAGCGAAATTTTCGACTCGGTCGAGGAATTCTACCGTCGATTCTATTTCCGCTCCGGCAAGATTGCCTCGATCGTCGGCGAGATGATCCGCAGTCCGCAAATGATGAAGCGGCGATTGCGCGAAGGCGTCGAATTTTTTCATTTCCTGCGCGAGCGTAGCGCGGCGCATTAAGCAAGTCGCGATGAACTAAAAAGTCATCCCTCCCCCCTTGTGGGGGAGGGTAGGGAGGGGGTGGCGAGGAGATAAGCCGCCGGTGACGCAAACGCATCACCTCTCGACCCCCACCCCAACCCCTCCCCACAAGGGGGAGGGGAGATGAAAATGCCTTCGCGGGAATGAGCGGGAAACGGAATCGGCCAGTCCAACCCATTTTCATTTCAAATAGCCGTGCTGCCCGAACCAGGCGATCGCATCAGCGATCGCCTCCCTGTACGGCCGTGCGTGATAGGAGAGTTCGCGTTCCGCTTTGGCTGGGGTGAAGAACATGCGGTCCTTGGCGAGCCGCAGACCCGTGGTCGTCACGAACGGCTCGCGGTCGGTGAAATAGGCGGCCGCCTCGGCCGCATAGGCGATCGGAAATATGAGCCGGCGAGGGAGCCGCAGCTTTGGCGGCGAGCGGCCGGTCTGGCGGGCGATTTCGCGGAGCATGTCGCCAAGCAGCACATCTTGCCCGCCGAGAATGTAACGCTCGCCGATGCGGCCCTTGGCTAAAGCAAGGAGATGTCCCGCGGCGACATCATCGACATGGACCAGATTCAATCCGGTATCGACGTAAGCCGGCATGCGCCCGGCCGCCGCTTCGACGATGATCCGGCCGGTTGGCGTCGGCCGCACGTCGCGCGGCCCGATCGGGGTTGATGGATTGACGATGACGGCGGGCAAGTTGCGCTCCGCCGCCATGGTCTCGACCAGCCGCTCGGCGACGACTTTGCTGTATTTGTAGGCGCCGATCGCGGCGGCCGGGTCGAGCGGGAATGTTTCGTCGCTCGGCTTGCCGTCCGGCCGCGCTTCGAGCGTCGCGACGCTGCTGGTATAGACGATGCGCTCGACGCCGGCGCGCAGCGCCGCCTCCATCAGCGCACGCGTGCCCTCGACATTGGTGCGTACGATGTCTTGCGGATGGCGCGCCCACAGCCGGTAATCGGCGGCGACATGAAAGACAAAACGGACGCCCGCCATTGCGCGGTTGAGCGAGTCGGGATCGCGCAGGTCGCCGTGCGCGATTTCGACCGGCAGACCGGTAAGATTGGTGTGCGCGCTGGTCGGGCGAATGAGTGCGCGGACCGCATGACCCGCCGCTAAAAGCTGCCGCACGACGGCCGCGCCGACAAAACCGCTGGCTCCGGTGACGAGGATCATGCGCCGCCCTTTCTGCGAAGGCCCCGTTTGCTATACATTAATGCGATATGACTTTGCGCTGGAGACGATCACGTCGTTAGGCGCGCGCCGCGAAATAATCCAATAATCGTGTCCCGGGCGCAGCGCAGCATGAAATGGTGCGCTGCTGAACCGGGACCTTTACAGACGCAGAGTTTGGAACGATCCCGGATCTGCGGTGCACCGCTTTCGCGCTGCACCGCGTCCGGGAAACGCTTCGCTTGCAATAACCCGAATGGGGACGGAAATGAAACTGCCCAGCCGGATTATCGATCTGTCGTCGCCGCTAGAAAACGAAACGGTCTACGACCCACCGTTCATGCGGCCGAAAATCGCCTACCGCAGCAACGCCGAAACCGCGCCGCTGATGTGCGAGCTGTTCCCCGGCTTGCGCCGCGAGGACCTGCCGCACGGCGAAGCCTGGGCGATCGAAGAGATTGAGCTCACGACGCATAACGGCACGCATATGGATGCGCCGATCCATTTCCAGTCGAGGTCGATCGATGGCAAGCCGATGATGACCATCGATCAGGTTCCGCTCGACTGGTTTTTCCGTCCCGGCGTCAAGCTCGATTTCCGCAAACTTCCGGACGGTCATGTTGTCACGGCTGCCGAGGTCGAGGCCGAACTCACACGCATCGGCCATGAGCTCAAGCCCTTCGACATCGTTCTGGTCAACACCCGCGCTTCGAGCTGCATCGGCAGCGACGAATATCTCACCGCCGGCTGCGGCATGGGCCGGGAGGCGACGCTTTATCTGACCTCGCGCGGCGTGCGCGTCACCGGCATCGATGCCTGGGGCTGGGACGCGCCGTTCGTGCATATGCGCAAACGCTGGCTCGAAACACATAATCCATCGATCATCTGGGAAGGCCACAAAGCCGGCCGCGAGATTCCTTATTGCCATATGGAGAAGCTGTGCAATCTCGAACAGCTTCCCAGCCACGGCTTCACGGTCGCCTGTTTCCCGTACAAGGTGAAACGCGGTTCGGCCGGCTGGACCCGCGCGGTGGCGCTGTTCGATTGAAGTATTTTGTTTCAAAAGCATCTCGTTCTCGCGGAGCGCCTCGGCGCACTCGTCATTGAGAGGAGCGTCCCGCCTTCGCTCGCTCGGCGAGCTACGGCGGGTATGAGTCCGCCGACCTCGCTTCGCCCGCCGAAGCAGTTACGCGAAATCGGATAGGCCCACGGAAGGGCTTCGCGAAGGCGGGAGCGCAGAGCGCGTAGGCGCACAGCGACGAAGCAATCCAGAGCGGCGCTGCAGCCTGGATTGCTTCGCTCAACTACGTTGCGCTCGCAATGACAAGCCGTTCTCGCGATGCGTCTTCGCGTCCGAGCTATGCCACGCCACGGTCACGTAAGCGCGAAACGGAGCGCGAAGTGAGACAGGTGGTGGAGCCCGCCTTGGTTCTTCGCTCAAGCCCGCTTCGCAGACGTAGCCCGGATATCGCCACGCGATATCCGGGAGAAACATCGCTCCCGGATCGAGCGCCGCTCGATCCGGGCTACGACGAAGAAAAAAATTCGGAGGCGAAACGCCGACAGACGCAACGGTAGTTTGCCGTGCCGACGGGCACGGCCGCGCCCCCATCGGGGG
>DASSXN010000053.1:0-9170 GCA_035703785.1 Xanthobacteraceae bacterium
TTTTCTTGAGCGGAAGGGTGGGGACGAAGGTGAAGAACGCGCATCACCAGTACTTCACCCCCGTTCGACAACCCAACGATTGCTGTCCAAGAAAACGGCACGTATGGGGGACAAGGCAAAGCCGCTGGTTTCGTGGGCCGGCGGCTTTGCTGTGTGAACTCGACCTTTTTGTGCTCGCGGAAATTGGTGTCCAATGGTCGTGAACCGCTTAGCCAAGATAGCAGTGGTCGCGGCGCTCGCGGCGTTCGCGCTCATGGTCGCCTACGACAATGTCTTCGATTACAATTCAAACTACCAGTTCGTGCGCCATGTATTGAGTATGGACACGATATTTCCTGACAGCGCGCTGAGGTCGCGCGCAATCGATAGCGAAACAATGTGGCGCGCGGCCTATGCTCTGATCATCGTCACCGAGGCTTCAACTGGTTTGCTGCTCGCGCTAGGCGCAGTTGTTTTGCTCGGCCGATTGCAGGCGAGTGCCAAAATCTTCAATCACGCCAAGCTCTGCGCGGTGGCCGGACTGACGCTCGGGTTTGGCCTATGGTTTTTTGGCTTCATCCTGATCGGCGGCGAATATTTTGCCATGTGGCAGTCGAAGATGTGGAACGGGCAGGAGGCCGCCTTCCGCATCGCCACAACGATGCTCGCCGCCTTGGTTTTCGTCAGCCTGCCTGACGGCGATCGCACCTGAGGGCTATGGCCGAAACCCGCTCGATCGCCCATCTTCTTAGGTGATGTTTTCAATGCCGGAACCGGGGTTTCCGTCGTCCCGCCAATGAACAATCAGCCTCAGGCATCCAAACGGCGGCGCGTACGAGCGTTTTTGCTCAGCGATCGCATCGATACCGCCAATCTCGAGCATGACGGCGTAGTCTCGACCGCCCCGGTCACCTACAAATTCGGCAAGGAGGGTTTTGTCACCTTGTTTCGTTACGGCGTTGCGGTGACCCTGTGTCTCTCGCCCGAGGAGGAGCAACAAGTTCTGCGCACACTGGAGCCTCGCCTCATACGTCCGATCACGCCGCCGGAGGAAGAGACATTATTCATTGAGCAGGCACCCGATAAGGATGACCAGATTTTGCCGGGCGGGCCGCTGCTCCTGAAAGCAATTACGCCGGAGCATTTGGTCGTCATCGCCGACGCACTGTCGAAAAGCGTCGTTCTCGCCAGGGACGAGCGCGAAGTCGCGGGTGTGTTCGAGATCGTCGAGCCGTTCGCGCGGCAGCTTGCTGAAAAGGGGCGCATCGGCGCGTGGCGGCGGACCATCTTGAGGCATATCGGCAATGCGCTCCTCGTGCAGCACCGCCTTTCGGGGCGAGTGGCGGTGACCGAGAAACCGGACGTGGTTTGGGACCGGCAAGACCTGGATCGGCTTTATGCCCGGCTCGAAGACGAATACGAGCTGAAAGAACGCGCCGAGGCCCTATCCCGCAAGCTCGAAGTCATCGCCGACACCGCCGAAATTCTCACCGACACGATCGACACCAGGCGGTCGCTGCGCCTGGAGGTGATTGTCGTGATTTTGATTGCCGTCGAATTGGCGATCGCCGGCTTTCAAGTTATTTATTCAATCGGTTAGCGCGATCGCAATCGCGAAGGCTATACTTTCGCGAATCGCCGCTCGTTTCGGAGGTCGAAAATGAATTATTTCGATCCAACGCTTGTGCGTCTGATCATCAACCTCATTGGCGCCGTCTCAGCCCTCATCGCTGCGGGATTGTGGTTTCGTTCGACGACGGTCAGGATGCCGGACAGGCTCGACGCTATAGCCGAGGAATTGCAGCGCGTCGGACGATGGAACGCCTGGGCCGCGGGAGCGACATGCATCTCCGCGCTGTCCCAGTGTTTGCATTTTCTGTTTGCGTCGGCGTGACGGGGAATCATCGGCTCACAAACATGCCGTCGGATTTTCCCTGTCGCACCATTTCCTGGCAATAGGCGTAGAGCGCGTCGTAAACGATCCATTCGGCGGCATTGACCGCGTGATCGTCTTTGTAGCCGAGATGGCGAAAGCCTTCGGCGATGGCTTCGAGGCCTGGTCCTTCGGGCTGCTGATACAGCGTGTTGTCGGTATCCGCGCCGTTGACGATCTTGCCGAGGAGAACGAGCGCGCGATTATCCGTCAGTCGGTATTTTTTCAGGATCGCTTCGAACGAGCATTCCTTGCCGTGATGGCCGAGTTCGACGTTCTTGACGTCATAGGGAATGGCGTCGAGGCGCTCTGCTTCTTCCATCACCTTGTCCGGCGGCACAAAGACAAACTCCGCATCCTTGTCGACAAAGTGCCTGATCAGCCACGGACACGCGACCCGATCGACTTTGACGCGTTCACGCGTAATCCATTTCATGGTTTCCTCCAAGCGCCGTTGGCAGCGGCGCGATCTTCTGCCCCTCGATCCCGACAGACACAGGGCGTGATATTTTCAATCCGGTATTCCGCCACCGCCTCGTCCGCGGCGAAGTCTAAAGCAATATTCTGCGAAAACGGTGACCAAGCGAAACGCTGCCGAAACTCGAGATCGGGTGCGTTCTCGCTCAGGCGGGCAAATACGATGTCGAAGTGACCTCCGGAATTTACCGCGCATTCCGAGGCATCGACCGTCACCACCGCGGTCCAGTTGCGCTGCAGTTTGGTCGTCCTGATTGGCGAAAATTGAACTTCATTGAGCGTCAAAACCGGGCGGCAGAGATTTTCAGCCGCGGCGGCTGTGAGCCCAATTGATCCGATGATTGCAGCCAGAAACGCGGCTGCGGCGGTTGTGCAGATGCGGATTGAGAGGCTTGCGTTCGTCATGGCGCTCCTGCCCCTTCACAGGGTGGAGCAGCGCTTGGACGACGCGTCTTTGAAGAAGCCGGGCGGCTGCGGGGAGCCCGACGCTTGGTCATCTACGCGCGATGCCGGCGCGCGGCAAAGCATCATTTTTCGGGCCTGCCAGAGATTTTCTCATGTACCAAGGCCCCCCAGACCGTGCCTGCCGGCTTGTGATAGGTACCACGGGCGGACTACTCTACTTGAGTTTTTCTAATGAACTTCGGCGCAAGAATCTGGGCCCATGCCGCGGCGCCTGCCACAGCTTAACGCACTCAAAGCCTTCGAGGCCGCGGCCCGGCATGTCAGCTTCACCCGTGCCGCCGAGGAGCTCTGCGTCACGCAAGGCGCGGTGAGTCATCAGGTCAAGGCACTAGAAGCCGAGCTTGGCATCAAGCTCTTCAACCGCGAGCGGCAGCGGCTGATCATCACCGATGCCGGCCGCGATTACCTTTCCGTCGTGCGCGATGCGCTCGATCGCATTGCCATGGGAACCGAGCGTCTGGTGCAGCGGCAGAGTTCGGGCATGCTGACCGTGAGCACCTCGCCCGATTTTGCCGCCAAATGGCTGGTGCACCGGCTCGGCCGCTTTGCCGAGGCGCATCCCGCGATTGACCTGCGGGTTTCCGCGACCATGCATCACGTCGATTTTGCGCGCGAGGACGTCGATCTCGCCGTCCGCCATGGCGACGGTGACTGGCCGGGATTGCACGTGATGCGCCTTTGCAGCGAACAGCTGTTCGCGGTGTGCAGCCCGGCGCTCGGCGCCAGATTGAAGCGGCCGAAAGACGTGCTCAAGCTGCCGCTCTTGCACCTTGATGATCGCGGCCCCTGGACCGCCTGGCTTGAGACGGCGGGACTCGCCGATAGCGATGCGCTGCACGGGGTGGTGCTCAATCGCGCCAGCATGCTGATCGACGCCGCCATCGACGGCCAAGGTATCGCGCTCGCTCGCACCACGCTCGCGGCATGGGATCTCATCCACAAGCGCCTGGTGCGGCCGTTCCCGGTCGCATTACCGTTGGCGAAGTCCTATTGGATCGTTTGCCCCAAGGCGACCGCGGACCTGCCCAAGCTGGTCGCGTTCCGCGACTGGTTATTGGCGCAGGCACGCGACGACGCCCGCCAGTTGCGGAATCAAAATCGCTAGGGTCAGCGCGCCTCGCGCTGCAGAATCTCGATATGCCGCGCCACCGATTTTTGCGTGACGTTCGCGCCGTCGGCGGCAATGACGCGATCCCAGAAGGCGCCGTAGATCGCATCGTAGCGCCAGCCCTCAAGACGTTTGGCAATGGCGCGTACCGCCTTTTCGCCCAGCGGTATGTAATTGGGATAGCTCCACATGAAGCTCACAAACTTCCGGTCCAACGTCACCTGCAAGAGATCGCCGGAAAGCAGGGTGCCCTTGCCGTCGGCGCCGTCCGCCCAGTGCAGCACCGTGCCGCCTTCAAAATGACCGCCGACGCGAATGAGCGTGACGCCCGGGAGGATTTCGCGCGTCGGCTCCGTCCATAATTGCAGGCATGGCGCGGCGCGCATGATCCAGCGCCGGTCGGTCGCGTGCAGATAAACCGGAATACCGCCGAAGGCGTCGCTCCACTCAACCATGGTCGTGTAGTAGTGCGGATGCGAAATCGCGATCGCTTTGACGCCGCCAAGCGCGTTGACGATGTCGACGATCGCGTCGTCGATCAAGCTGATGCAGTCCCACAGCACGTTGCCGTGCCGCGTGCGAACGAACAAGGCGCGCTGGCCAATTCCAAATGATGGCGACGTGCCGATGCCGATCAGCTCGCCCTCGCGGCGGAACGTCGCCATGTGCGACTTGCGCAACTGCGCCAAGCTCGTCCATTGTTGGCCGGTCGGCAGCACAAATTGCCGTTCTTCATCGCAGATCGAACAGCGCGCGGCCGGCTCGTCGGACGGCTCGTATTGCGTTCCACAGGTCGGGCAGATCCAGGCTTGTTTCACGGCCCACCTTTTGCCGCGCAATCAAGCGCGCGACAAGGGCCGGCGCATACCCGCTCGGCCCAAGGACCCGTCCAAACGCGCACTGTGACGCAGGGCACGGCGGCACGTTCAATGGCACGATATTAGTTAGCATCGCCGGTCAAAGCTTCGATGGGGCCCGTGTCATGAACAGCGACCTAACCGGTCAAACCGAAACCGATATCCTCACCCTCGACGTTTCCGACGATGCGCTGGAGCGCGCCGCGGCGGTTGCCGATGGCCAGCGCATAACTGTCGGGTTTTGCACCCACTGGTATTCCTGCGACTGGCCGCTCTCGCCCGCAGAGCGGATGGCGCCACACTGGGGCTGATCCGCGCGACCCCTCGTCGGCGCTCCTCACGCGTCGGCGTTGGTGCGCAATCCCTCGTGTCGCGGGCGGGCGTCAGACGCAGTCCGCAATGGGTGGTCGCGCTATTGCAAATTCAGCGCGACAAAACGGGTATCGCCGTTGCCGTTGGATACCAACAGCACCGCGATCTTCTTGCCTTGGCCCTTGAGCTGATCGACGCGCTTCTGCATGTCGGCGGGGCTGGCGACGACTTGGTATTGCACCTCGACGATCACGTCGCCCGGCGCCAGCCGCTTGTCGGGCTCGGCCATGGCGACGCTCGGATCGACACCGGTGACCAGCACGCCGTTCACTGCGCTCTTGATCTTGAACTTGCGGCGCAGGTCGTCGGATAGCGCGGATAGTTCGAGACCGAGCGTTTTCTGCACCACCGATTTGTCGGGCGGGGCTTCCTGCTTGGCGCTGGCTTCGACGACTTTCTCGTTGTCCTGCAGCCGCCCGACCGTGACTTTGTGCGTCTCCTGCTTGCCTTTGCGGATGACGACGACATCGACGACCTTGCCGACCGGCGTGTCGGCGACGACGCGCGGCAGGTCGTGCATTTCCTTGATGTCGTGGCCGTCGAACGACACTACGACATCGCCTGGCTCGATGCCGGCGGGTTTTGCCGGCCCCTTGTCGTCCACACCGGCGATCAGCGCGCCGTGCGCCGGCGAGATGTTCAGGCTCTCGGCGATGTCATCGGTGACTTGCTGGATGCGCACGCCGAGCCAGCCGCGGCGGGTTTCGCCGAATTGGCGCAGCTGATCGATCACCGCGACCGCGCTGTTGGACGGCACGGCAAAGCCGATGCCGATCGAGCCGCCCGACGGTGAAATGATCGCGGTGTTGACGCCGACCACTTCGCCGTTGAGGTTGAACAAAGGCCCGCCGGAATTGCCGCGATTAATCGCGGCGTCGGTCTGGATGTAGTTGTCGTAGGGCCCCGAATTGATGTCGCGGTTGCGCGCCGAGACGATGCCGGCGGTCACCGAACCGCCGAGGCTGAACGGATTGCCGATGGCGATGACCCATTCGCCGAGCCGCAGCTTTTCGGAGTCGCCGAATTTGACCGCCTTGATCGGCTTGTCGGAATGCACGCGAAGGAGCGCCAGATCGCTCTTGTTGTCCTTGCCGACGAGCGTTGCCTTCAGCTTGGTGCCGTCATTGAGAATGACGTGGATCTCGTCGGCCTCGGCGATGACGTGATTGTTGGTCACGACCAGCCCCGATGCGTCGATGATGAAGCCCGAGCCAAGGGAGTTGATGCGGCGCGGCGTCTGCTCGTTGCCGCCGCCTCCGCGCTTGTTCTTGAAGAACTGATCGAAGAACTCTTCCATCGGCGAGCCGGGCGGCAGGTCGGGAAGTTCGGTGACCCGCGGATCGACTTTTTGCGAGGTGGAAATGTTGACCACCGCGTCGATCACCTGCTCGGCGACGTCGGCGATGTTCTCTGGCCCGCGCGCCGCCGCCGGCTGGGCCGCTGTCAAGCAAATCGCCGCCGCCAGTGCCGCTGCAGGCATAAAGCGGATGGGCGGATTGCGGTCGAACAAGCGAGCGGAAAAGCGATGCAACTTCAATGGATCAAACGGCATGGAGGCCGGGGCTCCTGGTAAGGCGAGGCATTGGAAATAACGACTCGGCAAGGTGCTCCTGTCGCGGCTGGGACGCAAGGCCGCACCTGGCCGAAGGATCAATGCCGAAGATCAATTAGGGTTCGGATTGGGGCGGAATAGCGACTGCCGATTGGGCGCGTTCCGAAATGACGGCGATGATCGGCGTGGCGGGCTTATGTCGGCTACTCGTCCGTGAACCAGTGTTTGCCGCGGACGACAATCTCTGTCCAGTCCTCCTGGTGATCGACGACCTCAACGCTCGTGCCGCGCTTAAGCACAATGCAGCCTTTCCACCTCACCGGAAAAGGCGGCCGTCCATTGTTCAGAATCGCGAGCGAGCGCTCATGCGCTTCCGCCCAGCTCGGGCAAAACTGAGTATTTTGCTCGAGCACCTTCATTTCCGCGCGCGCGGGCGCGCCGCCGATTAAAGTGAAAACCGCAGCAATGATAATGAAGCCGAATTTGCGCAATGCCATATTGTCTCATCCGCACCGCTTGTCTCATCCGCGCTGCTTGTCTCATCCCCACCGCGGCGACGAGTTCCAACTCCCCGCAGAGGCCCGCTGCCTCGACGCTGTGACTACACTATAGCGCAAGGTCCTTTTGCGCGCCGGCGCGCCTTGGCGCTATGCTTGAGCACCGATGTACTGGGAGACGGCGTCATGGCCAAAGCACAGCGAAAGTCGGCGCGTCAGTCGGCACGCAAATCCAGATCCAAATCGAAGTCCAAAGCGAAGCCGCAATCGGTAACCGTCGCCGCGCTCAAGCGCGCCGTCGAAGGACGCGATGCCCGGGCGCTCGCCGACATGTACGCGGACGACGCGGTGATGCTGGTGATCGATCGCGACAACCCGCCGAGCAATCCGCGCCGGCTCTCAGGCAAGGCCGCGATCTCCAGCTATTTCGGCGACGTTTGCGGCCGAGACATGACCCGCATGATCGAAAACGGGATCGCCGCGGGCAACCGGCTCGCCTTCACCCAAAGCTGCACCTATCCAGACGGCGCCAAGGTGTTTTGCTCGGCGATGCTCGACCTCAAAAGCGGAAAGATCGCGCAGCAGACCGTGGTTCAGGCCTGGGACGGCTAAAGCGAAATGATTTTAAGTTAATTCGGTATTTCGCTTTAGCTTGTTGTTTGAGCATGATCTCTGCCGACCTGCCTTCGCCCGCCGAAGCATCAAAATAAAGGAGACACCGCCAGCTTAGGCTTCGCGCAGGCGGGAAACCGGTGTCCACTTTTCGGGATCATGCTTTAGCCCGACGGGTTCGCTTCCCCGCGAACTGCGTTCGGCGTCGATCACTTCCTAGAACCAAGACTGCACTTCCTGGAACCAAGACTTGCACTTCCTGGAACCAAGCCCTGCACTGCCGGGTTCGTCTTAGAGGCGACAAAAAGACCCAAGGAAGAGACTCAAGGAAGGCTTAGTTCCAGGAGAGGAAAATGAAAGTTCCCGGAAAACTTCGCACCACGGTTTTGGCCGCTACGCTCATGGCGGCGACCGTTCCACTGTCGACTTCGGCCGACGCCGCCTGGCGTCATGGCGGTTGGGGATGGGGCGGCTTCGGCGTCGGGCTCGCCGCGGGCGCGCTGATCGGCGGCGCGCTGGCATCGCCTTACTACTATGGCGGCTATGGCGGCTATGGCTATGGCGGCTATGGCGGCTATGGCGGTTATGGCGGCTACTACGCCTACGACCCCGGCTACTACGGCTACTATGCCCCAGCCTATTATACGCCGTACCCGGCCTATTACGGCGGCTATTGGGGCGGCGGCCCGTATTGGCGGCATCGCCGTCACTGGCATCACTGGTAGTTCGCGTTCGCGATCACCAACGCGTTCGCGATTGCTGATGCGTTCTCGATCAACCCGGCGCGCGATTCCCCGGTCGCGCCCGGGTTGCTGATTCTTTCAACACTCAGCTGAGCCGCGCCTGGATGCGGATGCGCGCGCGTGACGCCGTGGTGCGTATCGCGCTGGCCAGCGTGCTCGTGATCGTCGGGGTCTGGCTGCTGGGCTGAAAAGATGTTTGTGCCTTCTACTCGATCACGCAAAAGCGAATAACAACAAAATTGGCTCGCAGGTCTTTAGGGTATAAGCTCACTCCTTGGGGACCGACAGCTGCGCCTACTATGGGCTGCTGCACGCGACACGCTGCTGGGCAGTGTGATGCGCGATCCCCCATTCGCGGGGGTAGGAGACATGGCCACCAGAAGGAGCAATCTCCGACTAAGTGCGAAGGATCTAGTCTCGATCGCCGGCGATTTAGGGACCCAAGCGCGCGTATTCAACGACAATGAAGTTCGTCAGCTGTTGCGAGCCGCGGTTGAACGCGCGGGTACGCAAGTCGCTTTCGCCAAGCGCCATGGCCTCGACCGCACCCATCTCAACCAGGTTCTAAAAGGAAG
>DASSXN010000166.1:0-2000 GCA_035703785.1 Xanthobacteraceae bacterium
GCGATCGCGGTGAGCGAGGACGTCGATCCCTATTCGATGGACGACGTGATGTGGTGCCTGACCACGCGCGTCAATCCGCGGACCGATATTCTCAACCCGATCCCCGGCGGCCGCGGCCAGACCTTCATGCCGGCCGAGCGCATGACGGCGGGCGAAAAGCAATGGACCGCGTCGAACACGCAGTTCGAAGGCGGCATGGGCATCGATGCCACGGTGCCGTTCGGCTACGAGAGCGATTTTCTCCGCCCGGTCTATCCGGTCGATCAAGTGCGGCCGGAAGATTTCTTCTCCAAAGACGATATCGCCAACGCCAAGAAGCGCATGCAGGGCTGGGTGCATTCGCTGGCGCGGAGCGGGCGATAAATGTAAGCGTTTTCCCTCTCCCCTTGCGGGAGAGGGTGGCGAAGTCGAGCACCGCGAGACTGAGCCGGGTGAGGGGTACTTTTCCTGAGCGCTGCGCGCGATCCCCTCACCTGCCCTCACTCCGTTCGGGCACCCTCTCCCGCAAGGGGAGAGGGAATGATCCCGCCGGCTTCACGATTCCATCTCTCCACCAGCGCCTTGCGGTCGAGCTTGCCGCGCTCGGTCTTCGGCAGGGCGCTTGCGAGCACGATCCGCTTCGGCGCCTTGAAAGCGGGCAGCGCCGTGGCGCAGTGCTGCAAGAGCGCTTCTGTGTCGAGTGTCGCGCCGGGGCGTGCAACCACGTAGCTCACGACTTCCTCGCCATAGATCGCGTCGGGGACGCCGACCGTGGCGGCTTCGATCACTTCGGCGCATTGCATCAGGCAGGCGTCGATCTCGAGCGGCGAGATCTTGGCGCCGCCGCGAATGATCAATTCCTTTTCCCGTCCGGTGAGCATCAAAAACCCATCGGCGTCGAGGCAGCCGATATCGCCGGTACGGATGCGGCCGCGGGCATGCACTCGGATCTCGCCGTCTTCGGCGAGGTACCGGAACGGATGGTCGGGCCAGCCGCCGATTTCGACATAGCCGATTTCGCCAGCCGGCAGGCGGCGCCCGTCACCATCGACGATGGCGAAGTCGTGGTAAGCGAATGGCCGGCCCACAGTGCCGAGGCGGCGCTCCTCGCCGGGAATGGCGGCGATCCAGTTGGCCTCGCTCGCGCCGTAGCCCTGGGCGACGCGGATGCCGAACTTGCGCTCGAACCGCTTCCATTCGTCAAGCAGCAAGGGCGCCGAACTCGACGTGACAAAACGCAATTTCGGTAGCGTATCCCGTTCGAACTTGATTTCGCTGTTGAGCAGAATGTTCAGCGTGGTCGGATTGCCGGTCGCGACCGTCACGCCATGATCGCGCAAATGAGTGAAAAACCGGCTCGCGGAGAATTTTTCTGCGAGCACCAGAGTGGCGCCGCGATTGACCGGCGCAAGCGCGCCTAAAAGCTGCGCCGAGGCCCAGCTGAAGGGACGGAAATCATAGAGGCGATCGTCGGCGGTAATGCCAAAGCCTTCGCCGAGCGGATCGATGTTGGAGAGAAATTCGCGAAAATTCAGAACTACGCCCTTGGGTTTGGCGCTGGTCCCGGAGGTGAACAGGATCACGGCGTCGTCGTCCGGCCGAGCGGTGATTTCCGGCTCGCCCGACGTTAGGCGCGCAAGTTCGCCAAACAGCGTGCCGGCGCCCGGCGCGTCGTGGCGTCCGATTGCAAGCCGCGGCGCGTCGGCGCTTGCCAGCGCTTCATCCAGCCGCAAGCCGTCTTGATAGAGAATGAGCTTCGGTTTGAGCCGATCGAGAATGCCGCCAAGCTGATTGCGGTTCATTTCCACATGAACGGTGCAGACCGTCGCACCCGCCGCCATGACGCCGAAATAGCACAGCAATTGCTCGATCGAATTGTCCGCCAGCAGCGCGATCCGATCGTTCGGCCCGACGCCGCGGCGCTTAAGCCAGGCGGCGAAACGGCCAACGAAGTCGCGCAAGCGCGCATAATCGACCGTGCGCCCATCATCGGCGGCAATGACCCAGGGCTTCTGTGGTGT
>DASSXN010000003.1:0-33510 GCA_035703785.1 Xanthobacteraceae bacterium
ATCGTGGGAGCCGGGCTGATCATCGGGACCCCGACTCTCATTCTGTACGGCTGGCTGTCGGACATCATCGGCCGCAAACCGGTGATATTGGGCGGCTTCCTGCTTGCGGCGGTCACCTACTATCCGCTCTATGTTTGGCTCGGATCTGTCACGCAGCCGGGCCACATCAACTATCCGATTGCGGTCCTCATCGTCGCCATTCTGGTTTCCTATGTCGGCATGGTCTACGGGCCGATCGGCGCGTTCCTGGCCGAATATTTCCCCGCCAGGATCCGCTACACGGCGGTATCCATGCCGTACATGATCGGCAATGGCTGGGGCGGCGGGTTGGTGCCATTCATCACCACGGCGGCGTATACGGCGACCGGTAGTGTCGCTTATGCCCTGATCTACCCGATCGCCGTCCCTGCGATATGCTTGGTGCTGGGCCTGTTCCTGATGCCGGAAACCAAGCAGATGCGCATCTGGGAGCCGGCGCCGCAGAAAGCCTAGTCCGGCATATCCGCGCGACACATTCGCGCTACAAAAAATGAGCGGGGCCGGTCTCGGCCCCGCTTTTTTATCCGCCGGCGACGGTTCGCGCGTTTTGCCGCTGCTATTTTGCAAGAAAGGCCGCGATCTTGTCGGCGCCCTGCCCGATTGCCGTGAACGCATCAAGGTGTCCATTGGGACCGACAAGCGTTCCGCTTTCAACCGATCCGCCAGCCTCGGCAATTTTTTGCAACGTCTCGCGAACGATCGGTTCGTAAAATACCAGATCGTTCGGCGCATAAAGTATAAGTGCAGGCGTTTTGATCTTTGCCGGATCGACGGCGGCGAGCTGGTTGGCCTTGCAGAGATAAAGAAAATGATTGGCGTCGGCCAAAGCCGCGCGCGCGGTCGCGGCCTGATCGAGAAAGCCTTCGATTTTGAATCGGTTGGCGAGAGCGCTTCCCGGATCCTTGCCCTCTTCGGCCGGCGCAGTTCCAAATGTCGTGCGCGCCCATTCCCAGCTATTGGCCTGCAAGCTCACCAATTTCAGCGCGGCCTTGAGACCATCGATTGGCGGCGCTTTGCCATAATAATCGCCATTATTCCATTTCGGATCGAGCCGGATCGGCTGCGCCCACATGTCGAGCCAGGCGATCAGATATGGCTCCGGAGTGGCATAAGCGACGACCGCAACGATCCGGTCGACACTGTCGGGATAGCTCTGCGCCCATTCGTAGGCCTGTAACCCGCCCATGGAGGCGCCGACCACCGCCTTGAGCTTCTTGATGCCGAGGCTGTCGATCAGGGCTTTCTCGACCCTGACGAAATCTTTGATGCTGACGACAGGAAAACTCATCCCATAGGGTTTGCCAGTATCAGGATCGATGCTTGCCGGCCCCGTCGTTATGACATTGGACATATTGACGTTGAGATTGACGAGCGTGTCGGAGGACAGCACGAAATATTTGTTGGTATCGATGGCCTTGCCCGGACCAATGATCGCATCCCAATAGCCGGCCGCCTTGTCTTCGGCATTGTACTTGCCGAAGGCGTGGCTCGTGCCGGAAAAGAAATGGGTGACGAGGACCGCGTTCGATTTGTTGCTATTGAGCGTGCCCGCCGATTCCCAACCCACCTTGACCGATTTGATTGTCTCGCCGGCAACGGTGGTGTAGCTCGGCAACGAAAACGTCTTTTTCTCAACAATCAGATCGTCCGCTTGAGCCGGCGAATCAAAAGTCATCCACAATAGAGCAATGGCAGCGAGCGCGGCGATGCGGTGACAGATCATGGTGCGGCTCCAGTGAAACCCCGACCAACGTCATCGGGACGTGCGTTATGCGGCATCTTACGCCGTGTTGGCCGCTGCCGCATCGGCATTCACTATTCCGTTGCTCGAGAACAGCGCGGCGGTTGCGGCCTCAATCCGCGAATTTCGACGAGCTACCGCTGGCAAATTCGCCGCCGTCCGCCGCCGAAGATGACTCTTTTGCACGCACCGCAAAGGCGCCGTTCCAGGCCAAAACGAAAATCGTCGCATAAAATGGCAGCGATTCACCGAGCAGCAATCCGACATCGGTGACGTCGGTCGCCAGCGCCGTCACGGCGACGGCCACCGCCGAAATTAAAAGGTAGGCGGCGTAACGCGGCTGCTTGGTCGCGATGAAAACCAGGAGCAAGACCGGCATGCCCTGCGCGATGATCAATTGGATAAAAAAATGAGCTGGGAAATTGAGGGATCTAAGCTGGGCAGCAATATGTGCCGGATCGATCTGGTGCGCATAACCCGAGGTAAAGCCGATCCGCAGCGCCAGATAAAGCAAACAACTGGTCGCCAGCACGAGGATCGGCGCCACGACGCAGCGGCTGCGATCGCCTTCCACCAGCAGCAAGGCCGCGAACATGGTCAGCGCGAAAATCAGCGCGGTTTCGCGCGCAAAAAGAGCAAGAGCGCAGGCCAGCACGGCGATCGCTGTGCTGCGTTCGATAAAGGCGACTGCAAACAGCGCACTAACCAGCCAGCCCCAGCCGATTGTCACCGGCGCGATCACGGCGCTCGGGAAGTAGAACCAGCCGGCAAAAATTCCAAACAATGCAAGCGAGTTGATGATGTTGTCCGTTGCCAGCTTCTTTCTCAGATAGCCAGCGAGAACGGTGAAGCTCAGGCACACGGCCAGGCCGTTCGAAAGGATCATTGCCAAGAAGCGGCGCTTCTCTCCATCATTGAAGCCGATCGAATCGATCACGGCGGCGGTGTCAAAGTGAAAACCAAAGCGATAAAACGCCGATGCGACGATTGCCGGTATTTGCCGCAACACGAATGGCGCCGGAACCGCCGACAGATCGAACGGATGCAAGATTATTTGCTGATAGCGAAAAAAATCGTTCCGTCCAAAATAGGGGTTGCCGTACTTGTAGGCGGTGTAAACGTAACCGTAGAGCAGGATCCCCCCGATAAGAAAGTCGCGGCTTGCGCGCGCCAGGGCGGTCACATGCCACCCGCGCATAATGTCGTTCTTGCTCAAAGGGGCGCGAAAGCGAGTTTGGCGCGCCGCCACAGCCACAGTGGCAGGCGCAGAAACGGAAAAATAAAGTGCAGCGGCCGCGGCAACGGAACGCGAACGATGTCAGGGACGCCGGCATAGGCCAGCCGGCACTGCGCCACGCAAAATGCCTGCCCCTGCCCTAATAGGAACTGGTTGCGTATCCCCCGCACAACGGCGCGGATTCCAACATCCCGCTCGCCTGTTTCGTCAGACCTTGTCATCGCAGCTATTGCGACGGCCGCGAGTCGCTGACATCTTTTGTTCGTTTGTAGCTCTTGCGCGATTGTGGCTGGAAGTTTCAGACCGAACAAATGCTGGCACAAGAGCAGCGCTTGGCCGGCACACAATCCGGCGCCGATCTTTTGCGCATGCCGGTAAAGATACTCGAGATCGGGCTTGCTTGACGCGACCAGCGCATTGAGATCGGCAAGCCATTTCAGCCGCGACCAGGAATGGTGCGCGCCATGAACGCACAGATAAGCGAACAGGTCGTCCGGTGCCAAAGTGCGAACGCTCAGGCCTTCTGACACGGTCACGGTCTGCGTGGCCGCGTGCGCACTGACGCCGGAAAGCAGCCGCGGATTGTCAGCCGCACGCCATTGCAATTCGACGCGCACTCTCGTCTGCGGATGCATAAGTTCGATTTCGCGGCCATAGCGGATGAGCGCACGCCGCTGCATTGTGCAGAGCCTCGTCGCGGGCGAGGACAATGTGTAGCCGCCACGTTCGATGAGCGCCAATGCCGCCTCGGCCTGCTCAGGCGGCACCAACAAATCAATGTCCCGCGTTTGTTTGGACGCGATAGAGCCGTAGGCGAGCTGTTCGAGGGCGACGC
The DNA here is from genome assembly GCA_035703785.1 of Xanthobacteraceae bacterium. Classification (GTDB taxonomy): domain Bacteria; phylum Pseudomonadota; class Alphaproteobacteria; order Rhizobiales; family Xanthobacteraceae; genus BOG-931. The sequence goes on from DASSXN010000003.1 coordinate 3,853, forward strand.
CCTTGAGAACCAGGGACGGAATGCCCGACGCCGCTAACAGGCTTTGCAAGCGGACCGTTTCGCCGGCGAGTTTTAAGCCGCGACGGACGTTGCGTTGGACAAGTGCATCGAGTTCCTCGGTAACGGCCGACGGTACTTCGAGCGCAGCCGTACGCAGCGCTCGCTGAACCAGCACAGTGACGCGGTGGTGTTTTACGACGCGCAGAAAACGGTCCCAATCCGTGACGTCTTGTACGGCCGCGCGGATAGCCGCTGAGCTTTCATCGGACGGCGGCCAGCGGCAGCAGGCGGCGGTGAGAAGAAATTCCGGTGAAACCGGGCTGGCGAATGCCATGCGCGAGTCAATGGCCTGGGCCGCGGCAAGCGCTTGGGAAGTAGCACGCATCAGTTGGCGCCCGAAGCCTTACGCAAAAAATGCCCGACACCAATTCTGCGAAGCAGCGCCAATCGATACCGATCTTCTACTTCTACGCGTTCCCAACCCGAGGTCGGAAAATTATCAATAAGGCCCTTCATTTTCTCAATGTCGAGCGCCCTCGCCACCGGTGCACAGTCGGCTAAGCGTACCAGTTCCGCGACAATGTCGGAGCGCGCCGCCGCTACTCCTTCGTGCCAATCCGCCGCCTGATGTCCGCGTTTTCGTGTACTTATCACAGCCTGCGGCAACCGATCGGAAAACGCACGTCTCGCCAGCGCGCGGTATGTGCTATTCGAAAAATATTCGTCGGTGGGAATGCGCAAGCAGTATTCCACCAGTCTCTTATCGGCCAAAGGGTCGCGCTGATCGATGGCCCAACCCGCAAGCGTTCCCTTGTTCACCTCAGCAAGGTCGAACCGGCTCATGCCCCACAGCCGCATCGCGAAGCCGTCCTTCCATGGCCGATAGGTAAAATCGAGGTCTCGTGCACACGCCGTTGCCGGAAGGTTGCGTTCGGTCAAATAGTCGGCGCGAATAGCCGTATAGTCCAGAACGTTCGCTGCGTGTCCCCTGGCTCTGCGCTCATGCCAATGCCAGAGCCAGACCGGAATGAATGGTCCAAAAGTGTTGATCAGCGCACCTCCCCAGCTTGAATTGGTTTTTTCTACAAAATTCTTCGCCTCCCGCCACAGCTTGATAAAACGGCCCGCCAGCAATAATTCGGTCAGTAATTCAGCCCCGTTGTAACTCGCGGTCATATTGCCCATGAACCCGATCAACATCACCGTGAGTTTGCGTTCGCGTGCGGCTTGATTGATCGCATTTATCCAAACTCTGTTGCAAAGATTCAGCAGTGGACGCTCGAACAGATAGAATGCGCGATCGAGCGCATCGAGGGGCGAATTGTGACCGGAACGGATCAAGACATGCTCGATGTTCGGATACATCGCGGCGGTGACAGCGGCGAGCGGTGCCTCATCGTTGAAACTGCGTTTTAACTCCGGACCGTCGTAACCGGCACGCGGGACGGCCGTAAAGGCGACAACCTTGCCGCCACACGGCGCAAGCAAGCGCGCCGCTGTCGCCGTAACCGCACTGCTGTCAAGCCCTGCGCTTAGCTGTGTGGCAACGGCGCCGTTGACGCCACGCAGCCGTGACTGCGTCGCTTGATCGAGATGATGGCGCAGTCCTTCGATGTAATTGCTGGATCGCAATCGGCTGCCGGAAGGACGTTGTGCCTGCCAATAGCGCCGCGACGAGAGGCCGTTACGCGTCACGGTCACGATATGGCCGGGCTCGACGCGCGCGATGTCCTTAAAAAATGTTCGCGGCCCGCGCCGCGGCATCAGCACCATCAATTCCGCGACGAGCTGTTCATCGGGTCCATAGGGAATTTCGGAAAGCGCATGCAGCCCCTTGGGCATCGAGGCAAAAGCGAAAAATCCGCGGCCGCAATGATAATGCAGCGGCCTTTGGCCGATGAAATCGCGCGCCAGCAAAAGCCGTTGCGCCGTCGCATGCCACAGTACGAAAGCAAAATCGCCAACAAGACGGCTCGCTGCCTGTTCGCCCCATCGCTCGAGAGTTTCGAGCAGAATCGCCGCGTCGCAAAGCTCCCGGGCTTCTGCCGGCGCCAAGCCGACTTCTGCTATCAAATCGTCCCGATTATCGAGGCGGACGTCGGCAATGAGCGTCAGCCGGCCATCTAGGCTTTGCAGCGGCTGACGGTCATAGATGTCTTCCGGGACGGTGCGAAAAAGCCTGCGGCCCATGGCCAGCGTATCGTCGGACCACTGCCGACGATCGTGCGGGCCATAAATCTGCTGCGCTGCCAGCATGCGGGCGCAATCGGTATCCGGCTGCGGCTTGCCGTCGAACCGCCAGATACCTGCGAGTGCGCTCACCTATTGCCGCGCTCCAGATGCGCCAGTGCCGTCAACTCAGGAAATCGTCTAATTCGTTTCGCAACAATCGCTATAATATTTCGAGCCGCGGCTAAAACGACCAAAGTAGCACTCTGACCTCAGCCGGATGTTGGACTTGTTGCCGCGTGGGGCGCTGTCTGGTCGGGACTCTTTTTCTGCGCATTCGCAGTCGATACAAACCGGCTGCTGATGACCTTCGGCGCAACCCATTGTTTCCGCAGTGCAGCCATGGCATCCGCTCGCGACGGCGCGGACGTCTCTCTCCGGCCGCGATCAGTATGATCAAGCTCGTCGCTCATTGCTTTCCCCACCCATCTGCCCACCGCTCGTCGCAAACTCTACCGAATCCAAATAGTAAGAGAATGTAACACAATAGAGTGCCGCGCACGAAGAGAAGCGTTAACGGCCACATCGATGAGATGAAAAAAATACATCATTGATGTGATTTTCATTCAACTGCATTGAGCCCACAACGCCTGCTGCAGAACTTGCTTACAAACATTGCAGAAATTGTCGAGCCGGAATCTATTAGAGTACCGGCGCGATGACCGAGGACATTTTCTTCAAGCCTCCCGCGCATGGACGCATCACCAATTGGCTTGGGCCGCAAATGGTGGAGCGGCTCCTGCATTTTGCCCGCACGCAGCGCGATGGCTTTCGCGCTTCCCGCGTTCGGAACAGCGACGAGAAAGAACTGGATTTGACCGTCCGGCGATCCTTCAAAATTACAGATTTGGGCGAGTTAAGGGACGAGCTTCACACACTTGCTCGTGCGGCGCTGCCGGAGATGTCTCGCCAACTCGGCACTGGGCGATTCGAACCCCGCAAATTTGAGATCGAAATGGTCGCGCACGGCGACGGTGCGTTTTTTACCGAACACTACGATAGGAACATGCAATCTGTGGTCGACGCTCGGCTTATTAGTGCCGTCTATTATTTTCACCGACTCCCGAAGTCGTTCTCGGGCGGTGCTTTGCGAATTTATTCGCTTGCCGGCCGCGACAAATCCAAAACCTTCGTCGAAATCGAACCGGTCAACGACACGCTGATTTTCTTCCCATCGTGGTTTCCGCACGAGGTGCTGCCGGTGCGCTGTCCGTCAGGCCAGTTTGAAGATTCGCGCTTTTCAATAAACTGCTGGGTTCATTCGTAACAGCCCCGCGGTGGAGGATGCGTGCCTGATGGCTGAACTCAAAGAAATAATCGCGGCACTGGAGCCTCGCGTTCAGGGCAACCCAAGCGCCATGCTGGGATTGGCGCGCATGCTGCAAGAGGATGGACAAAATGCGAAAGCGCTTGCCATGTGCCGCGCGGCGCCATCGCTGGCGCCAGATAACGCGCAGCTTGCGGCAAAGGCAAAGTTCCTTATCAACGCAACCGTGCCGCGATGGCACTTCAGCATCGTACAGGACCACGCGCGCAATGGCGCATATAATACTGCGTTGCGGCGTGCGGTGACGCCTTATTCGCGCGTCCTTGAGATTGGAACCGGCACTGGCCTGTTTGCCATGATGGCCGCCCGTGCCGGAGCCGCCGCCGTCATTACGTGCGAAACAGTACCCGCGATCGCCGAGAAAGCGGCCGAGATCGTAGCCCATAACGGATATGGGGATCGCGTTCGCGTGGTCGTCAAACATTCCGACGATCTCGATGCCGAAGTGGATATGGGGGGCCGTGCCGATATTCTGGTTTCGGAAATCGTCAGCAACAATCTTCTAAGTGAGAAAATTCTGGCGGCACATGAGCGCGCGGTTCGCAATCTCCTTAAACCAGGAGCGCGCGTCATCCCGGCGCGGGGAACCGCACGTGTTGCGTTGGCACACCTTCGCGGTGAGATAGGTAGCCTGACAAATATCGCAGGATTCGATTTATCGGGCTTCAACGCACTGGCCCGGCCAATGCGGCCGATCCACATCGGCAAAGAACAACTTGTGCTGCGCAGCGATCCAGCCAGTCTGTTCGTTTTCGATTTTGCTTCGGCGCGCTATTGCGCGCCGTCGCAGACATCGGTCGCTTTCCGGTCCATGGGCGGCGACGTCAACGGCATTGTACAATGGATCGCGCTGGAGCTGGATGAGGTCACGCATTATGAGAACCGGCCGGGCGCGGTATTTAATTCTGCGTGGTCCCTGCTGTTTTATCCATTGCCGCAATCGATCCGTACGACCGCAGGGCAGGAATTTCGAATATTTGGTGCGCACGATCGCGAGAGGCTAATGATCTGGACTTAACCATTTCATCAAACAAACGTCTTCTCGAACAACGCTTGCTCAAACAAAACACGCAATCTCAGCAAGCCGCTCCGCAACCGGATAGCCCGTCACTTCGACGCCCGCGGCATCGAGCCAAGCGTGGGCGTTGAGCGGATTGGTTTCTCCTCTGCCGGCGCCGATATGCATGACGCTGGCGACTCCGCGGCGCGCCAACATCCGATGCGCGGCCATGGCCTGCGGCAGGCACACTGCCCTGAAAGGCATGTAACGCGCCGCGCGCGTCACCGCCCAGCCGACCTCTTTGGCAATCCATATCTGTTCGGGACTAGCACCGGCACCCGCTTTTACGACACGCGGATCAGTCGGCGGCACCAAGGTGCCGATGCGCTGGGACAAATGTGGAAATGACACAAAGATCAAAGCGAGCCGCGCCGCGAGCAAACAGAGCACAGCTTCGGCAGCGAGCACGCGCCGCCGGTTGCCGACCTGCACAAACCTAAGGAGCAGGCGACGGATCAAGAGAAATCGCGCCATGCCTCACTAGCTCATTCAGAAACGCCTCGACATCCGAACGGCACGTTTCGGCGGAAACCTCAAACTCCTCCTGTAACTTGCTGCACAGGGCATCCAACTCCTGCGGTGTCTCGATCAATTCCCACACGCGCGCGCCAACTTCGGTGAGCCCGACATAATTGCCGCTTTCCGCGCTCATCATCACCAGTTCGTCGCCCACCCTTGCAGTGAGCCAATCACCCTGCCGTCGCACCATCATGAAGTCTCCCTTCGGCGAGCTGTGCGGCGCGAGACAATTCGTAGCCCAAACGCAGCATCATTCGTTCATGGCATGATTCGATCCGCACGACCTGTTCGCGGGTCAGTTTATCGCGCCAACTGCCGACTTCGCCACGGCGAAAGAACTTTACCCCCCGGCGCGGCGCCTCTGCGAAGCCATCCTGTTGTTCCTGCTGACGCAGGAGCAAGAAATTACAAGACGCTACCGCACGTTTAATTTGCTTCTCGGTCACTGGAAGCCCGGCGAACTCCAAGGCGCGGCGCAGCGTACCGGCGGTGTCGCTGCGCAGATCTTCATAACGGACCAGATGGACCGGAAGATCGGTCTGATCGAGCCAGCTTGCGGCATGCTCGCTCCAGCCGCCCAGTTTCTGCCGCAACTGAATATTCTGAGCGTGCTCCTTTTTGCAATTCGCCGCATCATCGCTATTCATGAACTTGATCGCATCATCGATGCTGAAATTCATATGGTGGGCAAGCGACGGTACCACGTCGCGCGGATCGCGCACGACAACGATGGCGCCTTGTGCGACATTTGAGCCGCCAAGGAGCGACTCCCCCGCCGGAGTCATCGTGTAGGCGTCATGCACCTTGACGAAACGGATCGGGACCGCCGTTTCCCCTCGTCCGATTTGATCGCCAAATTCACCGCGTGCGATCGCCTCATAGGCGCGTGGACGCAGACAATCGATTTCATCATGAGTAAGCAGACTGGAATCGATCAGCATGATAAGGTCAAAACGGAAGCGATCGCTGGCAATGCCCCCGCGAGGCAAGCGGCTTAAGCCGACGCGCTCGCCGTCTTCCGCCCATAGATTCCCGATCAGCAGCCGCAGCCAGGTATTGCCGGATTTCGGATATGAGGCGAGCCAAATGATGCGGGTCACGCCGCTTTCTCCATGACGCCTATATCGCGCCAATGCGCTTCCAGCCACAACACGACGTCGGCCATAGCGGCGAAGTCGAGGGGCCGGCTGAGGAAAAACACTCCAGATTTATCGGCAATTTGCGCGGCCGCGTGAAAGTAATGTTCCTTTTGCTGCAGGCGGGCAACGAGTAACGGCCGGTAGGCGTGATTGCGAAAGAGTAAAGCACAATCGACCACGTTGGGCTGTTCAATGCCGGCAGTAGCCGGAGGCCGAGCCTCATCCAACGCATAGACCGCCCCAAGCGGCAACGCTTCAGTCGCCGCATCGCGCGGCTCGACGTAGAATTTCTCCAGGCGGCTGCGCACGCGCTGGCCGCGGGCGTCCTCAAGTTCGAGCTTTTCGATAGCCTGCGCCCACAATTTGAGCTGACGGCCGTCGGGATGAACGATTGGGGTCTCGCCGACCGGCAAAGTGATTGCGCAAACGTCGTCGGTGATAAGGCGATAACCGCGTTGGGACAGCACGGCGGCAAGCGTGGATTTGCCCGCTCCTGAAGGGCCGCAGAACGCAACGGCCTTTCCGTTCACCTCCACCGCGCTCGCATGCAAAACGATTTGCTGGCGCTGATGCAGTAAAATTCCAAACACAGTCCCGAGAATGAAAATCGGAACGTCTTCTGCGCTTCCCTCCGTCTCCGGAGAAAACAAGATCTGGTTGCCGTTATTGAGCAGAAATCGGGCGACGTTTGGAATGCGTAAGATGAACTGTTTCCCGGCGATTTGCCACGTCGGCCCAGTCATATTCGGTTCATGCAAAGCCTCGGGCACGGCCCCACGCCTAATCGTGACTTGGGGAAAAGAATCAGCAGCGTCTGCAATGACGCCTGGCAAGACGATATCGCTTGCGACCGAGAGCCCGCAAATACGGTAAGTATGCACCGTTCCCGCTCGTCTCGTTTTTCTCGCTTCAATACCCGACAGCGAAGCGCGCCGCGATCATACGAACGATGCTATGAATTTCAACGCAGCACACCACGCCAGCGACGGCAAAATTTATGACTGAGAACATAAATAGGGCCACCGGAAACGGTGTTCCGCCGTTTGCCATCCGTGCGGTCCGCAAGCTCTGGCGTGTCGTGGTCGACAGACCCTACCGCCGCGCAGTGTGGCTTTACCTGGCGCGGCCGCGGGGCGCGTTCCAGCCTTTCAACAACACCGAGCGAGATCGCTATCCAGGCATTTTTAGTTTCGTTCAATCTACCCTCGGCCGCGATCAAATGATCAAAATTCTCTCTTACGGCTGTTCGACCGGCGAGGAGGTATTTTCACTGCGCAATTATTTTCCTCGCGCAACCATCAAGGGTACCGACATCAATGCGGCTAATATTGCGGTCTGCCGGAGGCGTTTAGACACCGCACCGGACGATGGAATTCTTTTCGAAACGGCAGCTTCCACTGAAGCGGAGCCTTCCGGTATTTACGATGCGATCTTCTGTATGGCCGTGCTGCGGCATAGCGGCCTTGGCCTGGCGGGCATAACGCGTTGCGATCCCCTGCTCCGCTTCGAGGACTTTGCCCGCGCCGTCGCCAATTTCGAACGCTGTCTGAAGCCTGGCGGACTTTTGGTTATTCGCTATAGCCACTTCCGCCTGTGCGATGCGCCGGTCGGCGAGCGGTTTGAGACTCTCCTTCGCGTCCCCCATGGAGCGCAAAAGCCGCTGATCTTCGGACCCGACAACCGATTGCTTCCCGATAGCGAATATCCGGACACGGTTTTTCGCAAGAAGCTCAGCCCCGCGCCCGCTGCTCAGAGAGGGTTCGGCTAGCGCCTGCGCTCACCCGGCTGGCGCTTTTGTGGGCACGGGTACGCCCGCGGCCGAACGCCATCCCCGCAAGAAGACCGCCCAAGATGGCTAGTGTCCCGATTCCGAAGTTCGAAAGCATTTGCGGCGCACTCGCACGAACTTCGGAATCGAAAAGGACACTAGCAAGTCTATCCTTGTAGTGCCGCTTTTGAACCCGAAGTTCGCGCCGAGGGCTCCGCGGGGTTATGCGAACTTCGGGTTCGCGGCACTAGCCCGTTCTGCGCAACCAGAGTATGTTTTGGCCACGCCAGAACACAATAATGACGGCGTCGCCTATTGGACCCCCTTGGAGGACACGATGACCCTTTCACGCCTGCTTGCCCGCACACGCCCGACCCGCCGCGAGGTTATAAAATCGGCGGCGCTCGGCTCCGCCGCCGCCATCGCCGCACCCTATGTCAAAGGGGTCTATGCAGCCGGTTCGCTCTCGCTCGGCCTGTGGGACCATTGGGTTCCCGGGGCCAACAACACCTTGACCAAGCTTTGCAATGAGTGGGGCGCCAAGAACAATTGCGAGGTCAGGATCGACTACATCACCTCGCAGGGCGAAAAGGACAAGCTCACCGCGGCCGCCGAAGCGCAGGCCGGCACCGGTCACGACATTATGTCCCACCGCGACTGGAATGTCCGCATTCACCAGAACATGCTTGAGCCGGTCGATGACGTCATCACTCAGTTGACTCAAAAATACGGCCCGATCAGCCCGGTCGCCGAATATCTCGCCAAGATCAAAGGCACCTGGCGCGGAATACCGACCGCCGTCGGCAGTCAGGTCAAACCATGCTGCTCGCGCATCGATCTTTACAAGCAGCATGCCGGCATCGACGTAACCGACATCTTCCCCGCCGACGAATCGAAATGGGATAAAGCCAAGACCGATACGTGGACTTGGGACGCGTATCTGACGTCTGCGGAAAAATTGCACAAAGCGGGCTATCCGGTCGGCTTGCCGATGGGCCAAACCAGCGATGCGGTCGACTGGGTCGGCGCGCTGTTCAACGCGTTCGGCGTGGTCATGGTGGACGCCAAGGACAACATCAAGATCAATTCTGATGAGACGCGCACGGCGCTCGAATACTTAAAGAAGCTGATGGCGGTGAACCCGCCTGAAGTTTATGCCTGGGATGACGCCGGCAATAACCGCTGGCTCATTTCCGGCAAAGGCTCGAGCATCATGAATCCGCCGAGCGCCTGGGCAGTCGCCAAACGTGACAATCCGCAAGTCGCGGCGAATTGCTGGACCCATCCAATGCCGAGCGGACCAAAAGGCCGTTTCGTCGGCCAGCTCCCGCAGTTCTACGGCGTCTGGAGCTTCTCGAAGAACAAGCAGGCCGCGAAGGATCTTCTGCTCTACATTTCTCAGAAGGAGTCCATCGCCCAGCTGGTCCAGGCGTCATCCGGCTACGATCTGCCGTCGTTCAAGAGCATGTACGATCTCGACACCTGGAAAACGGTCGAGCCGCCGGTCGGAACCGTTTACGGCTATCCGCCCCGTGGCGACGAGCAGACTTCGATGGCCGGGGCGCCGGCCCGTTCGGATGTCGGCGCGCAAATCTACAACCAAGCGATCAATACCGTGATGGTTTCCAAATTCACGCAGGGCAATGAAAAGCTTGATGATGTGATCAAGTGGGCCGAAAACGAGCTCGAAGGAACTTTACGCGCCTAAGCGCAGTTCGGCTCATAGAACGCAAAAGCATGCCGGCCGGATTCTTCGGCCGGCATGCCCCGGACAGCATGATCCCGAAAAGTGGATACCGGTTTTCGGAAAAGATCATGCTCAAACGATAACCAAGCCACGAGGCAACGATGGCCGATACCGTTCACACCTGGTCACCACGGCTAGAACGAACCCGGCTGCAACAAGCGCTTTTGTCGTCGTCGACGGCGCGCGGCCTCCACCAGGTATTGCGCCGGCGTTCGACGATCGCTTTCCTGATGTGCCTGCCGTTGATCCTCATCATCGCCTGCCTCGTCGTCTATCCGGCCCTGTATTCGATCCATCTGTCGATGCTGAACAAGGCGCAGACGCGCTTTATCGGGCTCGGCAATTTCAGCTTCCTCTTGTCCCGTGACGCGTTCTGGATGGTGGTTCAGCAGTCGGCGATTTTCGCGCTGACCGCAGTGTTCTTCAAAGCGCTGATCGGGCTGATCACCGCGCACCTGATCAACAACCTGCCGGCCAAAGGTCAACGCAAATGGCGCGGCATGCTGCTGGTCCCATGGGTCATTCCGCTGGCGCTCTCCTCGCTCGGCTGGTGGTGGCTGTTCGACCCGACGCATTCGGCGTTCAATTATATCCTCGAGAGCTTCGGCCATGATCAGGTCGCCTGGCTCAGCAATCCGTACTGGGCGCGCTTCTCGGTCATTCTCGTCAACATCTGGTATGGCGCACCGTTCTTCCTGATCATGTATCTCGCCGCGCTCAAATCCGTTCCCGAGCAGCTCTATGAGGCCGCCGCAATCGACGGTGCCAATGCCTGGCAGAAGTTCCGTCACATTACGCTACCGATGATGCGCAATATCATCGCCATCACCGTGCTGTTCTCGCTGATCGTTACGTTTGCCAATTTCGACATCGTGCAGATCATGACGGCTGGCGGGCCGCGCAACATGACGCACGTTTTCGCCACCTATGCGTTCCTGCTCGGCATTCGCTCGGGCGATCTGCCGCTCGGCGCCGCCACCTCGCTGTTCATGTTCCCGATCCTCGCTGTGGCGGCGATCTTCATCTTGCGTGGTGTGCGCAAGCGAGGCAGAGAAATCGGATGAGCACTGCCGCAGTTGCCGCGCGCGGCGCCGGCGCGGGTTTAGGCCTAAAAGGCAGCCTGAGCCGCAATCGGCGCTGGGCTCTGATCGCCTCGTACTTTTTCCTTGTGTTGTTCGCGATCTTTTTTCTGATCCCGCCCTATTACATGATCGTCACGGCGTTCAAGAGCGACGCCGAGGTCGCGCATATGGCGACCAATCCTTGGATCATTGCGAACGGCGCCACGCTGGATCAATTCAAACTGCTGCTGACGCAAACCGATTTTCTCACGTTCTTTAGGAACACCGCCGTCGTTACCCTGTGCGTCGTGGCGATCACCATGGTGGTTAGCGTCTTGGCGGCGTTCTCACTCGGCCGGATGAGATTTTGGGGCTCGAGCATTCTCGCCACGGGCATTTTTCTCACCTATCTCGTGCCCGATACGCTGTTGTTCATTCCGCTGTTTCAGATCGTCAAGGCGGTCGGATTGCTCAACTCCTATTGGGGCATGGTGCTCGTTTACCCGACACTGACGGTGCCGTTCTGCACCTGGATCATGATCGGCTATTTCCAATCGATCCCCAAAGAGCTCGACGAGGCGGCGCTGATCGATGGCGCCGGCCACATGCAGATGTTGACCAAGATCTTCATCCCGGTGGCGTTGCCCGGCATCATCGCCGCCATGATCTTCGCCTTCACGGTCTCCTGGGCCGCCTTCGTCTATCCGATGGCGTTTCTGTACTCGGCAGACCAGCAGGTCCTCACCGTGGGCACGGTGACGAGCCTGATCCGCGGCGACGTTTACAAATGGGGAATGTTGATGGCGGGCGCGCTCGTTGCCGCGGCGCCGCCGCTCGTCATTTACGCCTTCCTGATGGATTACTACATCGCCGGGCTCACCGCAGGCGCCACTAAGGGCTGAGAGAGGTTCGAAAATCATGGCCGAAGTCTCGTTGCGTAACGTGGTCAAGCGGTTTGATAACGTCGAGGCCGTGCGCAGCATCAATCTTGAAATTCCGGATAACGAGTTTGTGGTCCTGGTGGGCCCGTCGGGTTGCGGCAAAAGCACCACGTTGCGAATGATTGCCGGTCTCGAAGAGGTGACTGCCGGCGACATCTATATCGGCGGCGAAATCGTCAACGATCGGCCGCCCAAAGACCGCGACATCGCGATGGTATTTCAGAACTACGCGCTTTACCCGCACATGACGGCCTACGAGAACATGTCGTTCGGCCTGAAATTGCGCAAATTTCCCAAGGACGAGATCCGCAGGCGCGTCGATAATGCCGCCCGGATTCTGGACATCGGCGAACTTCTAGAACGCAAGCCGAAGGCGCTGTCCGGCGGCCAGCGCCAGCGCGTCGCGATGGGGCGAGCGATCGTGCGTAATCCGAAGGTGTTTCTATTCGACGAGCCACTGTCGAATCTCGACGCCAAATTGCGCGTGCAAATGCGCACCGAGATCAAGCGCGTGCATCAGCTGGTGAAGACGACGACGGTCTATGTCACGCATGATCAGGTCGAGGCCATGACGCTGGCCGACCGCGTCGTTGTGATGAACGGCGGTTCGATCGAGCAGATCGCAAGTCCGCAAGACCTTTATCATCATCCGAAGACGCGTTTCGTCGCCGGTTTCATGGGCTCGCCGGCGATGAATTTCATCCGCTGCCGCCTGGAGCAGAACGGCGCCGGACTGCGCGTACGCATTTCCGATAAGATCAGCCTGCCTGTACCGGCGGCGCGAACCGCGCGCTACCAGCCACTCGCCGGGAAGGAACTGACGCTCGGCCTGCGCCCTGAGCACATCACCGAACCGCGGCGCAGCGATCGCGATCAGAATTGCGAATTCGCCGTCATTCTGGACGTGGTCGAGCCGATGGGGATGGAGACAATGGTATTCTTCACCGTCGACGGCCAGGAAATCTGCGGTCGCGTGGAGCCCAGCAGCGCCGCAGGCCCCGGCGAAACCATGCGGCTTTACGCCAATATAGAGCACATGCACCTGATCGATCCGCAGACCGATCTGGTGCTGTAGTCCTCAGGCAAAAAGCCCGGCTCCGGGATCACCAGAACCGGGCTCGAAGTGTAGCGGGCATTGGCCATGCCCGCCTTCTCAATCCGCGTCAGTCCTCGCTGTACGCGTCGTCCGAAATGTCCTTGCCGGTGTGATCCGGCATCATCGCGGCCGCAATGAAGCTGATGACCGCAAGGACGGCGATATAGCCCGATATTGCGTAACCCGAGTGATAGGTTGCGAACAAGGCCGTGGCGATGATCGGCGCCGGCCCGCCGGCGAGGATCGACGCCAGCTGATAGCCCAACGAAGCACCGCTATAGCGTAAGCGGGGCGTGAACGATTCGGCAATGAAGGCCGCCTGCGGCCCGTACTGCAGATCGTGCGGGATGAGCGACAGCGTGATGGCGATGAAGACCAGCGCTGGCAGCGCCGTGTCCACCATAGCGAAATACAAGAAGCCGAACACACCCACCACGACGACGCCGATCAGATACATCTTCTTGCGTCCGATCTTGTCGGAGTAGTGACCGGCAAGCGGAATCGTGAAGAACGACAAGCACGCCGCCGCCATCACAGAAGCGAGGATGAAGTCGCGCGACATATGCAGCGTGCCGACCGCGTAAGAGAAGACAAAGGCGGTGAAGATATAGAACGGCGCCTGCTCCGACAGTCGCAATAATGCCGAGAGGATAATCTCCCTCGGTTGCTTCTTGATGACTTCGACGATCGGCGCCTTCTCGATCTTGTTGGTGTCCAAAAGGTGCTGGAACACAGGCGTCTCAAGGATGCCAAGCCTGATCCAGAGGCCGATGCCAACCAGAATGATCGACAGGGCGAATGGAACGCGCCAGCCCCAGGTCAAGAAGTCATCGCCGGCCCAGGCGCTGAAAGCCAGGATCGCGAAATTCGATAACAGCAAGCCGCAGGGCACGCCGAATTGCGGCCACGATGCGATCAGGCCGCGCTGGCCGTGGCCGCGCGACCATTCCATCGCCAGCAACACCGAGCCGCCCCACTCGCCGCCGACGCCGATGCCCTGAATCATCCGCAGCACGGTCAGGAGTATCGCGCCCCAGATGCCGATCGAGGCATAGGTCGGAACGAAGGCGATGGCGAAGGTCGCAAGCCCCATGCACATGAGTGTGGCGATCAGTGTCGCCTTGCGACCGATGCGATCACCGTAATGGCCAAAGATCGCCGCGCCGATAGGCCGGCCGACAAAGCCGATAAAATAGGTGCCGAAGGCGAGCAATACCCCAGCCAGTGGGGCCTCGTTGGGGAAGTAGAGCTTGCCGAAAACCAGGCCAGCGGCGGTGCCATAGAGGAAGAAATCGTACCACTCGATTGCCGTGCCGACCGTCGATGCGATCACTGCTTTGCGCAGCTGCGCACTATGTTCGGCCTCCGGTAAGGTGCCTACCGTCGTCGCCATAGCCATGGTTGTCTCCCCGTTCCTTGTTGCGCGGAGCGGGCTTGTTCGTCGCCCGGTTCTGCGTTGCCAACGATACTTCGGAGCGGCGGCCAAGGCTATAGCGAACGGGTCTCATGGGACGCGCGGTCCCCGTCCTTTTGCGCCCAGAGTTGCCTTTTGCGCCCAGATTTGGGCTGGTGCCGACCTGTTACTGGGAGGCCCGGCTTGACGCCATCACGGTGACGGGCGTCTCGCGATAATAATCCGGAAATACCTGCTTGAGGTTATCGAGCTTCGGCAAGTCGTTGAATACGATATACGGGTAGCTCGGGTGCAGGACCAGAAAATCCTGGTGATAGTCCTCGGCCGCATAGAAACCGGACAACGGTTCGAGCTTGGTGACGATCGGCGAGCCGAAAACATGCGCCTGCTGCAGCTGCGCGATATAGGCGCTGGCGATCCGCTTTTGCTCGTCATCGGCATAAAAGATCGCCGAGCGATATTGCGTGCCAAAATCCGGGCCCTGGCGGTTGAGTTCGGTTGGATTATGCGCCACCGAAAAATAGATCTGCAGGATTTTGCCGTAAGAGATCTGCTGCGGGTCGTAGGTGATCGATACTGACTCGGCATGTCCGGTCCGCCCGGTGCCGACCATCTCATAATGCGCCGCGTCCTTCTGACCGCCGGCATAGCCGGACAGCGCCTTGGTCACGCCTTTGGTGTGTTGATAGACCGCTTGAACGCCCCAGAAGCAGCCGCCTGCGAGAACCGCGGTTTGCAACGTGCCAGCACCCGCTGGCGGGCTGTCCAAGGCGGGCGGCGGAATGACGACCGCGGTTTCGGCAGCGGCAACGAGCCGCCCGGTCAAGCCTGTCAAGGGAATTGCCGCGAGCGCGACGAGGCCGCCCTGTAAAATTCTGCGGCGCACGCGATGGGTCTCAGTCACGGATTGGTTCGCGGTAGACCTGCCAGGCATTGATTTCCTCCTGCGCGGCGGTGATCAAAACCGCCTTTCCCACGCGGTTTCATAATCGCAGGCAAGCCCCGGCGCCAATCACAAAGCCGAAGAGGACTAAACACGTCACCCTCACAAGCTTGTGTCCAGCCGCGCGATCACGGGCTGCTCAGCCGCATCAATGGGTCAAGATTAATGGGTCCATGGCGTACGCCGGCCGTAAGCGAAATTATCGGAGTATGAAATGCGTTGTCGCAGGACCGGGGGGCTCTCGAAAACCTGGTATGCAATTCCGTTGCGCTCGCAATAAGCGACGGCTTCTTCCTTGGTGTCGAACTGAAGCCGCAACTGCTGCTTCATATCGCTCGAACTGGTCCAGCCCATCAGCGGCTCGACGGCGCGCGGTTGTTCCGGCTCATAATCCAACACCCATTCCTTGGTCTTCGCGGCGCCCGATTGCATCGCGGTGCGGGCCGGCTTGTAAATCCGCGCGGTCATCGATGAACCTTCCAATCGTGCGGCTGAACCATAGCCAAGTGGATTGCAATCCCGTTCGCGGCCACGAAGAGGGACTAGCCGAACATCGGCGGCAAGTGGTCGGGGCAGCAGGATTTGAACCTGCGACCTGCAGTACCCAAAACTGCCGCGCTACCAGGCTGCGCTATACCCCGCCTGTTCGCGGAACTGGATAGCCGTTTCGTCTTCGCCCAGCAAGCGACGCCGGTTCAATCTACGGGCCGCTGCCCTTACCGAAAATCGACCCCGTAACGCGGTCGCCGGCCGCAATGCCGAATTTACGCGCGGTGCCGGCGATGACTTCAAGCACCGCCCGCACCGGCCGTCCGGATGGGATCAGCTCGTCCGACATCGGTTTGGCATTTTCCGCGACACGCGCCACACGTCCATCGCCGGCGATGAAAATCATATCAAGGGAGATGTAGGTGTTGTGCATCCAGAACTGGACCGGCTGGTCCTCGTGGAAATCAAACAGCATGCCACGGCCTTCCGGGAGTTCCTTGCGGTACATCAGTCCGACCGCGCGCTCGGCGGTATTGGTCGCGAGCTCGACCGAGAAGGCATGCACGCCAGTCCGGGTCACGATCTCGATGGTCTCTTGTCCGGCAGCGCGGGCCGCGGGTAACGCGGCGAGGAGCGCCCAGCAGGCTACCAGCGTTGCCGCCACGAGCCGCGTAATGCGGTCCAGCGCTTCGCCGAACGGCAGTGCGTTTGACGTTAGTGCGATGCCAGGCCGAGTGGCCCGCTCTCCGGCCGCACCTCGGCGGCCATCAGCCCTTTGGGGCCGGGCCCGAAGCGAACCAGCACAAACTGGCCGGGGCACAATTCCGTCATGCCGAAGCGTCGCAAGGTCTCCATGTGCACGAAAATGTCGGGAGTCCCCTCTCCCCGCGTCAGGAAGCCGAAACCGCGAAGCCGATTGAACCATTTGACCTGTGCTCGTTCGAGGCCGCTCGTCGGCGCGACCGTAACATGGGTGCGCGGCGGCGGCATCTGCGCCGGATGGACCGCGGTGGATTCGTCGATGGAAATGATACGGAACGCCTGCAACCCTTTCGGCCCGGCGAGCACTTCACAGGCGACCCGCGACCCCTCATACGCGGTCTGGTAACCGTCCCGGCGCAGGCAGGTAACGTGCAGCAGCACGTCCGCCATACCATTGTCCGGAACGATGAAGCCGTAGCCCTTGGCGACATCGAACCATTTGATCACGCCCGCGACCTCGATGACACCGCTGGCGGTTTCATCGGCGAGAGCGGATTCGGGTCCGATACCCGGTTTCGCAGATTTTGGTTCGATCCCGTCCGACGCCATGACGCGTGGCCGCCGCCGCTTCTGTGCTGGCGCCCGACGGGCGCATCACGAATCTTTCGAATCGAAGATAACACCAGCATTCCGACGCGAAAGGACAAAAATGCAACACTGCGCCAAAAGCGTCATTCCCTGTGTACAATGTGCGTGTTAGACGGCGGATTGTGCAGCGACGAACGGTTCGAGAACCATTCCTATGTCGGCGCGCACAACAAGATCGGCGATGTCGTCGAAATCGGTCGGTTCGCGATTGATGATGACGAGCGTTGCGCCGCTGCGCTTGGCCAAGAGGGGAAGTCCGGCCGCGGGCCAAACCACCAGCGACGATCCGATCGAGACAAGGAGGTCGCACGATTGCGCGAGATCCTGCGCACGCCGCACCGCCGCATCCGGCATGGCTTGGCCGAATGAAATGGTCGCAGTCTTGATGTGGCCGCCGCAACTCGGACAGTCGGGCGCGCAACCATTGCCCGCATCCATGCGCCCGCGCACCCATTGCAGTTCGAAGCGTTCGTCGCAGTCCAGACATCGCGCAAAAGTAGTATTGCCGTGGAGTTCAACGACATCTTCTGCCGGAATTCCCGAGGCTTGGTGCAGATTGTCGATATTTTGGGTGACTACGGCAGGGATCTTGCCGGCGCGATAAAGACTGGCGATCGCGCGATGGCCACGACCGGGTCTTGCGCCGGCAAACTGTCCCTCCATGGCGAAGCGCCGCCGCCAGGATTCGTTACGCGCTTCCTGGCTTGAGATAAATTCGTCGAACGGTATCGGCCGGTTCTTGGTCCACAGCCCGCCCGGCGAGCGAAAATCGGGGATGCCGCACTCCGTCGAAATCCCTGCCCCGGTAAACGGCACGGTGCTGCCGGCGGCGTGGACCAGTTCCTGCAGGCGCGCTATGGCACTGTCGAGGTCAGGCGCGATCATACGTGATTGGCTAAAGCTTCATAACCGCGAGGCACTGTCATACGTTATCGGCCGTCATCCGGCTAGCGGAGGTCTTCTAATGCGGTATCTGCATACAATGCTGCGCGTGCGCGATCTCGACGCGGCGCTTGATTTCTACTGCAACAAGCTCGGGCTCAAGGAGGTCCGTCGCCGCGTCGACGACAAGAACAAGTATACGCTGGTGTTCTTGGCCGCGTCCGGGGACGATGACCTCGTAGCCAAAGGTCCGGCTGCCCGCCAAGCGCCGCTGGTCGAGCTCACCTACAACTGGGACACCGAAGATTACGGCGAAGCGCGCTATTTCGGTCACCTCGCCTATGAGGTCGACGACATTTACGCGCTTTGCGAGAAGCTGATGAAAGCCGGCGTCACGATCAACCGCCCGCCCCGCGACGGCAATATGGCCTTCGTGCGCTCGCCGGATAAGCACTCGATCGAACTTCTGCAGAAAGGTATCCCGTTGCCGCCGAAAGAGCCGTGGGTCTCAATGCCAAATAGCGGGAAGTGGTAACGGCTGCAGCTGCCGCAACACGCGATTATCCACCCTGAAAGTTCGTGATCCATCAAGATGCTAGAACACGATCTTCACAACAGGAAGCGATTGCAGGGAGTCCGAAAGCTCTCTATATCTCGCGCGCTTTAATGGCTCCACGCGCCGCCATTGCGCCCTTCGTCTAGCGGTCCAGGACATCGCCCTTTCACGGCGGAAACACGGGTTCGATTCCCGTAGGGCGCGCCAGTCGCAGCACATGCCGCGACCGGCGCATTAAATCGCCGCTTCGATGGGTGGCCAGCTGAGGAGTTGGAGATACTAAACGGTGTCGCTGCGCAGGACCGCGCTATGCGGCGCGGCGTCGTTTGGCAAATATCGGACGCTCGAATCTGAGTTTTTGGACGGTTTCGACGCCGGCGCCGTCGTGCTGTTGGGCTCGTAACAATCCCTCCCAGCGATGCGCTAAGCGCAGCCAAAATTCTCGATCGTTTTTATCGTGCGCGTCGGCGGCGAGTTTTCTGCACTGCTTGACTTGATCCTGGAAGAAATCGGTTGTTTCGAGCATTGCGGTCACCACAACAAAAGCCCCGCGCACCGGGGCTTCGATCAAGCAAAAACGCAGTGGGCGGGTATTTGTTCCGATATAGACAAAGATCCCAAATCCACCCCTGGATGTTCCGGTTCCATCGGACCCGGCGCGCTGCGTTAACTTTCAATTAACCATGTAAGCCTATGGCTCGGCGCATGGACGCCGACGCTCCGCATCCACACTGCCCGTTTTGCGGCTTGCCGATGCAGTTCAAGCGTACGGGTTCCAAGGGCGCTGTGGATACCGTCTTCGCCAGCTTCGACTGCAAATGGTGCGGCGTCGTGCTTAGCGTCTCGCCGCGGGCGGAGGTTTTGCGGCTCGCCTCGCCAGGCCTCGCGCCGGGCTAGATTCCAGCGGACCGCAAGCGGCATTCTCGGGCGGCGGCAAACTCTTTAATACGGGTAGCGCCTCCCCGAATGCGGCCCAGGCGGCGGTACGTATTGGGTGTTCCGGTAACAGAAGCTTCCCAAACCTCTGGCAGTCGCCATGCACTGCTCAAAGCTGACGAAACCGCAATTCGTCCCCCCACCCACGGCGCCCCCGTTGTAGAGCGCGCACCAAGGATAATTCTGCGCCTGAGCCGGACCGGCGAGGGCCGCCGCCGCGGCGAAAAAAGCAAGCGCCGAGATCGATAGTTTGATGGATGATTTCATGGCCGCTACTCCATTTTTGAAGCGGATTAGAATTCTACGCCTTTCCCCATCGCGCTGCAGCTTGATTTGATTTCGAACGTTCATCCTTGCAGATTCAACGCCACACCCTAACGCAGCGCACAATTTTAAAATTTAAAAACTGCTGCATCGCAGCGCAAATTTCAGTGAAGCGTCCACCGTGCCGACGCAAATCTGTCTTGCTGGCGCCACGGAATGGCTCTAGCCTGATTATGGGCAGAGGGTGGTTCGGGTTCAGGGAGGACCAATCATGACTCTGCATGCCGAGACGGCGGCACGGACGCGGGCATCGCAAACACGACTGGCCACATACAGCAAAAACAGTTGCCCCCAATGCGGCGAATGGCTCGTCGCTCCCGACTGGTCTGAATATTTTAACGAGCGAAGCGTGCGGCACACATGGTCGTGCCAAAGCTGTCGTTACGAATTCGAGACCACGGTGTTCTTCGCTCCGCGCGAGGACTGCGCGGCTTAGAGCGTGATTGTTTCAAGTTGAATCGATTGTCGCTCTACGTTTTTGACCGAGCATGATCTTTTCAGGAAACCGGTCCCCACTTTTCCGGATCATGCTCTAATCGCCACTGCGCGGCGGATAAGCGTGCCGCGCACCTTTGAAATCGGTGACCTCTTTTCCGTCGGCGCTCAGATAGGAGGGCCCGATCGGCGATTTGCCGTGCCCGCCCGGAATGTCGAGCACATAGTGCGGTTGACATAGGCCCGAATAGCGGCCGTGCAGCGCGCGCATCAAAGCCTGCCCTTGCGCGATTGAAGTGCGCCAATGCGCCGTGCCGGGAGCGAGATCGGCATGGTGCAGGTAATAGGGTTTGATGCGGCATTCGACCAGCGCGCGCATCAAGGCGCCGAGCGTTTCCGCATCGTCGTTGATGCCGCACAGCAGCACGGACTGCGACAGCATCGGAATGCCGGCGTCGATCACGCGGGCGCAAGCCGCGCGCGCATCCTCGGTAAGCTCGCATGGGTGATTGGCATGCAAGACCATGTAGGTCGCTTTGCCGGTGCGCAGCGCGCGCAATAGCGCGGGCGTAACCCGTTCCGGCGCCACGATCGGAATGCGCGTGTGCAGGCGGACGACTTTCACATGGTCGATCGCCGCAAGCCGCGTCACCACGTCTTTCAAGCGGCGCGGCGGCAGCAATAGCGGATCGCCGCCGGTCACGATCACTTCCCAAATCTCCGGCGTGCGGGCGATGTAATCGAGCGCCGCAGCGAGCGCCCTGCCCGCGAGCGCGCCGCGTCCCGGGCCGATCATTTCGCGGCGGAAGCAGAAGCGGCAGTACACCGCGCAAGCATTGAGGAGCTTGAGCAGCACGCGATCCGGGTAACGATGCACCACGCCCGGGACCGGACTGTGCGCCTCATCGCCGATCGGATCGGCGGTTTCTTCCGGATGGGTTTCCAGCTCGCGCTCATCGGGAACAAATTGCAGTGCGATTGGATCGTGCGGGTCCGCGGTGTCGATCAAATCGACCAGCGCCGGCGTGATCGCCACCGCATAGCGCGACGCGACATTCTGCAAGGCATCGAGGCGCTCCGGTTTTATCAGCTGCGCCTCGACCAGCGCAGATGCACTGCGCAGAGTTTTGCTGTTTGCCGGCATGGCCGACCTCATCATTATTGCCGCTCGGAAACGCCTCTGGCGGCTTACGCAATGCTCGCTTATTGCGACGGATTGTCGAGCGGTGTCCAGAGCACCTGATCGATCCGCGATGCGCCGGTCGCCAGCATGACCAGCCGGTCGAGGCCGAGCGCCACGCCGCACGCCGCCGGCATATGAGCGAGCGCGGCAAGAAAGTCTTCATCGATCGGGTAACGCTCGCCGTAGCGCCGCTGTTTCTCCGCCATTTCCTGCTCAAGCTGGCGGCGCTGTTCGACCGGATCGGTCAGCTCGCCAAAGCCGTTGGCGAGTTCCACGCCGCAGACATAAATCTCGAAGCGTTCCGCCACACGAGGATCGCGCGCGCGCTTGGCCAAAGCCGAAAGCACGGCGGGATATTCATCGAGGATCGTGGTGCGGCCGATGCCGAGATTGAGCTCGATCCGCTCCACCAAGACGCGGCTGAATATATCGGCCCAGCGGTCGTCCTCGGCGACTCGGATGCCGACGTCCTGCGCCGCGCGGGCAAACCGGTCGCGATCCGCAGCGTCAGCCGCGAGCGTTGCGAGAATGTCGATCTTGGCAAAGCGGGCGAAAGCCTCCGCGACCGTCAGCCGCTCGGGTTCGGCGAAGGGATCGGCCGTGCGGCCGCGGAAGCTGAATTGTCCCGTCTGCGTGACCGCAGCCGCCTCACGCACAATTGCGATGCAATCGTTGATCAGCACATCATACAGCTCGCCGGTGCGGTACCATTCGAGCAGCGTGAATTCGGGATGATGCAGCGCGCCACGCTCGCGGTTGCGAAACGATCTGGCGAACTCGACGATGCGCCGCTCGCCGGCCGCCAATAATTTCTTGCAGGCAAATTCGGGCGAGGTGCGCAGATAAAACGGCGCCGGGCTGCCGTCGGTCTTTATAAGCGACGTGGCGAAAGCATGCAGATGGGTTTCGTTGCCGGGCGAGAACCGCAAGCTTGCAGTCTCGACTTCGACAAAGTCGTGCGCGGCGAACCAGGCGCGCAAGCTGGCCACAATGCGGCCGCGCGCCAACAGGATCGGTCGGCGATCAGCATGAATCTCGCGGGCCCAGTACGGCGAGGAAGACGGCGGAACGTGCGGCATGGCCCTGTCCAGCATGTTCCTCGTCCGCCGGCAATTGAGAAATAACTGGCAGGAAAGCTCAAGATCAGTATGGTGCGCCCGAAATCCGAAAAGCCAATCCATAAGCCATTGATGTTGAGGAAGCCGTGAAAGTCATCGCCAGTTCATTGCGCAAGGGAAATATCGTCGAAATCGACGGTAAACTCGGGGTCGTTATGGCCGCCGAGAACATCCATCCCGGCAAGGGCACGCCCGTCACCCAGCTCGACGTTCGCCGCATTGGCGACGGGGTCAAGGTTTCGCTGCGTTACAAAACCACCGACCAGGTCGAGCGCGCGTTCGTCGAGGACCGCAAGCACCAATACATGTATCAGGACGGCGACGGCTTCCATTTCATGAACATGGAAAGCTACGACCAAGTTGCCGTGCCCGCCGATATCATCGGCGACCAGGCCGCCTATTTGCAGCCGGAGATGGAAGTGACCATCAGCCTGCATGACGGCGCGCCGCTTGCCATCGAACTGCCGCCCAAGGCGGTGCTGGAAGTGGTGGAAACCGAGCCTACGGTGAAGGGACAGACCGCCGCTTCGTCCTACAAGCCCGCTTTGCTCTCGAATGGAGTGCGCACCATGGTCCCACCTTTTGTCACCACCGGGACCAAGATTGTGGTGATGACCGCAGACGGCAGTTATGTCGAACGGGCAAAAGATTGAGCTTTCTTCGCTGCTCGGCAGCTTTTCTGAATTTAAGCTGAATATTTATTCATCCTGGCTGGCTTGCGCTTCAAAAAGACTCAAGCACGGCTTGGCATTACGAGCTTTGCTCGCGATATTATCGACTCTCAAACGTCGGGATTTGACGCGTGCGCGGGTCGAGCAAAATTTACGAATGGCTATGCGCCGCGATGCTCGCGGGCCCGATCGTACTCGCGCCGCTCGATGCCGTGCTTGCCGGCTGCAAGCCGGATCATTTTCGCCCGCTCTTCTTCATCAAAAGCATGGGAGCATGCGCGTTCGACAGCGAGACATTGAGCTTCGCCGGCACGCCCGTCGAGCAAGCGATGTGCCTGATGCGCGGCATGGATTCATCGCGCAATCTCGAACCGCGTTTGCAGAGCCTGCCGCACGTCTTGGCCCAACAAATTGGACAAACGACCGGACTGCCCTCGCGCGCTACGCTGAGCGATTACCTCTCCACGCTGGGGCTCGAGGGCGAATTCGGTGATTTTCTCTGGCTGCCGGTGTCGCGCGCCCACGACAATGAACTTGGGGCACCGATGGCGCGCTATTTCGTAATCCACGACACCAGTGGACCGAATTTCGGCCGCCGCTCCTTCCCGGATGACATCGATGGCGGCGGCAAGGTCAACGACTTGCGAAACTTCGAGTGCCATGACGGCTGGGGCAAAGCCCATGTTGTCATCAGCCGCACCGGCGAGCTGCTGTTGGCGCACGATTATTCGATCCCGTGGCGCGAGACCAAGTTTGAGCAGGCGGCGGAATTCGGCGGGGCATTGAAGGGGCTATTCCTGCACAATGAAATGATTCAGCCGCGGCGAAGCGCGCCAGGCCGCGGCCGGCGCAATGATGCGCGCTCGCCTGATCCCGCCTTTACGGCCGCGCAATATGACCGGCTTGCGCTGCTCTACGTAATCGCCAGCGTCCGTGCGGAGCGATGGCTCATCCCGGCATTCCACGCTGCGATCGATGCGCAAATCGCCAATGGTCACGACGATCCGCTCAACTTTAGCATCGAGAATTTCGCCAATAGCCTCGACGGCTTGATCACAAAACTGGGCATGCCTGACCAGGTCCAAGCGGCGCATCACTAGCGGCCTTTACCGACGCTACAAATTCGCGCCACGGGCCGCATCTCAGTGGCGGTAAGATAAGATCGTGATGGCGACGACATCGCTGCCCAGCCTTACACGACGAAACTTGCTGTCATTTGCCGGCGGCGCCGCCGCGCTGTCGAGGCTATCCACCGCGCGCGCAGAGATTGGCTTCGAGCAGTGGATCGCCGCCTTTCGCAGCAAGGCTGCTGCTCGCGGCATCGGCGAGGAGACTTACACTCGAGTGATGCGCGGCGTGCAGCCTGACATGACGGGGCTAAACGCGATCCGCAATCAGCCGGAGTTCAATCAACAGCTCTGGCAATATCTCAACCGCGCCGCCTCGGACTGGAGGATCGAGGCGGGCAAAGCCAAAGCGAAAGAATTCGCATCGCTGCTGGCGCGCATTGACCGTGATTTTGGCGTCGAGGCCTCCTTCATGCTCGGGGTCTGGGGCATCGAATCCGCATTCGGCGATCCCGTCGTCGAGAAGAACCACATGCGGCCGGTCATTCCGTCGCTGGCAACGCTCGCCTGGGCCGAGCCGCGCCGCCGCAGCTATTGGGAAAGCGAATTGGTCAATGCCTTGACCATCATTCAGCGCGGCTGGACCACGCCGGAAGAAATGGTCGGCTCGTGGGCTGGCGCCATGGGGCATACGCAATGGATGCCGGAAGTCTGGTTGCATATGGGCATCGACTATAACGGCGACGGCAAAATCTCGCCCTACGGTCCGCCGGACGACGCGCTCGCCACGACCGCGCGCTATTTCGTGGAACGCGGCAATTATCGGCGCGGCGAGCACTGGGGTTACGAAGTACGCATGAAGCGGCCGATCAGCGGCAGTGCCTCGCGCAGTTACGCCAGTTGGCAAGCGCTCGGCGTCGCGCGCGCCGACGGCGAGCCCTTCCCGCAGCCAAACGCTACCGCGCGCGCTTGGCTGCCGGTCGCGGGCGGCCCCGCTTTCCTGCTCGGCCCCAATTTTTTCGCCGCGCGCAGCTACAATCCGGCAACGAGTTATGCGCTCGGCCTTTGCTATCTCGGCGATCGATGTGTCGGCCGCCCGCCATTCGTCCAGCAATTTCCCGACAGCGAGCCGCCGCCCAGTCTCGCCGAGGTCCAGGAACTTCAGCGCCGCCTTACGGCGCTCGGCTTCGACACCGGCGGCGCCGACGGCCGGATCGGCAATGCGACGAGCCTTGCCGTGCGCGATTACCAGCGCAAATTCGGCATCGAACCGGCCGATGGCTATGCCGGCGTGAAGCTTCTCGCCCGGTTGCGTCAAGGATCATGACCCGCGCTCGATCGCGCGGAACCGGCTTGTGCATTCCTCAGCGATCCGATTGGATGACGCCGCCAAGCCCGGCAGCCGCGGTATATAAGACTGCCGCTAAGTAAGTCCCCGAAGGAATCCCACCATGACGCCGCCCCTTTCTGCGACCGCACGCGCCAAAGCCAATGACGCCGACCCCGCCGTGGCCGGGGTCGAACGTCCAACGCCGGCCGGCGTCAACGCGCCTGGTTTTGGCAGCGATGTGATCGCCGACGCGCTGCGCGCGCTTGATATTCCCTATATCGCTCTCACCCCCGGCGCGAGCTATCGCGGACTGCACGACAGCATTGTCAATTATCTCGGCAATACCAAGCCGCAGATGCTGCTCTGCCTGCACGAGGAGGCCGCGGTCGCCATCGCGCACGGCTATGCCAAGGTCACCGGCAAGGCCATGGTCACGGCGGTGCATTCGAATGTCGGCCTGATGCATGCGACCATGGCAATGTTCAATGCCTGGTGCGACCGCATGCCGGTCATCGTACTTGGCGCCACCGGGCCGGTCGACGCGGCCAAGCGCCGGCCCTGGATCGATTGGATCCATACCGCGCGCGATCAGGGCGCCTTGGTGCGCGAATACACCAAATGGGACGACCAACCGTCGTCACCGGGCGCGGCGCGCGAAGCGATTTTGCGTGGCACCTGGATTGCGAACACGGCGCCGCGCGGCCCGGTCTACATCAATTTCGACGCCGAACTGCAGGAAGCGAAGGGTGCCGAGCCGCTGCCGCCGATCGATGTGGCACGTTACATGCCGCAGGTTGCGACGGCGGCGCCCGCCGAATTGATTCGGCAAGCGGTGGATATTCTCAAGGGCGCAAAACAGGTTTTGTTGCTTGCCGGCCGCACCTCGCGCAGCACAGACGCTTGGGACGCGCGGGTGGCGCTTGCTGAAGCTCTCAACGCGCGCGTGGTCACCGATCTCAAGATCGGCGCGAGCTTTCCAACCGATCATCCCCTTTATGCTGGCTCGCCGCGCGCGATCACGCCGGACAGTGTTGCCGGTTTAAAGAACGTCGACGTCGTGCTCAGTCTCGATTGGGTCGACCTCGCCGGCGCGCTGCGCGCTTTCGGCCCATCGCCGTCAGTGAAAGTGATCCAGATCTCGCTGGACCATCGCATTCACAACGGCTGGAGCATGGACTACCAGGGATTGCCGCCGGTGGATCTGTTGTTGTCCGCTGATCCTGATCTCGTCGTTCCCGAACTCGTCAAAGCGATCGGCAAAAGCGCAAAGCCGCACGTGGTGCCGCCGCCGCGCGGAACATCAAACAAGGAACCGTCCGGCTTCACCAACGAGCATGTCGCCCGCGCCTTGCGCACAGTGCTCGGCGATCGCGCGGCGACGTATACGCACCTGCCGCTATCATGGGACGACAGCTGGCTCACGTTCCGCCACCCGCTGGATTATGTCGGCTCGGACGGCGGCGGCGGGGTCGGCGGCGGCCCGGGCATTTCGGTCGGCGCCGCGCTGGCGCTGAAGGGTTCGGGACGGTTGCCGATCGCAATCTGCGGCGACGGCGATTTTCTGATGGGTGTCACCGCGGTCTGGACCGCGGTGCATTACAAGATTCCGCTATTATTCGTGCTTGCCAATAACCGCTCCTTCTACAATGACGAGTTGCATCAGGAGCGGATGGCTCGGGCCCGCAATCGCCCGATCGAAAACAAGTGGATCGGCCAACGCATGGCGGACCCGGAGGTCGATCTTGCCGCCATGGGTCGAGCGCAAGGCGCCGCCGGATTTGGTCCGGTAACCAAGGCAGGCGATCTCGCCGGCGTTCTGGAAAAAGCGATTGCCGCGGTCGACGCGGGTCATGTCGCCGTCGTCGATGTGCGCGTCGAAGCGGGCTACACCGCCGCCATGACCGCGGCCATGACGCGCGGGGGGAGTTAGGACCGTCACCCTGATGCGGCCGCCAAAGGGTCCGGCCCGACCCGCCTTTGCTCGCTCAGCGAGCTTCGGCGGGTATCGAGTCCGCCGAAGCGCGGAGCGTGAAGGCGGAAGCGGCCGGCCCGATAACAAGCTCCGCGGCCCTCGAAGGGCGACGGCAGCCAAGTCGGCTGTTGCCGACTTGGACAATTATGATCCGAAATCGGAAGACCGACTTCGGTTGGCCGTTCATCCTTCGAGGCTAACTTCGTTCGCACCTCAGGATGACGGATCGAAGATGTGAGCGACGTTAGACAATCATATCACCTACAGCTTGCATATCACCTACAGTTTGCATATCACCTACAGCTTGCATATCACCTACAGCTTGCATATCACCTACAACTTAAACGTCTCATAAGTCGCGGGGTGGAAGAGTTCATCCACTTGAACGCGACGCGATGACAACCCTTCGCCGTGATGCTGCGCCAGGAAATAGTCGAGCACCTTGCGGTTTGCTTCGACGCCATACGACCAGAAATCATCACCCATGAGCGTCCGGGCTTCCGCAAGGCGCTCCTCGACAAAAGGCAAAGTGACCTTCGTCGCCGAAGTGTCCGAAAGTTTTTCAAGGCCGGCCTGTTTCGCTTGCTCGAAGGCCTTGTACACGGCGCCGGGGAGCCAAGGATGTTTTTCCGCAAGGTCGCGGCGAATGCCGAGGACGTGCATGATCGGAAAAAAGCCGGTGCGCTTGAAATAAGCTTTCGCCACCGCCGTCGGATCGGGAAATAGCCAGCCGATATGGGGATGTCCTTTTTCGACCAGCGTCGGCGGCCGCGGCGCGATGAAGCCGTCGATCTCACCGGCCTCGAGCAGCGCAGAAATGGTCGCGCCGGCCGGCGTATTATCGAGCCGCACCCCGGGGGGCAGCTTCACGGTGATCTTTTCCGGCCGGCCGGCCTGTTCGATGCCGCCGCGGATCCAATGGATATCCGAGCGCTTGACGCCATAATCGTCCTCAAGAAAGGCGCGCGCCCAAACATTCGCGGTCAGCTGATATTCCGGTACGCCGACTTTGCGGCCCTTGAGATCCTGCGGCTTCTTGATCCGGTCGGTGCGGACATAGATCGAGGTATGCCGGAAGGCGCGCGAAACGAAGGCCGGCACGGCGATATAGGGACAGTCGTTTTGCGCCGTCTTGACCGTGTAGCTCGACAGCGACAATTCGCAGATGTCGAACTCGGCAGCGCGGAAGGCACGAAAGAAAATCTCTTCAGGAACGAGCGTCATATAGACCGGATCGACGCCATCGATCTGAACGCTGCCGTCGATCAGGGCGCGGGTGCGGTCATAGTCGCCCACTGCGACCGAAAGGTTGAGCTTGGCCATTCGTTGCTGCCTGGGTTGGCGATGTTGTCCCCATCCTGATAGCCGCTCTGCGCGGGCCGTGCCAAGATGGCAGCGGGGCGAGCGCCTTTCGATTTTCATCCAGCCAAAACATGAAACATATTTTGGCCCTCCTTGTACTGCTGACAGGCACGATCGCCGCGCACTGTCAGCCGGCGCGCGTTTACAGCGACGCTGGAAGCATTTTCATCGAGCGGGCCGGCAACACCACCAAGCTCACGGCTTCGGAGATGGATATCGATCCGGTGCTGTCGCCGAGCGGCGCTTTTGTGGTTTACACGCGGCAGGGCCGCGGCCGCACCCATCGCCATTACGAGCCCGACCAGTTCTGTCCCACTGAGCCGCGGCCCGACGAGTTGCGGCGCATCAATCCGGACGGCAGCGATGACCGGCTCCTGCTGAAGGGCCGCGGCGGCGACGCCGAGCACCAGCTCTGCAATTTTAAAAGCAAGCAGTTCAGCTCCGACGGGCGGGGGCTTTATTTTCTCACTCACGGTTGGGCTACGTCCGATGCGCTGCATGTCTATGAAATGCGCGCCGGCGAGGAACATTTCCTGCTGCCTGCGAATGATGTCCTGGTCCTCAATTTCTGCCGGAGCAAATACAAAGATCATTTGATCGTGCTGTCGCATCGCTATTTCCTCTACGGCGGCAGCTATGATTGGTACTGGCTCTACGATCCCGCCGGCAAAAAGGAGCTCGGACCGATCGGCCATTTTGGGAATCGGGAAGACTTGATTCGTCAGGCGCACGGCGAGTG
>DASSXN010000083.1:0-8010 GCA_035703785.1 Xanthobacteraceae bacterium
CGCGGTGCTTGGGCGGGCGCGTATAAGCAAGAGCCCCGACGCCATGTCGGGGCCCTGAAGCTAAGCGCGTCATGACAAATCCGCAGCCAGCTCAGCCATTGGGCTCAAGATAGAGCCGCCCCTCTAAAACTCAATTAATCCTTAGTCCGAACCCTTTTCCCTTGGTATAGGGCGTTTCTCAGGGATGGCCGCGCGGGATAACCTTAGCGCCGGAGGACATCGTCGTCGCGTGCTGGGCGAATGACCGACAGTCCAAGGCGTCGAGTTATTCACGCGGTACTGCGCCGTGGAGTGCGGATCACCGACGACGGCGTCATGTTCGTCCGCAAGCCCCGATAGCCCGCAAAGCCATTAGCGTGGCCGCTGGTGCGTTGCTTCTAGCGAGGGCGGTAGAGAGGGTAGAAGTGATGCCCGGGCGTTGCCCAGACCGATTTTCTGGGAAGCAAATTCCGCCTAAGGTGTTGATTTTTCTAGTGCAGTTTGGTTGAACATGGCTGATTACTACTCAGTGCTTGCCCGAGCGGTCGTAAACCTCGAGACCGGGGACGGTGCCGCGCGCGAGGAGTTGTATGAGCGCGCCCGCAGCATCATCGTTGCCGAACTGCGCAAGCAAAATCCAAAAATTTCAGCCCTGACGATCACGCACGAGCAAACTGCGCTGGAAGCGGCAATTCGCAGGCTCGAGGCCGAATTGCAGCCCCGGCCAAGAGACAAAGAGCGCAAGAGCAGTCCACAAGGCCGATCGGAAGCCGCAGAGGCCGATCACTTGGGAGAAATGCCGAAAGCGCTCGCCGCAATGATGTTTGGGACCGCTTATCTGGCGGCGATCATCGCCTTCAGTGGCGTCATCTATTTGCGCGGTCTGGCGCTGGTCTACGCCGACATCATTCAATATCCGATCCTGCTTGGCGCCATGGCGGGTCTCGGATGTTTGTTAGTCCCCCTATCCCGAACGGTATTTCGAAGGCTGCGCGTTTACAGTCGGAGCGCCATTCCCGCCCGATGATTTATTTGAGCAGTGGCCCAGTTCAGTTGTTGTTCAACTCAACAATTGCACTTTTCCGGTCCTTAACTCGTAAACCCCGCCAACAACTCGGATTTTGTTGTCGGCGGCCGATGCGCTCAGGATCGGGGCGGCATTTTTGAGCTTATCGACATTGAGCGTGACGTTGCGCCGGGTCGCATTGGCCAGCAAGTCGCCGCTTTGCCCTTGGACCGCATCAACCGCGGGCTTGAGAGCCGCGACCAGTGACGGCAAATGACCGGGCAGGGTCGAGCCGTCCTTCACCGACTTGATGGTGGCGTCCACCGCGCCGCACGCTTCGTGCCCAAGCACCATGATCAACGGCGTCTTGAGCACCGCCACAGCGTATTCCAAGCTGGCCACCATTTCGTCGCTGGCGAAATTGCCGGCGACGCGGCAAACAAACAGGTCGCCCCGCGCGGTATCGAAACAAAGTTCGGGAGCAATGCGCGAATCGGCGCAACTCAATATCGCGGCGAAGGGATTCTGGCCTGTGCTCAGCGCCTCGCGTTCGTGCGCGAAGTCGTGCCGGAGCGTCGTTCCTCGGACGTAGCGGCCGTTGCCTTTCGTTAAACGGTCGAGCGCGGCGTCAGGGGAGATGACATTTTGCGGCTTCGGTGGCGTCTTTTCGCTCGCAGCCATGGCCGATCGACCGATCAAGCTTGCCGCCAATGCCGATGCTGTAAATGTCAGAGCGCTGCGTCGCGTTACAGAATATGCGCTCCGGCAAATTTCACACATGCTTTCCCCCATGCGGTTGCTGGCCGCGACGATATTAGTTGGCGCGCAATACAAAGTAAATTTGCGGCGTCTACCGCATCATAACTTTGTGCGCGACATGAGAGTTACGCACCATTGGTTTGGTGATTACTCACCCCGCCGGGCCGCGCTGGCAAATCGCTTCGCCTCATCGGCGGCGCGAAACAGCGCCATGGCTTTATTGATGCATTCCTGTTGCTCGTACTCGGGTTGGGAATCGGCGACGATGCCGGCGCCGGCTTGAACATACATCTTGCCGTCCTTGAGCAGTGCGGTGCGCAAAATGATGCAGGTGTCCATCTGTTCGCCGGCCGAAAAATATCCGACGCACCCGGCGTACAGGGAACGCTTTTCTTTTTCTAGCTCGTCGATGATCTGCATCGCGCGCACTTTCGGTGCGCCGGAGACAGTCCCCGCCGGGAAACCGGCCGCCAGGGCATCGAGCGGCCCGCAATCTTTGCGCAATGTTCCCTCGACATTCGAAACGATATGCATGACCTGACTGTAGCGTTCAATGAAGAACTGGTCGGTGACTTTGACGCTGCCGATCTCAGCAACCCGGCCGACATCGTTGCGGCCGAGATCAAGCAGCATGAGATGCTCGGCGCGCTCCTTGGGGTCGGCGAGAAGCTCGGCTTCAAGCGCGAGATCTTCGCGCGGCGTGGCGCCGCGCGGGCGCGTGCCTGCGATCGGGCGAATAGTTACGATCCCGCCGGCGGTCTTGACCATGATTTCCGGGCTCGATCCGGCAATGGCAAAGTCGCCGAAATTAAGAAAATAAAGATACGGCGATGGATTGATGCGGCGCAGAGCGCGATAGAGCGCAAACGGCGGCAGCGCGAATGGCAGTTCGAAACGCTGTGAGAGCACGACCTGGAAAATGTCGCCGGCGGCGATGTAGTCCTTTGCGCGCGCAACCATGCGTTTGAATTCGGCGGGAGTGGTGTTGGACATAGGCTTGACGAGCAATGATTCGCTCTCGATTTCTGCTGTCTTATCGAGCGGCCGGTCCAGTAAATGAACCACCGCCGATAGACGCTCCTTCGCGCCTGCTAACGCCGCTTGAGCCGGTACTGCCTTGTGCCTGCGAACCGGCGTCACGATCGTAATCGTGTCTTCGACCGCATCGAAAACCAGGATCAATGTCGGGCGAATAAGGACGGCGTCTGGAATGCCAATCCGGTCGTTGCGGGGCGGCCGCAGGTCTTCAATCAGTCGGACGATGTCGTAGCCAAGATAGCCGAAAACGCCGGCAGCCATCGGCGGCAGGACGTCGGGCAGGGCGATGTGGCTTTCGGCAATGAAGCTGCGCAGCGCAACGAGTGGCGCGTCGTCGAGCGCTGCGAACGCCTCGGGTTCAGTTTGCGCGGCGCGATTGATCTCCGCTCGGCGACCATCGATGCGGAATATGAGATCCGGCTCCAGGCCGATAATCGAGTAGCGCCCGCGGACCGCGCCGTCTTCGACCGACTCCAAAAGAAAACTCGCGGGCCGTGAGGCGGCGATCTTGAGAAACGCCGAAACCGGTGTTTCCAGATCTGCAACCAGCGTGGTCCATGCTACCTGCGGTTCGCCCGCTGCATACCGCGCTGCGAACGATTCGGCCGAAGGCTCGAACTGCATCTAGTTGGTGTCCGGCGGGCTGTTGCCTGTCGCTTGCGCCAGCACCGAGGCGTTTACCGAGGCACCGAGATCGTCTTCGAGCCGGGCGACGTATTGGCCGACCAGATCGGCCGAGAGTTCCCGTTGCACGGTCTGGGTCATGCGTTCGTGGTCGGGCGAATTTGCATCGAGCGCTGGGGTGTTGACTTCAAGCACACGAAACACGATCCATTGCGATGGATTGTCGCCTGCTACGCTGCCGTATGCGTCTTTTGCAGTTTGGAAGACGGCGTCGGTCATCCGAGCCGAAATGCCGCCGCTGGCGGTGCCGCGCTTGATGTTCTTTGCGGTCTGAAACTTAAGGCCATCGGCTGAGGCTAACGCGGGTAGCCGCTCGCCGCCGTTGAGCTTGCCGATCATGTCGCTAGCCTTGGTTTTCAATCGGGAAGCGACTGCGTCGTCGCGCCAGCGCTGCTCAACCTCCGCTTTGACTTCATCGAGCGCGCGCTCGCGCGCCGGCGCGATCGCGGCGACGTCATACCAAATATAGCCACCGTCAGCGTCGATCGGATCGTTGTCGACGCCGACATCGGAGGCAAACGCGGCTTTAACTACGTCAGCGCCGTGGGCGATATTAGGGAGCGGCTTGCCGTCTGGATCGCGCCCAGACCGGTCCACCTCGTAAGTAGTCACCGGTAGCTTCAGCTTCGCAGCGGCTTCCTCAATAGAGCTGCCGCCCGCCCGATCGTCCTCGATCTTGTCATGCAGGTTTTGCACCTGGGTCTTGGCGCGTTCGAGCGCGATATCAGAGCGAAGCTGCGGTGTGGCTTCGGCAAGGGATCGCGTCGTTTCAGGTACGATCTGCAGAACCGTGACGAGCGCGGCTCCGAACCGTGTCTGTAGCGGCGCGCTGATTTCGCCTTCCTTCAGGCTGAAGGCCGTATCAGCGACCGTCGGCTCCACGATGCGTGATTTCGGTATCGTGCCCAGGTCGATGTCTTGGTCCTTCAAGCCGCGGTCGCTGGCGATCTCGCCGAAATGCGCGCCGTTTTTGATGCGGTCGGCGGCGGCTTGCGCATCGGCCAAGGTCGGAAACACAATCTGCTCGACGTGCCGCCGCTCCGGCGTCGTGAAACTGACGCGCCTCTGATCGTAGGCCTGTTTGATGTCGTCGTCAGAAACTTCCAGCCATTTCGCCAGCTCCGCCGGAGTCACCGTAACGATTGCGATCTTGCGGTATTCCGGAGCGCGGAACATGATTTTGCGCTCGTCAAAATACTTCTTCAGCTCTTCCTCGGTTGGCTTTGGAATGTCGCCGGCTTGCGCGGGGCCGAGCGCGATATATTCGACACTGCGCTGCTGATTCTCGAACTGGTTGACTGCATCAAGCCAAGCTTTGGGGGCTGCGAGATCGGCAGAGACGCTGTCCAGAATCTGTCGGCGCAGGATTTCGTGCCGTTGTTCGGCCACGAACCGCTGCTCGGAGTAGCCGATATTGCGCAGGATCAGTTCGAATTTGGCTCGATCAAATTGGCCGGTGGCAGTTTGCAGCTTCGGATCCGATGTAATCTGCCGCGCGATGTCAGCGTCGGACAGACCGAGACCCATCTGGCGCACGCGTTGATCGAGTCCGGCCTGCGCAATCATTTCGCCTAGCACTTGCCGGTCAAGCCCGAAAGCGTTGGCGCGGTCGGCCGGTATCGGCCGTCCAAGTTCACGGCCGATCTGCTGCAGGCGATCTTGGTAATTTTGCCTGAAACGATCGATCGGGATTTCAGCGTCGCCGATCTTGGCAAGGGTGGTGCGGCCAAAGCCATGAAAAATATCGTTGATGCCCCAGACGGCAAAACTGCCGGCCAGCACTGTCATGACCGCGGCCATGAGGCCACGGCCGAGCCAATTTTCGGAGGCTTTGCGAATTCCCCTGAGCATCCTGCCAACGTTTGAAATGCGCTTATCGGCGCAGCGCGGCGCTGCACTATAAGGATGGGTCAGTGCTGCCGCAACCGATGGCGGTGAGCCGTAAAGCGCCTCTTTTCCGCCTGCAACCGGTCTGCTAACGGCTGTTTGTCGCAGGCTATACGGCGATTTTTAGAGGTTGCATCGAGATCAAGATGACGCGTCGTCCGTTAGTTGCCGCGAACTGGAAAATGAACGGGCTGAGAGCCTCCATCGCGGAGTTGGAAAAAATCATTGCCGGCGCGCGCGGCCTTGCCGCAGTTGACCTTATGGTCTGTCCACCGGCGACGCTCATCACCGGCTTTGCGGCGAAGGCGCAAGGAACACCCGTCGCCATCGGCGGTCAGGACTGCCACGCCGAGGCCGCGGGTGCCTATACCGGGGATATTTCCGCTGAAATGCTGCGGGATGCCGGAGCCACGGCCGTGATTGTCGGACATTCCGAGCGGCGCCGTTACCATGGGGAGACGGATGCGGCGGTGCGCGCCAAGGCCCTCGCGGCGCGGCGCGCCGGCCTTCTTGCGATTATCTGCATCGGTGAAACGCGCGCCGAGCGCGACGCCGGGCACACCCGCGACGTATTGGGCACGCAGTTGGATGGTTCGTTGACTGATGATGGCGAGAACATCGCGATCGCCTACGAACCAATCTGGGCCATAGGCACCGGCGTAACGGCGACGCGTGACGATGTCGGCGAGACGCACGCATTCATTCGGGCGCGATTGTCGTCGCGCTTTGCCGAGATCGGCCGCAACACGCGCATTCTCTATGGCGGCTCGGTCAAGCCTGGCAACGCAAGAGACCTGCTCAGAGTCAAAGACGTTGATGGGGCGCTTGTCGGTGGGGCAAGCCTCAATGGCAACGAATTTCTGGCGATTGCCGGCGTGTACCGCAATCAGTGAGGCTCAGGTCCATTCGCGCTCTTTGCGCGCAAAGAGCCATAGAAATGCCACCGCGGACCGTGTAGAGACCTCGCGGCTTCCTATATGAGACGGTGCCGGCGCAGTCCCAGATCTTAAGGCCACGGCGCGAACGGATATTCGGAATGTTGACTGTCCTTATCGTTATTCATCTGATGCTGGTTATCGCGCTAATCGGCGTGGTGCTGCTGCAGAAGTCCGAGGGCGGCGGCCTCCTCAGTTCAACCGGCGGATTCCTGTCGAGCCGCGGCACTGCCAACGTTTTGTCGCGTACGACGGCGCTGTTGGCGGGGGGGTTCTTTGTCACCAGCCTGGTCCTGTCTTGGTGGGCGAGTTTTCAGCGCCATCCGGCCTCGATCATCAATACCGGCGCTCCCGCGAACCAAGAGGCGCCCGCAGGAACGCCGCAACCGCCGCAATCGGGCCAAGGGGGCCAAGCCGGCGGACTGCTCAATCAGTTGCAGAAGGGTATTCCGACGCTGCCAGCGGGCCCTGGGGCCCCGGCGGGCCAACAGCCCGCGCCCGCGCCGCCGGGTGGACCGCAGGTCCCGCAATCGCGATAAGCGTCAGCATTCCTGCTCTGCCTGGTCGTGCCTCGCAGAGACAATCGCCATCTAGGGTCGGAATGCGCGCGGCCGCGACCTGCAATTACGCTTAAACACACAAGTCCAATGTATTGTAAAAACATCGTTTTTGGCTCGTCTCGGCAAGCGCTTTCCCGTGGCGCGCCAGCCATGCCGGAAAATCGCTCGTCGAATCGAGCGAGCCGCGCTAAGGGTTAGGTCCCATGGCGCGGTATATTTTTATCACCGGCGGCGTGGTCTCCTCACTGGGTAAGGGTCTCGCATCGGCGGCGCTTGGCGCGCTTCTACAGGCGCGCGGATACAAAGTGCGGCTGCGTAAGCTCGATCCTTATCTGAACGTCGATCCCGGCACGATGTCGCCGTATCAGCACGGCGAAGTGTTCGTGACCGACGACGGCGCAGAGACCGACCTCGATCTCGGTCACTACGAACGATTCACGGGGCGGCCCGCCACAAAGGCGGACAGCATCACCACGGGACGGATTTATCAGGACATCATCACCAAGGAGCGGCGCGGCGATTATCTCGGCGCCACGATCCAGGTGATTCCGCATGTCACCAACGCCATCAAGGATTTCATCCTCGACAGCAATGACGAGTTCGATTTCGTGCTGTGCGAGATCGGCGGCACCGTCGGCGATATCGAGGGATTGCCGTTCTTCGAGGCTATCCGCCAGCTCAAGAACGATCTGCCGCGCGATCATGCCATCTACATTCATCTGACGCTGTTGCCGTTCATCCCGAGCGCCGGCGAGCTCAAGACAAAACCGACCCAGCATTCGGTCAAGGAGCTGCGCTCGATCGGCATTCAGCCTGACATTCTGCTGTGCCGCACTGATCGGCCGATTCCGAAGGAGGAGCGGCGCAAGCTCGATCCCTATCTCAATCTCGACCCCGGAACGATGTCGCCCTACCAGCACGGCGAAGTCTTCGTGACCGATGACGGCGCCGAGACCGATCTCGACCTCGGCCATTATGAGCGCTTCACCGGACGTCCCGCCACCAAGGCCGACAACATCACCACCGGCCGCATCTATCAGGAGATTCTCGCCAAGGAGCGGCGGGGCGATTACCTGGGCGCCACCATCCAGGTCATCCCGCACGTCACCAACGCGATCAAGGAATTCATCCGCGACGGCAACGAGGGCTACGACTTCGTATT
>DASSXN010000105.1:0-12306 GCA_035703785.1 Xanthobacteraceae bacterium
CCCGGTCCTTCTTCTCCTTCACTTCCACCTCGGTCGCGCCGCCGACCCGGATCACGGCGACGCCGCCGGCGAGCTTGGCTAGCCGCTCCTGCAGCTTCTCGCGATCGTAGTCGGACGTAGTCTCCTCGATCTGCGCCTTGATCTGGTTGACGCGGGCTTCGATATCCTTCTTCTTGCCAGCGCCGTCGCCGATCGTAGTCTTTTCCTTCTCGATCACGACTTTCTTGGCGCGGCCAAGCATTGCCGGGGTCACACTCTCGAGCTTGATTCCGAGATCCTCGGCGATGAGTTGGCCGCCGGTAAGAATGGCGATGTCTTCCAGCATGGCCTTGCGGCGATCGCCGAAGCCTGGCGCCTTCACCGCCGCGACTTTCAAGCCGCCGCGCAGCTTGTTGACGACCAGCGTGGCGAGCGCCTCGCCTTCGATGTCTTCGGCGACGATCAAAAGCGGCTTGCCCGATTGCACCACCGTTTCGAGAAGCGGCAGCATGGCTTGCAGCTGCGACAGTTTCTTCTCATGCAGCAGCACATAGGCGTCTTCCAATTCCGCCACCATCTTCTCGGCATTGGTGATGAAATAGGGCGATACATAGCCGCGATCGAACTGCATGCCCTCGACGATTTCGACCTCGGTTTCCAGCGACTTAGCCTCCTCGACGGTAATGACACCTTCGTTGCCGACCTTCTGCATTGCCTCCGCGATCATCTTGCCGACGGTGGTGTCGCCGTTCGAGGAAATGGTGCCGACCTGAGCGACCTCGGACGATGAGCCCACTCGTTTCGCGCGGCCCTTGATTTCATGGACAACGGCTTTCACCGCGAGATCGATGCCGCGCTTGAGATCCATCGGATTCATGCCGGCCGCAACCGCCTTGGCGCCTTCCTTGACGATGGCGTGCGCCAACACCGTTGCCGTGGTGGTGCCGTCGCCGGCCAGGTCATTGGTCTTCTGTGCGACTTCGCGCACCATTTGCGCGCCCATATTCTCGAACTTGTCGTCAAGCTCGATTTCTTTGGCGACGGTGACGCCGTCCTTGGTGATGCGCGGCGCGCCGAACGATTTTTCAATAACGACGTTGCGGCCCTTGGGGCCAAGCGTCACTTTCACGGCATTGGCGAGCGTCTCGACGCCGCGGAGCATGCGCTCGCGCGCCTCGCCTGAAAATTTTACGTCTTTGGCAGTCATTGGTGTTTCCTTCAGATGTCAGAATTCAGATGTCAGGGATCGTCGACGCTCGCTCAAGCGATCACGCCCATAATGTCGGACTCCTTCATGATCAGGAGTTCTTCGCCGTCGAGCTTGACCTCGGTGCCCGACCATTTGCCGAACAGCACGCGATCGCCGGCCTTCAGATCCATCGGGACGAGCTTGCCGTTCTCGTCGCGGCCGCCAGGCCCCACGGCAACAACCTCGCCCTGTTGCGGCTTCTCTTTGGCGGTGTCCGGAATGATGATGCCGCCTTTGGATTTTTCCTCGGCCTCGACGCGCTTAACAATCACCCTGTCGTGGAGTGGCCGGAACTTGGTTTTCGCCATGATGATCCTCGTCTGCCGCGCGGTGTGTTCCTGCAGAAACCGGGCGCTAGCCTTCAAAAGGTTCGGTATGTGAGTGCCTTAGCACTCTGAAAACCTGAGTGCCAAGCGGGCGACCGGGAAATAAGGTGCCTGAGGTAGGGTGTCAAGGCGAGGCTGCAGCAAAGCGCCCGCTCTGGCGCACGAGTTTTGACCTCCGATAACGGTGGCTTGGTCGACGAGAACGTCTATTCTAGGCCATGCCGCCATCAGCGCAGCGGGAATCTGGAAAAGCAATGCGCGGACTGAGCCTCGAAGAGGCCAATACCATTATTGCGGCGACCTTTGCCGCCGCCAAAAAGCGCAAATGCCGGCCGATGAGCGCGATCGTGCTCGATGCCGGCGGCCGCGTGAAGGCATTTCAGAAGCAGGACGGCGCATCGATGCTGCGGTTTGAGATTTGCTACGGCAAAGCCTATGGCGCTTTGGCGCTCGGCCGGCCGTCCAAACTTGTGCTGCAGAAGGCGCGGGAAAAGCCGTTATTCATGCAGTCCCTGGAGAGGCTTGCCGATTACCCGCTATTTCTGGAAGGCGGCGGTCAACTCATCCGCGACAAGACCGGCGAGCTTTTGGGCGCGGTCGGGGTCACTGGTGACGCCAATGAGCTCGACGATTTGTGCGCGATTGCCGGCATTCATGCCGCGAAACTCTGCGCCGACAGCGACTTTTTCGACGATCCGGACCTGATGTGGGCACAGAGCATCCATAAATCAGCCGCGCTTGTCGATCCACGCCCGAAGACAAAATCGCGCGCGGCGGGAATGCGGGCGGGGCGCAATGGGTCAAGCCGGCGCGGAGCAAGCCAAACCGCCAAATCGGGGCCGTAATCTTTGCCGAAGGTGCCGGCTGCGGGGACGATTTGAAACAAACTCGAAAGGTCGTGGCGGTACAAAGCACGGTAGAAGCCTGCCCGGCGGGGGAGGGCTGGTCACTCTGATGAGCCGTGCCGCGGCCGGATGGTTCGGCCTTGGGGAGATTTTCATGAGCGCCTCGCGATTGCAGTGTGCTTGCGGCGGCGTGGCCTTTGCCGCGCTCGCGCTCGCGGCCTGTACGTCCAACACGCCCCCCCTGGAGCAGTCAGCGGCCACCGCACCCATGACGCAGCCGGCAATTCCCTCGCAATACCGCCCGGAAGAAGTCGTCGGCCGCTGGGGCTATGGCGCCTTCCATAACGAGAGCGACTTGGCGCGCACATCTGCGGCGGCGCGCGGCCAATGCGGCCAGCCGGTCGAAATCACGCGCGGGGCCAATGGCGGGGTGATGATGTATCTCGCCGATAGCGCGCAGTTGCAGGAGCTGCTGCTTAAAGGATCGAGCACCGGCAAGAACTATATCGGTCCGCCGGGCAATGCTGGCGGCCCGCAAGATCGCGAGATCGTGTCGTTCGACGGCCGCACCATGGTGCTGCGCTGGATGGATCCGGAAGTCGCCGGCCGCTATGGCACCGGCGTTTATGTGCGCTGCGCGCCAGAAGGCGTGGCGCGCGCCGGCGCCAAGCCCAAACCAGCTGCGCAATAGCCAGCTGCGCAATAAGCCTGCCGCCCAACAGGGCATCGTCAATGCCGATTGCCACACAGTCGGCGGTCCATGACATCCGCGGTGTTATAACGATGCCGGACTCCTCACATCGTCCGGTCGTCGCCTGTTTGCCTGCCTGTTTTTCACAACTGACGGACACTCATGCCAAGTCTCGTGCCAAGTCTCGGCGCATTTATCTTTGGCCCCTGGCGCGCGGTCAGCGTGCTTGGTCTTACCGAAATCCTGTCCTGGGGAGCGCTGTTTTACCCGCCGGTGCTGACGGTGCCGCTGATCGCGGCCGATCACGGCTGGTCGCCGTCCTTCGCCATGGCCGGATTTTCCGTCGGATTATTCGTCGGCGGCCTGTGCGCCCGCTATGTGGGCGGCGCGATCGATCGCTTCGGCGGCCATGTGGTGATGCCGGCCGGCTCGCTGATCGGCGCCGCGGGGCTCCTCGCTCTGGTTTGGGCGCCCGGCGTCGCGAGCTACTTCGCCGCCTGGATCACGATCGGCATTGCCATGGCGGCATCGCTCTATGATCCGGCCTTTGCAACGCTCGGCCGAATCTTCGGCAGCGCGGCGCGCGCGCCGATCACCGTGCTCACGCTCGCCGGCGGCTTCGCCTCGACCGTGAGCTGGCCGGCAACGCAATTTCTCATTCAAACTGTAGGCTGGCGCGGCGCTTACCTGGTCTATGCGGCATTGCTGGCGGGCTTGGCAGCGCCGCTACATGCCTTTGCGCTGCCACGCCAGCAAGCCGGCAGCGTTTCACGCCATACCGTGTCCTCCGACAAGCAAACAAAGGTCTTCGTCCCCTCGCATGGTTTTGCCTTTGTGCTGGTGGCGGCTGGCTTTGCTTCCTATGCCTTCGTGCCTTCGGCGCTCTCAGCCCAGCTCCTTGCAATTTTCCACCGCTTCGGCCTCGCGCCCGCGACCGTCGTCGCGATCGGCATGTTGTTTGGTCCAGCGCAGGTCTTGGCGCGGATCTGTGAATTATCGTTTGCGCGGCGGCTGCATCCATTATGGATCGCGCGCTCTGCGGTCGGTTTGTTGGTCGCGGCTTTCGTACTGCTGGCGTTGTTGCCGTTTTCCGCAAGCGTCGCGGCAATCTTCGCGGTCATGTTCGGAATGGCCAACGGGCTTTTGACCATCGCCCGCGGCACGGTCCCGCTCGCTTTGTTTGGCGCCGCTGGTTATGGCCGGCTTATGGGCCGGATCGGCGGTCCTTTTCTTGTGGTTCAAGCCTTGGCGCCGGTGGTCGTCACTTTTGTCGCCGATCGCGCCTCCGACGCGATCGGGCTCGCTTTGGTGGCGGCTTTCGCCCTGATTGCGCTTCTTTGTTTCGTGCTGATCCGCCAGCCGTCTTAGCTCGCAGCGCGTAGCATTTAAGCAAAATCAACCGTAATTCGATGCGCGAGGTGCAAATCCGGCGACGCTTGGATTTGTTAACCAAACAGTCGAGCTTTGCCCCTGTACTCGTCCCTTAAGCCCGATCCGGCGATCGCGCAGCGCGGCTGCCGGCGCGTTCGGGCGCTGTGCAACGGGTACGGCCATGCGGCGCATCTGCATTGCGGCAATCATCGCAGCAATCATCGCAGCAATCTTGGCGGGCATGCTTTCGGGCTCGGCGCTGGCGCAGTCGCTTCGGCCATCTTACGCGCCGGACGGCGCGAGCCAATCGGCGCATAGCGAGTCGATCAAGCGTGTCGCCCACGCACGAAACGTCGCGCCAAAGCCCGCACCAAAAAGCATGTCAACAACCGTGCCGCAAAGCGAAGCCGC
This sequence comes from Xanthobacteraceae bacterium, assembly GCA_035703785.1. Taxonomy (GTDB): domain Bacteria; phylum Pseudomonadota; class Alphaproteobacteria; order Rhizobiales; family Xanthobacteraceae; genus BOG-931. The sequence goes on from DASSXN010000105.1 coordinate 4,873, forward strand.
GGCCGCCGCACAAACTTACGGCGTGCCGCCAGCTGGGACGACGGCGCCGCCAAACCGCGGCCTGCACGATTTTTTCGCGACCATTTTCGCCGGGCCGATCATGTTGGCGCACGCATTTCGGCCGAATGAATCGGCATATTACGCGGCGCCGCCCGGCACCGTGTCGCCCGCCTATGCGCCACAGGCCTATGCGGCGCCGAACCAGGCCGATCCCCGTAACGATCCGGTCGATCCCAAATTTCTCCGTCAAGAGGTCGTCTATCCTGGCCGTGAGGCGCCCGGCACGGTCATTGTCGATACCGCAAACAAGTTTCTTTATCTGATCGAGGATGGTGGCCGGGCGCTGCGCTATGGCATCGGCGTTGGCCGGCCAGGCTTCTTATGGGCCGGCGTCAAGACCGTCACCGCCAAGCGGGAATGGCCGGACTGGCGGCCGCCTGCGGAAATGCTCCAGCGGCGGCCCGACCTGCCGCGTTTCATGCCAGGCGGCATCGACAATCCGCTCCGCGCGCGCGCTTTATCTCGGCTCCAGCCTGTATCGCATCCATGGCTCTAACGAGCCCTGGACCATCGGTACCAATGTGTCGTCCGGCTGCATCCGCATGCGCAACGAGGATGTCACCGATCTTTATCAGCGCGTGAAGGTCGGCACCAAAGTCGTGGTGATTTAAGCAAGGCGCGCCAGCGCATAGCCGCGCTCGGCCAGCAGCCGCGGATAACGGTCGCCAAGAAAAAATGCATATTCGCGTTCGCGCAAGTCAGTCAGCGGATCGAGCTCGCGTAATTCTTCATCGACTTTTCCCGGATGACACATAACGAGCCCGCCATCGGGCAATCCGTCGAGAAACTCCTCAAAGAGCGTGCTGAAATCCGCATCGGGGCGAAACGAATAGGTGCCGGCAAAGGCCGGGTTGGTGCGCACGCCGTCCTGTGCAGCAAGCCGGCGCAAGCGCGCGCTCAAAGCGTCGAGGATGTAGCCTTTCGGATCGGTAAGGCTCTTCGGCGCCGAAGCCGCCCGGCGGCATTGCCGCAGCCACGCTTGCGGCGCTTCCTGTTTGATCACGTGTAGGAGCGCATCGCTGATTTGCGGGAAGACGTGAATGTGCTGATGGCCGTCGACGTAATCGGGGGCGCGGCCGAAAGCACTGCGAAAGGCCGCAAATTGGCTTTTGATCTCGGCTTCGAGCCGTGACCGGTCGAGGCGGCGCACAAGCGCGCGACCGGCCATGCCGTTCAGCGGCAGGAATGCGCCGTTGCGCCGCGGCGCGAAATCAGTCAGCGGATGAAACGGCGCGGTGAGCGTCAGATGCAGTCCGATTGCAGCGCGCGTGCCTGCAGCTTCGCGCAAGGCACTCGCTTCACTCGCCGAAAAGCTCGGCGTCACCACCATCACCGACGCCGCATTGATGAGCCCGCGCGCAACCAGCTCGCGGATCGCGGCGCTGACCGCCGGCGATATGCCGTAATCGTCGGCGCACAGCCAAATGTGCCGCAACGCTGAGTTCATTCGGCCGCGGTGCGTGCGTCGTTTTGTTTGTCTGCTTCGCCAACCTTCACCGCGTGCTCGGCGACGAAGTAGACCGGACGGCCTTTGATCTCTTCGAGAATCTTGCCGATATATTCGCCGACCACGCCGATCATGATCAGCTGCACGCCGCCGAGCACCATCACGCCGACGAAGAGCGACGGGTAGCCAGGCACCGCGATGCCGTAGACAAGCGTCTCATAAACGATCTGCAGCCCGTAAAAGAAGGCAACAAGCGCGAGCACCGTTCCGATCACGGTGGCAAGCCGCAGCGGCGCCACTGAAAACGCCGTGACGCCGTCGATCGACAAGCCGATCAGGCGGCGGAGATTCCAGGTGCTGCGGCCTTCGGCGCGCGCCTCCGGTTCGTAGTCAATCCGCATCTGGCGAAAGCCGATCCAGCTCGACAGCCCTTTGAAAAACCGGTTGCGCTCCGGAAGCTGACGCAGCGCATTGGCCGCGCGCGGCGACAATAAACGGAAGTCTCCCGCATCTTCCGGAATCTTCGGCCGCGCGCCCCAATTGAGGAGAAGGTAAAAGCCCTTCACCGCAACGCGGCGAATCAGCGATTCATTGACGCGATGCGCCTTCGCGGTATAGACGACGTCACAATCCTCATCGAGCCAGTGGCCGACCAGCGTCTCGATCAGCGATGTCGGATGCTGGCCGTCGCCGTCGATGAACAGCACCGCGCCGCGGCGGGCATGGTCGAGCCCGGCGAGCAGCGCCGCCTCCTTGCCGAAATTGCGCGACAGCGAAATCACCTGCACGTCGAGGCCAGTCGCCGGCAGCTCGCGGGCAATGGCGAGCGTGCCGTCGCGGCTGCCGTCATCGACATAGATCACCTCGCAGGCCAGCGCCCGGGTGTCGCGAAGCCGCTTCGCCACGTCGACGAGCCGCGCGTGCAGGCGTTCGAGCGTGGCCGATTCGTTAAAGAGCGGCACCACGATAGACAATCCTTGCGCGGCGGCATCCGCCGAACGATGGTCGCGCGGCAGCGATGTGACATTTGCTTCGACCGCACCGGTCATCAGTTTGCTCCTTAGAGCATGGTCCGGAAAAGTAGGTACCGGTTTTCCGAAAAGATCATGCTCCAACCAAAAACCAAGCCTCGCTTATAGCCGTTTCCGGGCGATAGCTCCACGCGCACCTTATCTCGTTAACCCTCTGGTCAGATCGAAAAAAGCGGGCCCGGTTGACCTATGTCAAAAGCACCCTTGTGCCGCCGCGCTAGGCCTTTCCGGGAAGGAGCCTTAAGAGGAGATCCGCGATGTCGATTGGTCAGATCGTTGTTTTGACCGCGGTCGTCGGCGCGTTCGTCTTGTTTGCGATCGTGTTGGCGTGGGGCGATTACCGCGCCCAACAGCTCGCGCGGCGAATCCGAGATCGGGATCAGAAGCAGACGGCGCCAGCACCCTCAGTGGTCAGACCCGCGCCAAAGCCAGCGCGCTGGCCGCAAGGGCCGGACGATCGCCTGCAGCACGTGGCGTGATCTAAAGAAATTTCCTCGCGCTCCAGTTAAACAAGCGGCGCGTTACTCCGCTGCGCTCTGCTTGGCCATATCCGCCTGCGCGGCGAGGCGGTCCGTGCGGCGTGTCGAATTGCGGATGATCTTGGTCTCGCGCTCGAACTTCTTCATTTTTTCCGCCCGATGACCGCTATTTTTTGCCTGATGGTATAGTGCCAACGCGGCGCGCTCATCGAGCGCCCGCATCGCGCTCGCCAACAAGCGGCGTAGATTTTCGTCCAAAGCCAAACTCATCAATTCGGCCGACGTGGCAACGGAATCGCGAAAGATCGGCTTCGTCGATTTCCCACATCACGCGGCGGGCCGGTTCGGCAAGCCCATCATCCGCGACATTTGACGTCCGCGCAGTGATTGTCTTTGGCCCTCGCTGATCGGCCCAGGTCGGCGGGCGAAAACACAGCCAGGCCGAGGGGAACATCTGTCGGCTTGGCGACTTAATCCCTCGCTTGGCTTCGGGAGGGAGCGATGCCACGGCAAACGCTGGCGAAATCCAAAATGCGCTCGGAACTTGGGACCGATCTAGAGTGCCCGGGTCCGAAAGATATCCGAAAGATACGAGCGGCGGGCAACCGACAGGATTGAGGAGGTGGGGTTCGGTCGTGACCTGGAGTAATGCGTTGATAAACCGGTCGACGCCCCGGACCGAACGAGACAACTTGACTAGGTCGGCGGGAAACCGCTTGCTCGCCGCGTTGCCCGACGATGCATTTATCCTCTTAGAGCCTGATCTCCGGCAGCTCACACTGCCCCAAGGCGTCGTTTGCTATGGCGCCGGCGACCCAATCGATCAGGTCTATTTCCCCCATACCGGGATGATCTCGCAGCTCATCACCACCGGTGATGGCGACATGGTCGAGACCTCCTCGATCGGGCGGGAGGGTGCCGTCGGCCTGCAATGCGGGCTGGGACCGCGCCTGTCGTTTACCCGGACGATAGTGCAGATCCCGGGGAGATTTTCCGCGATTTCGGCCGCTCGCTTCGAGAACGCGGTCAACCGCAGCGCTGCCTTGCGCGATCTCATCATACGTTACACTGAAACGCTGTGGGCGGAAGCACAGCAGAACGCCGCTTGCAACGCTATTCACGACGGCTCGTCGCGATTGTGCCGCTGGCTGTTGCAATGCGCCGACCGCACCGGCGGCGAGCAGCTATTGCTGACGCAGGAGTTCCTCGCGGAAATGCTTGGTGTGCGGCGCACCACCGTGACGCTGCTCGCCCAGGAGCTGCAGAAGCGGGGCATCGTCCGCTATAGCCGCGGCCGGATTACCATCCTCGATCGTCCGGCGCTCGAAGCATGCGCCTGCGAGTGCTACGAGGCGATCAAGCACGAAAACCTTTCGCACCGGATTGGCATCAAGCTCTGACGCCGACGCGTTTTGCCTGCCGCCTGGCACGGCGCTATCGGCAACGAACGGTTCCTGTTTTCTTTCAACTGTTTCGGAAAATCATCTCAGCTTTAACGCGACGACACGTCGCCGGCTGACGGAGATTCGGCGCTCGGCATTACGAGCGCCGATGCGTGTCCTGTTTTCGGTGTGCTTTGCATAATCCAAAGCGGCAAAAATTTCCCGTCACGTGAGTCGCATGACTCACCGACGGATTTGCCAACCCGGACGACAATCGGCTTAAGCACGGGTTGCGCCATGGCGATCGGCGCCGTTTTCGACGATGTCAGTACCAAATTCCTGGGCGACGCCTTTGACGCGGTGTTCGCCATGCTCCACGGCGCGCAGTATCCGGACCAGGTCCGTGAGGTGATCGCCGATCGCATCCTCGAATTCGGCCGGACCTCGAGTGAAAGCGACCCGCAGCGACTGGCGCGCGCTGTGGTCGCGAGCCTCGGTATCAAATTGTGAAAGCGATGCAGGGGGATGCCGCTTCCTCTTACCAAGGAAATTGAAGACTGCCAGGCTCATGCCGCGCACTGCGCCCGCCAGGCAATGGGCGCAGCTTGCCCCAATATCCGCGAGGATTTCCTACGTCTCGAGCAGAACTGGCTGCAACTCGCGCGCAGTTATGAGGTCGCGCGGGAGATCGTGACCGCTGGAACGAATGGAGCCGCCCATCGATCCGGCCCGACAAACGCCGTGTGAAGCCACTCCCTGATTGAGCCCCGTCCGGTAGCTGGGGCTTATTTTGCTTAGCCGGACTAAAGCATGATCCCGAAAAGTGGAAACCGGTTTCCCGCCTGCGTTCGAGACTTCGGCGGGCGAAGGTAGGTCGGAAAAGATCGTGCTCAAACAACAAGCTAAAGCGAAATACCGAATCAACCTAAAATCATTTCGCTTTAGGACGGCGGATACCCCAACGCGCGTTGGAAGCGGATCAGCCGGAATGCTGCTTTAGCTTCCGCTCGATATTGTCGGTGGTCGAGCGCACACTGGACTGGAAGTTGTGCCAGTCGTCGCTGACCACGTCCCAATTGACCATCGGCGCTTTCCCGCCGGCCGCGCTTGCCGACAGGCCATTGCCGGCGCGCCCGGTCGAGGAATCGTACTCATAGACGCCCAGGATGGTCACAGCCACTCCGAGAATAAAACCAAGCAAAGCCGGCATGGCAAACCTCCATCGCAAGCCAGACAGCCGCCGCAACGCGCAGCACCATGGAACGCGCCGGACCGGCGATCGTTCCCCTCGGCACGCGGTGCCCTGAAACAGCGCGATCAAAAAGGCTTGGCCTAGCAAATATTTGCAATGAAAACCTCAGCTGACGCGAACTTTTGCGGTCGGCTGGGCGTTACCGGCCAGAGTGCAATAGAAGACCAAGCAGAGGAATGTCATGGCTCAAGCCCGTTCCGCCAGCTCCGACTTCAACCGGGCGTTCGGCGACGCAAAAAAACAAGCGAGTAATCTTGCCGGCGAGGCGTCGGACGCCGCCCAGGATGTCTATGAACGCGCGCGCGACACGGCCGCCGATCTTGCCGACAGCGCCAATGAGGCGGCGCGGCAGACTGCCGGATCACTGGAACGCGCGCTCCGCAATACGATTGAAACTCAGCCTTATACGGCGGTGGCCATTGCGCTTGGGCTCGGTTGGCTCCTTGGCCGCACGCACCGTCCGTTCTGAGTGGTCATGCCCGAAAAGATCCGCGAAGAAGAACGCGAAACCGAAGATCAAATGGCGCGTCGTGAGCTTGGTCCGCGCGGCGAGCCGGGCGCACCCGATCCTGCCAAGATGACTTCGCAACGGAAAAAGAAGCTGCCGGAATGCGGCGACTTCGACGGGCATTCGGCTTAAGCCGTTCGGATCACCGAAAACGAGTTACGAAATTGGCCGCGCCAGCTCGGCGGCAAGCGTCGCGTAAAGCGGGTTGTCGCAGGTATAAACGTAGTCAAGTCCCGCAACCGAAACCGCTTCGGCGCCGTACTCGCGCAGGAAATTGGCCAGCGCCTGTACGTTCTCCGGCGGGCAGTGCAGTGTCAGCATCCCGGATGATGTTGGACCGCCGAACGGGGTCGCCACGTTAAATTTATCGCGCGCGGCGGCGAGCAGCTTGTCGTCCAATCCGGCAAAACGGGTCCGCACTTCGGCAAAGGCCTCGGCGCGCTTTTGTGCAGCGATACGGTCGAGCAAGAGCCGCGCGGTCTCGCGGTGCGTCTGTTGCCATGAAGCCGCACGCGCGGCGACGAGATTCGCCTGCGAGCGAAGGATCACGCCGTCCTCGATGGTTTTTAATCCGTTGGCGGCGAGCGTTGCGCCGGTGGTGGTGATATCGACGATCATTTCCGCGGTGCCGGCCGCGGGAGCGCCTTCGGTCGCGCCGGAGCTTTCCACAATCCGGTAGTCGACGATCCCGTGCGCGGCAAAGAAGTCGCGCGTCAGGTTGGCGTATTTGGTGGCGAGCCGCATCTTGCGCTCGTGCTTGAGCCGGAATGCGGTCGCCACGTCGTCGAGATCGGCCATGGTGCGCACATCGATCCAGGCTTGCGGCACTGCGACCACCACATTGGCAAAACCAAATCCGAGCCCGGCGATCAAGATCACGCGTTCGTCGGATTGCGGAATCATCTCGCGCACCAGATCCTCGCCGGTGATACCGAGATGCACGGCGCCCTGGCTCAGCTGCTGGGTGATCTCCGCTGCCGAAAGATACGCAATCTCGACGCCGTCGAATCCGGCAATGGCGCCGCGATAATCGCGCGCCCCGCGCGGCTTAACGAGCTGCAGCCCGGCGCGGGCGAAAAAGCTTTCCGCGTTTTGCTGCAGCCGCCCTTTGGAGGGGACGGCGAGAATGAGCGGCCCGCTCACGACGCGCCTCCGGCCGCGGTCAGTTCTTCGATAGAAGCAGCGAAACCGACCGCCGGGATCGCCTCGCGCGCGCCGAGCCGCGCCAAAAGTCCGTCGTAACGCCCGCCAGCCACCAGCGGATTGCTGCCGCCT
>DASSXN010000137.1:0-12853 GCA_035703785.1 Xanthobacteraceae bacterium
CCCAAATCCACATCCGCCGCAAAATCGAAAAGGGGTCCCGAAGCCGGGACCCCTCTTGAACTGGTTGCGGGGGTAGGATTTGAAAATTTCTATCCCGGCTACGTGGCCATGCCGCTTTCCGGGCCCCTGGCTAGGTTCAAATCCAAGTAGGGCATGATCCCGAAAAGTGGCCACCGGTTTCCCGCCTGCGCGAAACCAAGCTAGCCGCTGGTGCTCACGTGCCGCGCTTCGGCGGGCGAAGCCAGGTCGGAAAAGATCATGCTCAAAGCACAAAATCCGCCGCAAAATCGAAAAGGGGTCCCGAAGCCGGGACCCCTCTTGAACTGGTTGCGGGGGTAGGATTTGAACCTACGACCTTCAGGTTATGAGCCTGACGAGCTACCGGGCTGCTCCACCCCGCGGCAAATGCCTGATTTTCCTGGCGGTGATGTAGCAAGCGCCCCCCAAGAAGGGAAGTGCGCAACGTACATATTTAGCCTTATTATAGGGGCAAGCCTGAACTTTCATCCTGCCATGCACGGCCCCGCAGAACCAGCATCCGACCAGACGCCCGCATTGCAGCCCGATGCCGCAATCGGCCCTGCTTTGCGCGCCATCGCCGGCAGCATCCTGGCGAAAGCGCGCCAAGTGCTGACCGATCCGGAACGCACGAACCAGGCGGCGGTGCATGATTTCCGCCGCGCCATGAAGCAGTGGCGCGCGCTGATGCGGCTTTTAGAACCGTTCATCCCCGACGCCGACCGCTGGCGGCGCGAGGCGCGCGACCATGCCCGCTCGCTCGCCCATGCTCGCGACGGCGCCGCCGCGCTCAACGCCTTCGACGGCCTGGGCGAAAAAGGCATTTTGCTACTGTCCACGCGGTCCAATGCGACGGTGCGTGGCCGCATCGAGACGTTGCGCGGCAACGAGGAACAGGCTGTGCTCACGCCGGCGCTGCGCGAGACCATTCTCGCATGGCTCGATGCGGCATCGGCCGCGATCGAAACATGGCCGCTCGATCCGTTCGACTTTTCCGCCATCGCGGCGCAGCTCGCCGACAGCTATCGCAGCGCCCGGCGGCGCATTCCTTCCGACTGGGCGGCGGCCGATGCGGTCGATCTGCACGCGTTGCGCCAGCGCGTCGTCGAGCTGCGCTACCAGATGGAATTGATCGAGCCGCTCTGGCCGCGCTTCGGCCGGATGTGGACCGATGAGGCCGAGCGCCTGCGCGAACGGCTCGGCCGCTGCCAGGATCTCGAAGTGCTCCGGGGGCTCACCGCGCCGCATCAGCTGCTGGCGCATTGGCGCTCGCGGCTCACGCCAGCCTGCGCCGAGCGCTCCGCCGCCTTGGCGCAGCGCGCCTCGCGTATCGCCCATCGGCTGTTTGCCGAGAAGCCCAAGGCGTTCCGGCGTCGCCTTGAAGCGCTGTGGGAGCGGGGGCGGTAGCGCGAATTAACATCGTCATTGCGAGGAGCGCAGCGACGAAGCAATCCAGTACGACGTGTTAAGCTGGATTGCTTAGCGGAGCTTGTCATCGGGCCGGCCACTTCGGGCCGGACCCGTTGGCTCACAATGACGCAGTTATTGTTCAACCGGCGCGGCGCCCGCGCTCACGCCGAGATAAATCTCCTGAACCTGCGCGTCGCCCTGCAATCGTGCGGCCGGACCTTCCAGCGCGACGCGGCCGGTCTGCAGCACATAGCCGTAATCGGCAATGTCAAGCGCCAGCGGAATCGATTGTTCGGCCAGAAGCAGCGTAAGCCCGTCGCGGTGCAGCGCCTTGAGCGTGTCGTACAGCGACTCGACGACAGTCGGCGCCAGGCCCAGGCTCGGCTCGTCGAGCATCAGCAATTGCGGCTCGCTCATCAGGGCGCGGCCGAGCGCCAGCATTTGCCGCTCGCCGCCCGAGAGCGTGCCGGCGGACTGGCGGCGGCGCTCGGCGAGCCGCGGAAACAACGTGTAGACGCGCTCGAACAGCGCATCGATGCGAGCGCGGTCGTGCAGCGCGGTGGCGCCGAGCCGCAAATTCTGTTCCACGCTCTGGCCGACGAACAGCCGCCAGCCTTCCGGCGAGAGCGCCAATCCTTTGCTTACGATCGCGTAGGCGGCTTGGCCCGAGATCTCTGCGCCTTGCCAGACAATCCGCCCGCGTGAAGCGCGAACCAGTCCGGCAATGGCGTTGAGCGTAGTCGTCTTGCCGGCGCCGTTGGAGCCGAGCAAGGCAACGACGCGGCCGCGTTCGACGCGCAGCGAAACATCGGCGACGCCGATGAGATCGCCATAACGCACTTCGAGGTGCTCGACGGTGAGCTCGGCCATTGTTCTTACCAGCTATCTCGTGCGTGGACTGCTGACCTTTCACCTCCCCCTGAAAGGGGTCCCCTTTCAGAGGACGGAGAAATCATACGGGATTGCTCGGCGCATCGCCTTGCGGCCGATGCCGGCGTCCCAGATAGGCTTCGATCACGGCCGGTTCGCGCACCACCGAGTCGGGCGTGCCGCTGGCAATGACGTGACCCTGATTGAAAACCAGGACGTGCCGGGTCAGCGTCATGATCACTTCCATGATGTGCTCGACGATGACGATGGTGACGCCGCTTTGGTGAACGCGGCGCACCAGCGCAATGGCGTCCTGCAATTCGGTCGGGGTCAGCCCGGCAAGCGATTCGTCGAGCAGCAACAACCGCGGCTCGGTGGCGAGCGCGCGCGCGATTTCCAGGCGCTTGCGGCCGGGCGTGCCAAGCGAGCGCGCCGGCTGCTCTGCGCGCAAGCCGGTGAGTTCAAGGACAGCGCGCGCTTTGTCGCGCGCGTCGTTGTGGTGCGGATGCCGCAGGAAGGCGCCGACCATCACATTGTGGATGACGCTCATATCGGCAAATGTGGTCGGCACCTGAAAGGTGCGGCCGATGCCGGCGCGTGCATGCGCTTCCGGCGAAGCGCGCGTGAGATCCTTGCCGTCGAAGACGATTCGCCCGCCGCTCGGCATGGTCTCGCCGGCAAGGCAATTGAAAAAGGTCGACTTGCCGGCGCCGTTCGGGCCGATCAGCCCGATGATGTCACCCTCGTTGACGGCGAGATCGGCGGCGGCGACGGCGCGGAACTCGCCGAAATTTTTCGACACATTGGTCGCGTCCAAAAGTTTGCTGCCGTCAGGCATGAATGCGCTTCCGCAAAGTCTGGCGCAATCGAGGCATGAGTGCCGCGAACCCGAAGTTCGCACAAATTTGCGGCACCTCGGATGCGAACTTCGGGTTCAAAAGCGGCACTCCAATCATACGCATGCTAGTGTCCTTATCGATTCCGAAGTTCGTACGAGCGTGCTGCAAATGCTTGCGAACTTCGGAATCGGGACACCAGCCGCTGCCATAAATCAAACAAGCCGCCCGGCTCGAACCGCGCAATCAACACGATAATTCCGCCGTAGAGGATGTAGGTCAGTCCCGAGCCGCCGCCGCCGAACCAGGTATTGGTCGCGCTCTGCAGCGGGATCAGGATCAGCGCGCCGACCAGTGGCCCGAACAGCGTTCCGGCGCCGCCGAGCGCCGCGATGATGACCATCTGCACCGAGATGAGGATGCCGAAAGCGCTGTCGGGATCGATGAAACCGGTCTTGATCACATAGAGCGAGCCGGCAACCGAGGTGAAGGCGGCCGAGAGCGCCAGCGCCTGCATCTTGGTTCGCCGCACCGGAACGCCGAGACTGCGCGCGGCGCGCTCGCTCGCCTTAATGCCGCGCAGATAAAAGCCGAAGCGGCGGCGCTCGATGAAGCTCGTGACCGCGAGCAAAAATGCCAGCACCACCAGAAACAGATAATAGTAAGGAAGTTCGCTGCGGAAGGTGAGATCCCACCAGCCGCGCGCAATCGCCGGACCCTGCAATCCGATCGCGGCGCCGACAAAATCCCAGGTGCCGGTGAAGATGCGGATCAGTTCGGCCACCGCGATAGTGGCCATACTGAAATAATGTCCGGTCAGCCGGAAGGTCGGCATGCCGATCAGAATGGAAAGTCCGATCGACAGCGCGATCGCCGCCGGAATGCCCGCCATCGGCGGCCAGCCCCACAGCGTGTAAAAAAGCAGCGGTATGTAGGCGCCGAGCCCGAAGAACATGCTGTGACCGACCGAGACCTGGCCGGCATAGCCGCCGACAATATTCCACGCCGAAGCTGAAATCGCGGCCAACAGAAACGTCACGCCGACATCGCGATAGAACGCGCCGGATAGCACCAGCGGATATGCGAGCAGCGCCGCCGCGAGCAGAACAATGGCCAAGCGCGGGGACAAAATTCTGTTCACGCCTTCCCCATCAATCCTTGCGGCCGGAACCACAGCAGTGCGACGAACAGCCCATAGACGACGATGTCCTTATAGATCGCGCCAAGCCAAAACGCGGAAATCGCCTGGATCAATCCGATGATGAGGCCGGCATAAAGCGAGCCAAGCACGCTGCCGAAGCCGCCGAGCGCGACCACGACGAAAGCGATAAGGCCGAAAGTCTCGCCGACCGACGGCGACCAGGGATAAGCGGTCGCCATCAGCGCGCCGGCGATCCCGGCGGCGCCGGCGGATAGTCCCCAGGCCAGCATCTGCATGCGATCCGGGCGGATGCCCATCAACATCGCGGCGGCGCGATCTTCGGCCACGGCAAGAAGCCTGCTGCCGATTACCGTGCGGGTGAGCAAAACGTGCAGCGCAAGCGTCAGGATAATGGCAAGCACGCCGCCGACGAGCTGCGCCACTGGCAGGTATATGCCGCCGAGGTTGACGGTGCCGGCGAGCCAAGTCTGCGGCAGCGAGACGAAATTGGCGGAGAAAATGTAGAAGGCGGTGTAACGAAGTAACAAAGCCAGACCGAAGGTCGAGAGAATCTGCGCCAGCATTGGCCCGCGAATCACGTGGCGAATAAGCGACAGATAAATTGCGACGCCGAGCACCAGGAGCGCGAAGGCCGCCGCCAGCGTAAAGATCGCGGGGCCGCCGCCGATCCAGACGACGACGAGAAACGCAACATACATGCCGAGCATCACGAATTCACCGTGGGCAAAATTGATGAAATTCATCATGCCCCAGATCAGCGTCAGCCCCGAGGAAAACAGCGCATAGATGGCGCCGAGCAATAGCCCGCCGACGATGACTTGCAGGAAAACCATTCACCCCCCATCGCCACTGTCACTTTTTTGGCGGGCCGCTCCCCATCTGCTCCCCTCCCCCTTGTGGGGAGGGGTGGGGGTGGGGGTGGCGAAGTGGCGCGTTTACATCGACACCAGCGCGTACTTCTCGCCGGCCCCCTGCCTACCCTCCCCCACAAGGGGGGAGGGAACAAACAATTTGTTCGACATCACGCCGTCAATGTCCCCAGCCGCCCATCGGCCATTGCAATTTGCTGGTCGCTGCGCTTTCCGGCCAGACCAGCTCGTAGCGGTTGCCGTGCAACTGAATGAGATAGGTCGACGCCAGGATGTTCTGTCCGGTCTCGTCGAATTTGATTCCTTGATAGCCCATCATGAGCTGATCCGGCTTGAGATCGGCCTTGGTGAGCGCATCGCGAATCTTGTCCGGATCGGTCGAGCCGGCGCGGTCGATCGCCTCCGCCAGCGCCAGGAAGCCCTGCATGTTGCGCCCGGAGGTGTCATCGAGGTCGCGGCCGGTCTTGGCCTTGTACATGTCGTTGATCTTGGCGGTGGTGGAGCCGGGCTTGCCGACATCCCAGGCGCTGCGGTTCATCAGCCCCTGGCCGATATCGCTGATCGCCGGAACAAATGACGGATCGGAAAATCCGCTGTCGTCGCCGAGCACCATGGTCGGCTTGTAATCGAAATTTTTCAGAGTCTTGATGTAGAGGATCGAATCGGCCGTATAGCTGATGAAGATAGCGACGTCCGGCTTCTTGTCTTTAAGCTGCAGGACCTGGGCGCTGACGTCGGTCGAGCTGGCGCTGTAAGGAATGCGGATTGCGACCTGCACATTGTTCTTCTTGGCCTCGGCCTCGACCGCGTCGCCGACCGAAGTGCCGTAATCGGTGTTTTCGTTGAGGATGGCGATCGAATTGATCGGCTTGCCCTCTTTCTTCATGTCGGCGAAGAAGCGCATATAAGTCCGCGCATAATCGGTGGCAATCGGCGTCGAGCGAAACACGTATTTGAAGCCGCGCGTGGTGATATTGAGCGCCGAGGAATCCCCGACCATGAACGGAATGCCGTAACGCTCCGCGACGGGCGTTGCCGTGAAGGTGCACGAGGATTGATAGGCGCCCATCAGCGCATTGACCTTGTCCTCGGTAATCAGCCGCGTCGCCAATTGCTGGTCGAGCGAAGGATTGCCTTGGTGATCGACGAAAACAACGTCGAGTTTTGCGCCGCCGAGATGCGGCAGGCCCGCACCCGCAGCGAGCGGCAGATTGCCGAGTTCAGGATGCGCATTGTTAACGATGTCGGCTGCGACTTCGATCGCCGCCTTGGAGGCTTGCCCGGCCGCCGCGGCATTGCCGGTGAGCGGCATCAGAACGCCGATTTTGACGCTGTCGGCGGCCAGAGCCCCGCTCGCGCCGAACGCGCTCGCCGCGATCGATAGCGCGGCTAAGAACAAGGACGTTCTTTTCATTGTTTCCTCCCTAAATCGGCCGTCGGACAAGGGCGGCACGGTATTAAAAGCGCGTTGTCGGCAGGGCGCCCGTTTCCTAAGCTGTTGTTTCCTTGGCTCTTACGGCCACGGTAGGTAGGCCGGTGCGGCCAGTCAATCGCGGGCGCCAGCAGCAAAAACGGAGACCGATTTGGGCGAGGTCTATGACGTTACGATCGCTGCTGTGCGGCCGGGCACGCACCCGCAAGCGCTCGCGGTGCTCGAGAAGACGCTTGCGGGCGATTCTGATCTGTTAGCGTGCTGGTATTCCGACATCGGCGCGCTCAATCGCATTCTGATCATCCGCAAATCGGCCGATGCCGATGGCGCGATTGAAAATCGCTTTGGCGCGTTGGGTGCGAAGAGCCCGTTCGGCATCGGCGAGTTCATCACCGAGCTGTCGTTCGATAGCTATACGTCGTTCGATTTCATGCCGCCGCTGCGGCCAGGGACGTTCGGGCCGTGCTACGAAGTGCGCAGCTATATCCTCAAGCCCGACGGGCTGGCGCCGACGATTGAACTGTGGCGCAAAGCCGTTCCGGCACGCGCGCGTGTTTCACCCTTGCTGGCAGCGATGATCGCGGTGACCGGCGCGGCGATCCGCTTCATGCATGTCTGGCCTTACAAGACATATGACGAGCGCGCGCGGCTGCGCGAGAAGGCCGTCGCCGACGGCGTGTGGCCGCCGCCAGGCGGACCGGGGCATTTGATCTCGCAGCAGGCCGACATTTATTTGCCGGCGGCGTTCTCGCCGCTGCGGTAAGGCCTCAAGTAGAACTAAACTGTGTTGAACCGTCATGCCCGCACTTGTCGCGGGCATCCACGTCTTGCATGCCGCCAATACAAAGACGTGGATGGCCGGAACAAGTCCGGCCATGACTCACCCCGCCGCCTGCTCCATCGTCAGCTCGGCCTTCAAGTTGTCGAGATCGCGATAGATCGACGCCACGGCGAGCACGCGGCCATCGCGGCGATAGCGCAACAGACAGTCCTTCGCCTTGATATCGCCTTCGACCGCGATCGAGTCCCAGCGCTCGGCATGGCCGATGTAGTTGATCGGCACGTCATAATGCTGGCTCCAGAAAAACGGCACCGCGTCGAAACGTTCATTGAAGCCGAGCATATTGGCGGCTGCGGCCTGGCCCTGGCGCTCGGCCACGACCCAGTGCTCGACGCGAATACGCTCGCCGGAATGCGGATCGGGCCAGCGCGCGATGTCGCCGGCGGCGTAAATATCCGGCATACTGGTTTGCAGATACTCGTTCACCGTGACCCCGCGATCGACCGCCAGTCCCGCCTGTTCGGCGAGCGCCAGGCGCGGCCGCACCCCGACGCCGACGACGACGAGATCGGCGTCGAGCGTGCCGCCGCTCTTGAGCGCGGCGCGTTTGCCGTCAATCGCCGTCGCCGTGTCTTGGAGATGAAACACGACCCCGTGCTCCTCGTGCAGCGCGCGCACGAAATCGCCGAGCGCGGGGCCGAAAACACGCTCCATCGGCCGGGCTTCGGGCGCCGCCACATGGACTTCGACGCCGCGCGTGCGCAGCGATGCCGCGACTTCCAGCCCGATAAAGCTCGCGCCGATGACCAGCACGCGGCGCGCGCCCTTCGCTGCGTCGATGATCGCGCGGCAATCGGCGAGGGAGCGCAAAGTATGGACGTGCGGCGCCTCGGCGCCGGGAATGGACAGCCGCACGGGTTGCGCGCCGGTCGCCAGCAACAGCCGGTCGTAGCTCAAGCGTTCACCGCCCTCGAGCGCGACTTGCCGCTGCCGGGGATCGATGGCGGCGACTGAGGTCCTCAGACGCAGATCGATTCCATTCTCGGCATAGAAATCGTCGGGACGCAGCGGCAACCAATCCTCCGGCGCAGAGCCGGCGAGATAATCCTTCGACAGATTGGGCCGATCGACCGGCGGCGCATCGTCGTCGCTGAGCATGACAATGCTGCCGCGGTAATCGCGCCGGCGCAGCATTTCGGCGGCGGCAAAGCCGGCAGCGCCGCCGCCAACGATGACGATCTTGCCCGGCGCGTCGGCCTTGGCGGTGGGGCCGCGCGGCTTCGGCTGCTCGCGCTTGTCTTTGACCACGATGCGGCCGTCGCGCCGCTCGACTTTCCAGCATACGATCGGACTCAGCGCCGGCGCCCTCGCGGCCTCGCCGGTGCGCAGATCGAAGCAGGCGTGATGCCAGGGACAGCGCACGCTCTCGCCGGTTACCAGACCCTCGGCCAGCGGGCCGTGATAATGCGTGCAATGCGCGCCGACGGCGAAGATTTCATCGCCGCTCTGCACCAGCAGCACCTCCTCGTCGCCGACATGGCCGAGAAGCTTGCCATCGGCGAAATCCGTTAGCGCGACACCCTGGGTGAGGTCTGGACCCTGCGGCGTGTTCTGTTCCTGCGCCATCGCTGTACTCCTCATTCTCACTCAACGGCGGGTACATTTCTTTTGACTGTCGATTGCACCATGAAATTTCCCTCCGCTCGTTAAGATGCGCGGCGGCAAGAGGTTCCCGGGAAATTAGACGCCGGGAACATGCCGGAATGACGTGTGTTCGGCCGCTCATTCATCCCGGGAAATGTGCGCGTGCCAATCGATGATCATGACGAACCCTTCAGCTGTTCTTGCACCGCGGCGGCAACGCGCGCGATCACGGCGTTCCAATCGGCCAACGCGGATTGCCGGAAAACGCGCGCACTCGGATACCAAGGCGTGATTTCGCCATCGAGCATCCAGCGCCAGTCCGGCGCGAACGGCACCAAGACCCAAACCGGCCGGCCCATCGCGCCGGCCAGGTGCGCCGGCGCGGTGTCGACGGTGATGAGGAGATCGCAGAGCGCCAGCACCGCGGCGGTGTCGTTGAAATCGGCAAGCTCGCCGCCGACATGGGTCAAGCGCGGCTGTGCGGCGACTTGGGCCGCTTCATCGCCGCGCAGCTCGCGCTGGATGCTGATGAAGCTTCCCGGCATTGCCAATAGCGGTGCCAATGTCGACAGCGCAATCGAGCGATTGCGGTCGTTGTCGTGCGCCGGATTGCCAGCCCAGGCGAGCGCGATGCGCGGCGGCGGCAGTTTTTCGATCCGTGCCGACCATTTTTGCAGATGCGCTTCATCGGCGAATACGTACGGTATTTGCGCCGGCACCACGGGCAATTCGGTTTTCAGCGCCAGCGGCAGCGAGCCAAGCGGACAATGCACGTCGAACGGTGGCGGCGCTTCGCCGCGCGCCACCACCGCCGTGACGCCATCGAGCCGCGACAACAGCGATTCTAATTCCGGCTGCACTTCGAGCACGACCTTGGTGCCTTGCGCGGCGACAAGCGGCGCGTAGCGCGCGAACTGGATCGTATCGCCAAGTCCCTGTTCGGCGTGCAGTAGGATCGTCTTGCCGTGGAGCGGAGTGTCGCCGAGCCACAAGCGCCGGCGGCGGTTCTTCTGCGCCGGCACGCCAGTACGGGCCCAGCGCCATTCATAGTCCTCGAAGCCGCGGCGAAAATCGCCGATCGTGAGCAGCGCCAGCGCGCGATTGAAATGCGCGTCGGCATTGTCCTTGCGCCGCGTCAGCACTTCGCCGTAGCTGGCGATGGCCTCCTCGAAGCGCCGCAGTTGCGCGAGCGCCATTCCACGATTGAGCCAAGCCGCGACATAGTCGGGCGCGGCGGCGATCGCGCGCTCGTTGGCGGCAACCGCCTCGGCGTAGCGGCGAAGCTTGATGAGGACGACGCCGCGATTGAAATGCGCCACCGGATGCGCCGGCGCAAGCGCCAGCGCCGCGTCGAAATCAGCCAGCGCGCGTTCAGAAAATCCGAGCGCGGCTTGCGCGAGCCCGCTGTTCAGGTGGGCCTCGAAATGCTGCGGCTTGCGGGCGAGCACCGTTTGCAGTTCAGCCAGCGCCTCGCGGTGCCGATTGAGGCTGATGAGCGCGTTGGCGTGCTGATAGAGGATATCGACGTCGTCGGACGCAAGCGCGCGCGCCTTGTCGAAGCTTTGCAGCGCGTCGGCCGGGCGCTTGAGCGCATGCTGGGCCTGACCGAGATTGTTCCAGCCTGCCGCGATTGCCGGATCGGCCTTGACCGCCGCGGCGAACATACGTTGCGCCTCGCCGAATTGGCCTTGCTGGACCTTGATCGCGCCGAGGAGATTGAGCGCATCGAAATGATCAGGCGCGGCCTTGAGCACGCGCGCATAGATTCGCTCCGCCTCGCGCAACTGCCCCCCTCGATGCAACGCCACGGCTTCGCCGAGCGCCTGACCAAGGTTGAAGCGAGCCGAACTTGTTTTCATTGCCGCGCGCTCACAGCCGATTGGTGCGGGCGATGCGCCGCGTGATCTCGACCGGCGTTTCCCGGTCGGACTTGGCCTTGAGCGCCAGCGCTTTGCGCGCCGCCGGACGTTCGAGGCAGCGCATCAGCCAGTCTTTCAGGTGTGGCCACGGCGACAGGTCCATATCGACCGTGCGGTTGATTACGGCGGCGACATTGAGATCGGCGACGGTGAAATCAGGCCCGAGCAGATAGGGATTTTGCGAAACCGCTGTATCGAGCACCTTAAACGGGGCCGCGAGCACTTCGAGCGCCTCGTTCCGCAATGCCGCGTCGCGCTCATCCGGCGGCAGCCGGATCGCATGCAGCGACCAGATATTGACGCCGCGATCAACCTCGGCCACCGCCCAGAAGCTCCACTGCCAGAGGCGCGCCTCGTCTTCGAGCGCGGCGGGATAGAGCGTGCCGAGCGCATATTTCTTGGCGAGGTAGAGCGTGATCGCCAGCGATTCCGGCAGCACGAACTCGCCGTCGACAATGATCGGCAGCCGCCCGTTGGGATTGAGCGCCAGGAATTCGGGGCCCCGCGCGCCGGCCTCGCCGATTTCGACCGGCACGTGCTCGTAGGCAAGTTGCAGCTCTTCGGCGATCCACAGGGCGCGAAACGCGCGCGTGCGGGTGACACCGTAAATGCGAAGGTTCATGGTCAAGCGAGCGCCGCGACGACCGCTTTGCCGCAGGCAACGGTGTCCGCTGCACCGCCGAGATCGCGGGTCCGCAACTTCGGTTCGGCGAGCACCCGCTCGATAGCTTTGACGATCGAGGCGGCGGCATCGGCTTCACCAAGGTGGTCGAGCATCATCGCACCGGACCAGATCTGGCCGATCGGATTGGCGATGCCTTGGCCAGCGATATCCGGCGCCGAACCGTGCACCGGCTCGAACACGGACGGAAATTTGCGCTCCGGATTGATGTTGCCCGACGGCGCGATGCCGATGGTGCCGGTGCAGGCCGGACCGAGATCGGAGAGGATGTCGCCGAACAGGTTCGACGCGACCACCACGTTGAAGCGATCCGGCCTGAGCACGAACAGCGCCGAGAGAATATCGATGTGGTACTTGTCCCATTTGATGTCGGGGAAATTCTTCGCCATCGCTTCGACGCGCTCGTCCCAGTACGGCATGGTTATGGCGATGCCGTTCGATTTGGTCGCCGAGGTGAGATGCTTCTTCGGCGTCTTGCGCGCCAATTCGAAGGCGAATTTGAGCACGCGATCGACGCCGATGCGCGACAGCACGGTTTCCTGCACCACGACTTCGCGCTCGGTGCCGGCGAACATGCGCCCGCCGATCGCGGAATATTCGCCTTCGGTGTTCTCGCGCACCACCCAGAAATCGATGTCGCCGGGCTTCCTCCCGGCAAGCGGCGACGGCACGCCCGGCATCAGCCGCACCGGGCGCAGATTGACGTATTGATCGAATTCGCGGCGGAACAGGATCAGCGAACCCCACAGCGACACATGATCGGGCACTTTGGCGGGCCAGCCGACCGCGCCGAAGAACACCGCGTCATGCCGGCCGATCGTATCCTTCCAATCCTCCGGCATCATGCGGTCGTGCTTTTCATAATAATCGCAGGAGGCGAAATCGAAATGATCCTGCCGTAATTCGAAGCCGAATTTCTTGGCCGCGGCCTCGAGCACGCGCACGCCTTCCGGCACCACCTCCTTGCCGATGCCGTCACCGGGGATGACGGCAACGCGATAGACGCGATTGGTGGGCCTTTTCTCGTTGGTAACCGCGTTCATTTGCACGTTCATCGACATTTTCCTCCCCGCTCGGCTCGCCATTCGCGCCGCCGCCGCCGCGTTGTCAAGGTGCATAGGGGATCGTACCGTAGTCGCAAAGCACTACTCGTGTCCCGGACGCAGCGCAGCATTAAATGGTGCGCTGCTGAACCGGGACCTTCACAGACTCAGAGTGTGGAACGATCCC
>DASSXN010000170.1:0-2142 GCA_035703785.1 Xanthobacteraceae bacterium
TTATTGGAAGACACCGGCTACATGGCTCGAGCCGCGTTCCTGATGGACCGGCTCATGAGCAAGGTTGGGCTGCACGGGAAGAGCTTCATTCCGATGCTGAGTTCCTTCGCTTGCGCCATCCCGGGGATCATGGCCACGCGAACCATCGAAACGCCAAAAGACCGGTTAGTCACCATCCTGGTGGCTCCATTGATGAGCTGTTCGGCGCGGCTGCCCGTCTATACATTGATCATCGGCGCCTTCATCCCGGCACGCAACGTCGGCGGATCGCCGGTGGGGCTGCAGGGGCTCGTGCTGTTCCTGCTGTTCATCAGCGGCATCGTCGGCGCGCTGCTCGTCGCGCTCGTCCTTCGCCGTTCGGTAACCAAGGGCAATGCGACGGGCTTCATGATGGAAATGCCGCGCTATCAATGGCCGCGCGTGAACGACATCGTCATCGCGCTGTGGCAGCGTGCGTGGATCTTCCTCCGCCGCGCGGGCACGATCATTGCCGGCACGACCGTCGTCCTGTGGCTGCTCCTCACCTTTCCCCAAGCACCCGCGGGCCAAAGCCAGGTCGAATATAGTCTCGGCGGCCGCATCGCGAGCGGGCTCGAAGTCGTCGTCAAGCCGATCGGCTTCAACCATGATATCGCGCTCGCGCTGATCCCGGCGATGGCGGCGCGCGAAGTTGCGGTGTCGGCGATGGCGACCGCCAATGCGATCGACGCCAGCGGCGACGAAGACGCGATGTCCGAACAGCTCGGGACCCGGATCGCGGGGCGCTGGAGCATCGCGACCGCGCTCGCTTTCCTCGCCTGGTTCGTGTTCGCGCCGCAGTGCATTTCGACGATCGCGATCACGCGGCGCGAGACCAATGGTTGGAAATGGCCGTTGTTCATGGTTGGCTATTTGTTCGCGCTCGCCTATGCCGCTGCAGGTATCACTTACTGGACCGCCGTCGCCTTTGGCCTCGGCTGATCCGGGCAATCTTCAAGCGGAGCGGAGCGGCAATGGCTGGCAGCGTCAACAAGGTAATTTTGATCGGCAATCTCGGCGCCGATCCCGAGATCAAATCCTTCCAGAACGGCGGCAAGATCGCCAATATCCGTATCGCGACGTCCGAGCAGTGGAAGGACCGGATGACCGGCGAGCGCAAGGAGCGCACCGAATGGCATAATGTCGTCATCAACGGCGACGGGCTGGTTGGGGTCGTCGAGCGCTACCTCAAAAAAGGCTCGAAAGTTTATATCGAAGGCAGCCTCCGCACCCGCAAATGGCAGGACCGCGACGGCAACGACAAATATACGACCGAAGTCGTGATCGCCGGGATCGGCGGCGCGCTGACCATGCTCGACGGCGCGCCGGGTGGCGGCGGCGGCTCGCGCGGCAGCAGCGGCGGTGGCGACGACTGGGGTGCCTCGTCGGGCGGCAGCGACAGCTGGAAACAGGGCGGCGCCGGCGGATCGTCGGGCGGTTCGGGTGGCTTCGGCGGTGGCTCGGGCGGCGCGTCGAGTGGCGGCGGACGCCCGCCCTTCGACGACGATCTGGACGACGACGTTCCGTTCTAGAATACACCTCGTAGCCGGTGTTACGTTTTCGCCGTCAACGCATTCGATATCTTTGCTAAATCCCAAAATGGCCGGGATCGAATAAAATGTTCGGTCCCGGCATAAATGCTACCTCATCGCTCGTAGAGAATTCATCTCCGGTTGAGCTTGTCTCGCCGTACGCTTCGTTCGAAGTGCCGAGGCACCAGATCCGTATCGGTGGCCTTGAATAGCGCATTCACTCAGGCTTGCTGGTCGCCTTGCGGGCGACATCATAGCGCTTGGTCTCGGTGTCGAATCCAATGTGGTGCGCCCCGTCCCGTGTTTCGTCATTCGAAGGCGCTCCTTCACAGATCGCAAATCCATCCTGATCGAGGATACTTGTGGAAGTTTTCCGCGCCGAACAGACGTTTTATCCTGAAAGTCCCACAGAATTAATCGCATCGGATTACGCAAACTTCCACAAATATTCACAACGATTTCAATGAGATAACTCTTGCTTTGCAGCGCGAACACGACTATTGCATCGTGCGCAACTTTGTGAGCAAGGCGGGTTTGGTTTCGATGCAGAGCGGCGTTGATTTGAGGATTACCTACGTCCGCTTTGAAGGTG
>DASSXN010000205.1:0-9012 GCA_035703785.1 Xanthobacteraceae bacterium
CGGCTTCGGCGAAGGCCTAGTCGGCCGGCTTCTGATGATCGATGCGCGCGCCATGCGCTTCGAGACGCTGCGCTATGCCTGGGATCCGGCGAATCCGCTCAACGGCGAGAAGCCGACGATACGCGATCTGTCGGTGCATCAGTACTAAACTGCAGACCTTCAGCTCAGCGCGCCTGACCGTGATAGGCGCTATTCGGCCGCATGTCGGTCGCAGAGGCGACGCGGTTGGTCATGTTGAAAAAGCCGGCGACTGCGGCGATGTCCCAAATGTCCCGATCGGAAAATCCGGCGTGGCGCAAGCGCGCGCGGTCATCCTCCTCAATGAGCCAAGGCTCGGCGGTGAGTTTTACGGCAAAATCGAGCATGGCGCGCTCGCGTTGCGACAGCCGCGCCGCCCGGTAATTCATGGCCATGAGCTCGCCGAGCGGCGGATCGCCGGACAATTGCCGCACCGCCGCGCCGTGCGCTACCAGACAATAATAGCAGCGGTTGTGCGCCGAAACCACGACCGCGATCATTTCACGTTCGAGCTTGCTCAAGCCGGACGGCGCCAGCATCAAATCGTTGTACATGGCAACAAAGGCTGAGAGCTTCGCCATGTCAAAGGCGTAGGCCTTGAGCACATTGGGAACGAAGCCGAGTTTTTCCTCGCATTTGGCGAAATAGGCCGACATCTCCGGCGTTAATTCCTCCGGCTTAAGCTTCAGCGCCGTGATCTTAAGATCATCATCTGCCGCTGCGGGCCGGCGCTGCCGTTGCGCGCTCCGGCCGGCTTTGTTGTTTCGTTTAAGCATGATTTCTCGCTGCTACTCTTGTTAACCCGTGCGCCGCCGGCCCCTGCGCCATACAGATACGCAGACAGGCGCTGCTAGCAGACCACCGTCATGAACGATTAGTATTATTGTGCATCGTAAGCAGAGCAAACATGAACCGACAAGCCAATCCTGCAGCCGGCGACCGAAGTGGCGCTGTCGCGCTCATCGGGGCCGCCGCCAAGCTCTTGGCCGAGCGGAAGTCCCCCGTACCGGACGGTTTTGTCGCCAAATTGTTCGGGCTCGCGGCACCCGAAGATTTGCGGCACTGCGGCGCGGTGGAACTCGCAAACATCGCCGAGCAGTCTTGGTTCTTCCTTGCCGAGCGGCGCCCCGGCACTCCCAAGATACGATTTGAGCCGCTCGCAGGCGTGCGCGGCGTTTCAGTGCTTGAAATCGTCAATGACGATATGCCGTTCCTGGTGGATTCGGTCGTCGGCGAGCTCAACAGCCGCGGTTTCGCAATTCGCTCGTTTGTTCACCCGATATTCCTGGTACGGCGTGACGCCGCGGGCCGACTTGTCGATTTTGAAGCACCGCACGCGGCCGACGCCCGCCGCGAGAGCTTCATCCATTTCCATGTCGATGAGGCCGATGATCCGGCGCAGCGCGCCGCAGTCGTGCATGCGCTCAACGACATCCTCGCCGAGGTTCGCATCAGCGTCCAAGACTGGCAGCCGACGCTTGCGCGGGTACGCGATGTCATTGCCGAATTGGAAACAAAACCACCGCCGCTGGCGAGCGAGGAGATCGCCGAAGCGATCGCGTTTCTCAAATGGATGGCCGAGGATAATTTTACGTTTCTTGGCGCACGGGATTACGCTTTTACCAACGATGAAATCCTCGCACCGGTATCCAAGACCGGCCTCGGGCTGCTGCGCGATTCCGGCGTGCGGCTGCTACAGCATTGGAACAAACCGGTGACTATCACGTCTGAAATCCGCGCATTTCTACAGGAGCAAACACTTCTGATCATCACCAAATCGAGCGCGCGGTCGCGCGTGCATCGGCGCGTGCTTCTCGACTATGTCGGTGTCAAGCGTTTCGACCGTGCCGGCAAGCTTATTGGCGAGCATCGCTTCTGCGGTCTGTTCACCTCGACGGCCTATACCCAGCCGGCGCGCGGCATTCCCTACCTGCGGCGCAAAATCGAACGCATCATCGGCGGCGCCGGCTTTGATCCGGCCAGCCATTCCGGCAAGGCGCTGGTCAATGTGCTCGAGACTTATCCCCGCGACGAACTGTTTCAGACCGATGAAGATTCGCTCTATCACTTCGCACTGGAGGTTCTGCATCTCGACGAGCGGCCGCGCGTGCGCGTGCTGCCGCGGCGGGATCGCTTCGACCGTTATGTTTCGGTGCTGGTTTACGTCCCCCGTGATCGCTACAGCGGCCAGAGCAGGGCGGCCATCGGCAGATATTTGGCCGCGGCATTTCACGGACGCTTAAGCGCCTACTACCCGTTCTTTCCCGAGAGTCCGCTGGTTCGCGTGCAATACATTGTCGCCCGCGCCGAGGGCGCGCTCGCTAACCCGGATCGCAGCGCGCTCGACCGCAGCGTCGAAGCGATCGTGCGCAGCTGGACCGACGCTCTGCGCGAGGCGCTCGCGACCGGTGCGGATTTAAGTCGGGCTCGGGCGCTGTTCTCGCGTTATCGCGACGCTTTTCCGGTCGATTATCAGGAGGTCTATTCCGCGGCGAGCGCGGTGGCCGATATTCGCGGCCTGGAAACCTTAAGCGCGCAACGCCCTCTCGGCGTCGCGTTCTATCGTCCGCAAGGCGCCGCGCCGACGCGGGTCGGCTTGAAAGTGTTCAGCCAAAACCGGCCGATTTCATTGTCGGAGCGCGTGCCGGTTCTCGAAAACATGAGTTTCCGGGTCGTGGACGAGCGCACCTATCACATCCGCCCGGCGGAGGCGGCGGAGGTCTGGTTTCACGACATGGAGCTTGAAAGCGCGTCCGGGCAGCCTATCGATTTGGCCGCTTCGGAAAGCCGGCTCCAGGCTTGTTTCCTGGTCGTCATGGCACAGGCAGCCGAGGACGACGGCTATAATGCCTTGGTGCTCGCGGCCGGACTGGGCTGGCGCGAGGTGGCGCTGATCCGGGCGATTTCGCGCTTCTTGCGCCAGCTCCAGGTTGCCTACTCGCAGGATTATATGTGGACGACGCTGCGCAAGCACGCGGCCGTCGCCGCGCAGATCTTCGATTTATTCCGCACCCGTTGTGATCCGCGCGCGGCTTTGCCGGCGCAGCAAGGCGCCGCGCGGGAAAAAGAAATCTTATCCGCAATCGAAACCGCGCTGCAGGCGGTCGATAGCCTCGACGAAGATCGCATCATCCGCCATTTCGTCAATGCGGTGACGGCCGCGGTCCGGACCAATTTTTACCAGCTCGATCGCGACGGCCGCGCCAAAGATGTCATCGCGATTAAATTCGCCAGCCGCAAGCTGGATGCGGTGCCGCCGCCGCGGCCGCTATATGAGGTTTTTGTCTACTCGGCGCGGCTGGAAGCCGTCCATCTGCGCTTCGGCAAAGTCGCGCGCGGCGGCATACGCTGGTCGGACCGGCCGCAGGATTTCCGGACCGAGGTCTTGGGCCTGGTCAAAGCGCAGAATGTCAAGAACGCGGTCATCGTCCCGGTTGGCGCCAAGGGCGGGTTTGTGCCGAAACGCTTGCCGGCTGGCGGCGCGCGCGAAGCCATCCAGGCCGAGGGTGTCGCGACGTACAAATCGTTTATCTCGACGCTGCTCGACATTACCGACAATATCGGCATGGGCGCGACCGGCGTGATCCCGCCGGCCGATGTCGTTCGCTATGACGGCGACGATCCCTATCTTGTCGTCGCCGCGGACAAAGGCACCGCGACCTTCTCCGACATCGCCAATGAACTGGCGATCGCGCACGATTTCTGGCTTGGCGATGCGTTCGCCTCGGGCGGCTCCGCCGGTTACGACCACAAAAAGATCGGCATTACCGCGCGCGGCGCCTGGGAATCGGTGAAACGGCATTTTCGCGAGATGGACATCAACGTAGCGATAACGCCGATCACCGTGGCCGGAGTCGGCGACATGTCCGGGGACGTTTTCGGCAATGGCATGTTGCGCGAGAAAACAATTAAGCTCGTCGCCGCTTTCGATCACCGCGACATTTTCATCGATCCCGATCCGGACCCGGCGCGAACCTTCGCTGAACGCCGGCGGCTGTTCGATCTGCCGCGTTCGAGCTGGCAGGATTTCGACAAAGCGCTCTTATCCAAAGGCGGGGGCGTGTATTCGCGCGCCGCCAAGGACATCAAGCTGTCACCGACAGCGCAAGCGTTGTTCGGAATTCCCGAGCATGTCACGCCCAATGATCTCATCCGCGCCATCCTCAAAGCGCGCATTGATCTCATCTTTTTCGGCGGAATTGGCAACTACATTCGCGCCTCGGATGAGAGCGACGAGGCGGCCGGCGATCGGACCAATGACGGCGTCCGTGTCGCGGCCAAGGAGTTGCGCTGCAAGGTGATTGGCGAAGGCGCCAATCTCGCCGTCACCCAGCGCGGCCGCATCGAAGCGGCGTTTCACGGCGTCAAGCTCAACAGCGACGCGATCGACAATTCGGCCGGCGTGAATACGTCCGACATGGAGGTCAACATCAAAATCGCGCTGAGCATTCCGTTGCGCGATGGGCGGCTGACCATGGACGGCCGCAACGCTTTGTTGGTGCAGATGACCGACGAAGTTGCCGGACTGGTGTTGCGCAATAATTATCTGCAGACGCTGGCGCTGTCGTTGGCGGAACGGCGCGGCATGCAGGATTTCGGCTTCCTGCAGCGGCTCATTCAATCGCTTGAAACCCGCGGCTTGCTCGATCGCGCGCTCGAATACCTGCCCGACGACATGCAGCTCGAGGAACGCCGCCGCCGCATGCAGCCGTTCTCGCGGCCGGAACTGGCGGTGCTGCTCGCCTATGCCAAGCTCTCTCTCTACGAGGAACTGCTCGAATCCGCCGTGCCGGACGATCCTTATCTGGCGCGCGAGCTGGGACGCTATTTCCCCAAAGCCATCGCCGAGAAATATCCCGATGCGCTTGAGCATCACCGCTTGCGCCGGGAAATCATCGCCACCCAGCTCGCCAATTCGATGATCAATCGCGGCGGCCCGTCGCTGATCGTGCGAATCGCCGATCAGACCGGCGCCTCGCCGGCCGCAATCGCCTCGGCCTTCGCCGCAACCCGGGACAGCTATGATCTCACTGCGCTAAACGCCGCGATCGACGATCTCGACAACAAGGTTTCCGGAAAGCTGCAGCTCGATCTCTATATCGACGTGCAGAATCTATTGCTTGACCGGCTGGTCTGGTTTTTGCGCGCGGTCGATTTTTCCAAGGGACTGGCCGAAGTCGTCGTGCATTATCGTGACGGCATTGCCGCGGTCGGCGTCACGCTGGGTGAGTCGCTGTCGCAAGATCTGCGGACGGCGCGCGACGCACGCCGGCAGGAACTCATGGCCGCCGGCTTGCCCGAGGCGCTTGCCGCGCGCTTTGCCGACCTTCGCGCGCTCGTTGCCGCGCCCGACATCGTGCTGGTCGCCGACCGCAGCCGCAAACCCGTTAATCGGGTGGCGGCGACCTATTTCGCTGTCGCGGCGTTCTTCGGCATCCACCGCTTAACAGGGGCTGAGATCCCAGCGGCAGATTACTTCGATCGCCTGGCGCTTGATCGCGCCCGCGACGTTATCGGCGATGCCGAGCGCAAGCTTACGGCCGTGGTTCTGGAGGGCGAGGCTTGGGGCGCCCCTGCCGTAGAGGCCTGGGCGGCCAAGCACAAGGTCGAGGCCGATCGGGTGCGATCGGCGATCGGCGCCATGGCGAGTTCCGGCTTAACGGTGTCAAAGCTGGCCGTTGCCGCAAGCATGCTTGAGGATCTGACGCGGCGTTAAAGCATGATCCCGAAAAGTGGACACCGGTTTTCCGCCTGCGCGAAGCCACACTAGCCGCTGGTGCTCGCGTGCCACGCTTCGGCGGGCGAAGCTAGGTCGGAAAAGGTCACGCTCAAACAATAGCTAAAGCGAAATTTCGCTTTAGCGGCTGTGTGCCAAGCCCAGCGAAGCCAATGCAGAAGCTTTCGCAAAAGAAAGACCCCAAGCAAATACGCCGCTTGGGGTCCGTAAGTTGTTGCCTCAACTCAGGCTTATCTGACCGGACGACGGGGTGTCGGGGGATGGGGAGTCGCCCGGTCGGCCTTGATAGATCGAAAATAGGCCTCGCCCGCGCGAATACAATGCATATCACGGATTAGTGTTATCGGCTGCGTCAAAAGGCGCAAGCGCCGCGAGGAAGTTCGGGCCGTTCCGCCAATCGCGGCGCGGCAAGGTTAAAACAACAAAATGTCGGGTCGGCCCTGAGATGGCTCGGGTAAACCATACCGGTGCAGATCGGCCCCGTGGGCGTCGAGCCAGGCCTTAGCCCTTTCATGCCCGGGCACCAGCCGGTTCACCACCCGCCAGAACCGCGCCGAATGGTTCATCTCGATCAGATGTGCAACTTCATGGGCCGCGAGATATTCAAGCACATAGGGCGGCGCCAAAATGAGCCGCCACGAAAACGACAGCACGCCGGTGGTTGAGCACGAACCCCAGCGGCTCGACTGATCGCGCACGCTGACGCGCCGCACGGAAAGGCCGAGATCGGTGGCGAACCGCCGGCTGGCGGCTTCGAGGTCCCGTTTGGCTTCGCGCTGCAGAAAATCCGTGACCCGCCGATTGAGGTGTGGCGCTTGACCGGCGACGCACAACAGGCGCCCGCCATTGCCGTCGCGCTCCGTCCACACTGTCCCGCGCGCACCCTGTTGGTGCGTGATCCGGTGCGGCTCGCCACGCAACGGCAATAAGACGCCGTGAGCGAAAGGCGCTGCTTGCGGCAACCGTCCGAGCCGGGCGGCAATCCAGGCGCCATGTTTCTCGACAAATGCGCGCGCCTCCTTGAGCGTGCCGCGCGGCGGAATCGTGAGCACAACTTCCCGCGTCGGCGCTTGGATCCGTAATGTATAGCGCCTGGCCTGGCGGTGCCGCCGTACGCGGATCGGCAACACCGCGCCGTCGAAGACGATCTCGATTCGTCCGGGCTCGCTCGGGCGGCGGTAGAGCAACGCATGCGGCGGCATGGGACACCCGAATCCGATTGCGGAGCGATATTGCCACATTGCCCATATCCATGGCGAGATTGGGCCGACGGCGCAATGCTGGGGAGAAGATCAGGCGCTGCGAAGCGCGGCGCTTACCAGTCGCGCGCCGATCGGGCGTCGCGCTGCGCGGTCGGACAATGTCATCGACAGCACGAAGTCGGAAATTCGCGGCGCTATTTCGGCGCGAAAACGCGAGCCGTTGAAGACGCCATAGTGCCCAACACCAGGCTGCAGCCAATGCGCTTGGCGATCCGGCGGGATGTTGACGCACAGACGGTGCGCCGCCTCGGTCTGCCCGACGCCCGAAATATCATCGTGCTCGCCTTCGATAGTGAATAAGGCCACACGCTTGATCGCCGCAGGATCGACGCGGCGTCCCCGATGGGTCATCTCGCCCTTCGGCAGAGCATGCCGCACGAAAACCGTGTCCACCGTCTGCAAATAAAATTCCGCAGCGAGATCCATCACGGCGAGGTATTCGTCGTAGAATTCCTTGTGCTTCTGCGCCGAATCGCCGTCGCCGCGCACCAGATTGAGGAACAATTGCTTGTGCGCCTCGATGTGCCGATCGAGGTTCATGCTGACAAAGCCGTTGAGCTGAAGGAAACCGGGATAAACGTCGCGCATGAAGCCCGGATTGGGAAACGGCACCTTGGTGATGACGTGGGTGCGGAACCAATCGATGCCGCGCTTTTCGGCGAGCGTATTCACCCCGGTCGGGTTGATGCGGGTGTCGATCGGTCCGCCCATAAGAACCATGGAGATCGGCACGCAAGGATCCTGGTCGGCTTCCATCAGCGCCACCGCCGCGAGAACCGGAACCGAAGGCTGGCACACGGCCACGACATGGGTGTCGCCGCCGAGCCGATGCAGCATCGAGATCAGGTAATCGATATAGTCATCGAGATCGAACGGCCCTTCCGTCAGCGGCACCATTCGCGCATCAACCCAGTCGGTGACGTAGACATCGTGATTGGGCAGAAACGCCTCGACCGTGCCGCGTAAGAGCGACGGGTAGTGACCGGACATCGGCGCGACGATCAAGAGTTTCGGCTGCGGACGTTTGGGCGGATGTTCGAATTGACGCTCGAAATTGATCAGATTGCAGAATGGCCGCTGCCATACGGTGGAAATTCGCACCGGAATTCGCTCACCGCCCGCGAAAGTGGAATTCACGCGCCAGTCCGGCCGGCTGTATCGGCGCGTCGAGCGCTCGAACAGTTCGCAGGCGGCCGCGACCGATTTCCCGAAAGTCGTATAGGAGAGGGGATTGCCAGGATTCTTAAAAAACAGCCGGGTGGCATCGGCCCAGGCCCGCGACGGGTTCAGGGCGGCATAGCTCATCTCATAGAACCAATAGAGCGGGGTCGAGACAAGAACACCGCTGTCGCCCGGCACCGCGGGCGCGCCGCCAAACTCCCCAATAGCCATTCTGGAACTATCCCCGGCCTGCTGCAGCGCAACATTGTGACGTTCGTGTGTCATCTCGTCAACTTAAAAGCGAAGTTTCCCCTGTTTATTTTGTATTAGAATCAACGCCTTCACGCCATTCGGCGCGCATATGGCGGCCATCTCTCTGCGCCCTTGAACTTAAGGTGGTTATTCGCCGCTCTGCATCAATGAGCCAACGCGCCGCGCGCCTCGCAGCAACTGGAGAAAGCCAAAGACCCCGGCGGCAAACAGGACCGCGTTGAGCGCGAGGGCATCGAGCATCAGGTCGGGTCGGAATACCTTGTCGATCACCAGCGCGCGCATGCCTTCGAAAACGTAAGTGGGCGGCAACAGCCAGGCGACCGGTTGCAACCAGATCGGCAAGGTCGCGACCGGGTAGTAGACGCAGGTCAGCGGCATGAACACAAACGTGATCGACCAGGCGAGATTTTCAGCGCCCATGCCGTTACGCAGGATGAGCCCGGAGACGAAGATTCCGATGGCCCAGCTTGTGAGCATCAAATTGAAAAAGAACGCCACCAGCGCCAGGCCGAATGCGTAGAGATTAAACCCGAAAAACGCGATCGCGAGGAACGTTACCGG
>DASSXN010000044.1:0-34214 GCA_035703785.1 Xanthobacteraceae bacterium
TCGAGCGTGATGCCGCCGGAGGCTTCGATCACAAGCCGCCCCGCGACCATCTCCACCGCTTTGCGCATCGCGGCGAGATCGAAATTGTCGATCAGCACGACATCGGCAAGCCCGATGTCGAGCACCTCTTTGAGCTGAGAAAGCGAGTCGACTTCGATCTCGATCTTGACGAGATGACCGGCGGCGCCTTTGGCGCGTTCGAGCACCGGCCGAATGCCGCCGGCGACCGCGATATGATTGTCCTTGATCAGGATCGCGTCGTCGAGACCGAAGCGATGATTGTACCCGCCGCCGCAGCGCACCGCGTATTTTTCCAGCGCCCGTAGGCCTGGCGTGGTCTTGCGCGTGCAGATGATGCGCGCCCTGGTATGCGCGATGCGGGCGACAAACGCCGCCGTCGCGGTGGCGATTCCGGACAGGTGCCCGAGAAAATTGAGCGCGACCCGTTCGGCGCCGAGGATCGCCCGCGCATTGCCGGAAATCGTCATCAGGTTGGCGCCGCGCTGCACCGGCGCGCCGTCGCGCCCGTGCGGCGCGATCGCGATGTCCGGCGCGAGCCGCCGGAACGCGGTGGCGACCAGCGGCAGCCCGGCGATCACGCCGGCTTCGCGCGCGATGACTGCGGCGCGGCCGTCGAGACCCTCAGGGATCGTCGCGATCGAGGTGATGTCGCCGGCGCGGCCGAGGTCTTCTTCGAGCGCGCGCGTAACCGCCGCTTCGATTTCAAGGGGCGAGAGGAAAGCATCGGCGCGCGAGAGCGATGCGGAAAGCGTCGGGTCAGGCGACATTGGTGTTCGGCACCGGCTAGTCCTTGCCGCGAAATCAATAGTCACTGCCGCCAATTATGGCAAACCGCGCGGCGCCGGCTCGGCGCTACGCTCCGCTGCACGGGCGGAACAGCCATGCACTGGGCGACCCGTCATCTGGCAGTTTTCATTTTGGCCATCCAGATTGAGTCCCTATGCTGCGCGGCTTTCGAATTTTAGGTTTCCGAATCTCAGGTTTCAGTTGGGCGACATGAGCGACACATCCAAGACTTTAGCCAGCTGGCGCACGCCGACGCTGGTCATCGGCTTCGGCAGCCTGATTGCGCTCATCGCCTTCGGACCGCGGTCGACGCTGGGCTTTTTCTTGACCCCGCTCTCCAATGCCAATCATTGGGGCCGCGACGTGTTCGCGTTCGCGCTGGCTCTGCAGAACCTGTTATGGGGCGTCGGCCAACCGCTCGGCGGCATCATCGCCGACCGCTTCGGCAGCGTGAAGGTGCTGTGCGGCGGCGCGATCCTATACGCGCTCGGCCTCGTGCTCATGGCCCACGCGACCAGCGCGCCGATGCTCGATCTCTCGGCCGGCGTGCTCATCGGTTTCGGCCTGGCTGGCTGTTCGTTCCCGGTGGTGCTCGCCGCACTCGGCAAGATCGTACCGCTGCAATGGCGGTCGCGCGCTTTCGGTTTCGGCACCGCGGCGGGTTCGTTTGGGCAATTTCTCTATTCACCGGTCGCAGTCGCGCTGATGGATACGTTCGGCTGGCAGCAGACGCTCGTGATCTTCGCGGTCAGCATGCTTGCGGTGCTGCCGCTGTCGCTGGCGCTGGCGACGCCGCCAGACGCCGCGCCTGCCGGAGAATCGCAGTCGCTGCGGCAGGCCTTGGGCGAAGCCTTCGTCCACCGCTCCTATGTGCTCTTGGTGCTCGGCTTCTTCACCTGCGGCTTCCAGCTGCAATTCATCACCGTGCACTTGCCGTCCTATCTCGTCGACCGCGGATTGTCGGCGCAGGTCGGCGGCTGGACCATCGCCACCATCGGCCTGTTCAACATCGTCGGTTCGGTGACCGCCGGCTGGCTCGGCGACCGCATGCCGAAGCGCTATCTGCTGTCGATCATCTATTTCATTCGCGCCGCCGCGATCCTGGTGTTTATTGCGTTTCCGGTTACGCCGGTCACTTGTCTGATCTTCGGCGCCACCATGGGCCTGATGTGGCTCTCCACCGTGCCGCCGACCAACGGCATCATTGCCTTGATGTTTGGGACGCGCTGGCTGGC
This sequence comes from Xanthobacteraceae bacterium, assembly GCA_035703785.1. Lineage (GTDB taxonomy): Bacteria > Pseudomonadota > Alphaproteobacteria > Rhizobiales > Xanthobacteraceae > BOG-931. The sequence goes on from DASSXN010000044.1 coordinate 2,043, forward strand.
GACGCTCGCCGGTTTCGCCTTTTTCAGCCATCAGGTCGGCGGCTTCCTCGGCGTCTGGCTCGGCGGCCTCGTGTTCGACCGCACCGGCTCTTATAATATGGTGTGGTGGCTGGCGATCCTGTTTGGCGTGCTCTCGGCGCTGATCAATATGCCGATTGTGGAGAAGCCGGTCGCGCGCGTCGCCGCGGTACCGGCCTGAACACGCCGGCCCTCGATCCGGTCTGATTTTGCCGAGTTGTTTTCTACGCGCGCCCGCGCGTAAGATCATTGCATGGCGACTTTCAAAGCGATCGTCATCGACAAAGCCGACACCGGCCAGACCGTAGGGCTCACCGACTTCGACGAAAAAGATCTGATGGACGGCGACGTCACGGTCCGCGTCGAATGGTCGACGGTGAATTACAAGGACGGTCTCGCCATCACCGGAAAGGCGCCGGTGGTGCGGCGCTTTCCGATGATCGCCGGGGTTGATTTCGCCGGCACGGTGGAATCCTCCACACATCCGAAATGGAAACCGGGCGACCAGGTCGTCCTCAACGGCTGGGGGCTCGGCGAAACGCATCTCGGCGCCTATGCCGAGAAGGCGCGCGTCAAAGGCGACTGGCTCATCCGGCGCCCGGCCGGCATCAGCGCGCGCGACGCCATGGCGATCGGCACCGCCGGCTATACCGCGATGCTTGCGGTGATGGCGCTCGAGCGCGCCGGCATCGATTCGTCGCGCGGGCCGGTGATCGTGACCGGCGCCGCCGGCGGCGTCGGCTCAGTTGCGGTCGCGCTTCTCGCCAAGCTCGGTTACGCCGTCGCCGCTTCGACGGGACGGACGGAAGAAGCGGCGTATCTGAAAGACCTTGGCGCCAGCGAAATCATCAACCGCAACGAGCTGACCGGGCCGGCACGGCCGCTCGCCAAGGAGCGCTGGGCGGGCGGGATCGATGCTGTCGGCTCGACCACGCTTGCCAATGTGCTGTCGATGACCCGCTACGGCGGGGCGGTCGCGGCCTGCGGGCTTGCCGGCGGCATGGATCTGCCGACTACCGTCGCGCCATTCATTCTGCGCGGGGTTTCGCTCATCGGCATCGATTCCGTGATGTGTCCGCTGCCGCATAGAGAAGCGGCGTGGCGCCGGCTCGAGGCCGATCTCGACCGCGACAAGATCGCGGCCATGGCGAACGAAATCGGGCTTGATGACGTTATTGCCGCGGGCCGGCGCATCGTCGAAGGCAAGGTGCGGGGGCGTATTGTGGTAAAAATCGGGTAAACGGTCTGGGTCGATTGCAAATTTCGGCCATGATGCGGGGCTCTGCTATGGTAAGGAGACGGTTAAGAAATGTTGTTAACAGTGTACTAGTGCCGCGAACCCGAAGTTCGCACACGCTTGCCGGGCCTCCGATGCGAACTTCGGGTTCAAAAGCGGCACTACAGGCAGACACTTGCTAGTGTCCTTATCGATTCCGAAGTTCGTACGAGTGTGCCGCAAATGCTGACGAACTTCGGAATCGGGACACTAGCCGTTGGGGTGGAGTGGCCGATGTCAGCGCGCTGGTCGCTTGTTTGTGCGTCCGTTTTGACGGCCGGCTTGTTGGGTTTGGGGCAGGGCATCGCCGAGGAGCTCGGACCGGAGCAGGCGCGCGCCTTCGTCGTCGGCAAGCTGTTCGCCTATACCTGTTTCGAGGGCACGTCCGGAATGGGACGGATCTATTCGGACGGCTCCGTGGTCGGCACCATCAAAATTCGCGGTCAGGGTCAGACCCGCTTTGCGGCGCTGCCGGCCGGTACGATCCGGGTCGACGGTGGGTCGATGTGCGCGCATCTGGCGGGCCTGCCGTTCACGCCGTGCTTCCGGGTCGAGAGGATCGATTACCGCAGTTTCCGCGGCTCGCTTGCCGGCTTGGGTTTTGCTTACTGCGATTTCTATCAGCGTAATCCGCGTAGCCACTTGATCAGCAGCAGCGCTGAGCAGTCGACGACGGAGACGACGACTCCGATGGCCAATATGCGGCCGGCGCTGCGCCCGTCGCTGCCGCAATAAAGCATGATCCGGAATGACCCTAGGCCTGCACCCTGATCGGGCGGTAGAGACCGGTTTCCCGCCTGCGCGAAGCCTAGCCAGTCGCGAGTCCTTTCATTCGAGGCTTCGGCGGGCGAAGGCAGGTCGAAAAAGACATTTCGCTTAGCAGCGGGCGTTAGGGCAGATCGGACGCGCGGTTGCGGCGCTGCGACTTCTTGAACAAACCGCTTTGCGTTATGGATAGCGGCGGCGAAGCTCGGCCGTATAAATCCGATATTGTCGCTCCAACGCGTTGATCGTCTGCGCATTCGACACGCGCCTTGTTCGCGCGCCGACGGCATTGGCCCCAGTCTTGAATTCAAGCATTTGATGGACAAGGTCCGACATCGCCTCTGTATTTCGAGAAATCGCACGCCACAATTCATCGTCGGTCAGATTTGCGCACTGCATTTGACTATGCCCGAAGCTGCTTGCTCACCCCGGGATTGTGCGCCGATCAAGCTAAAAACCACTTAATACTTTTTGTTCCGAACCGACCTGCCGCAATGTCTCAGTCCGCTATCGGGGATTAAGCGGAAGGGAGGCGGGCGGCGGATTTCGTGGCGGCCTTACTCTCCGATTGGCTAGGTTCCTGTCGCGACATACAAATTCGGGACGTTGCCGGTGCTGGAAATCTGGCGCTTCCAACCCATTCTGAAAACGCCTACTCTTTTCGTAGTTTTGCAGGGCATCAAAAAATGCCCATGTGGAAGCTATCAGCCACGCCGAAAGCCACGCGCGCGATACTTTTCGCGGCGTTAGTATCGCTTTTTGCCAGCTCGCCTCTATCCTCGATGGCCGAACAATCCGCGGGTCAACAATCAACTGTCGCTGCGCCCGCTGGTGCACTGATCGGTGGAGCGGCCGGTGCAACCATTGCTGCTGAGGGTGAGCTCAAGGCGACCGTTCGCACGTACCAAAGCGGCAATCCAAGTGCGGTGTACCGTTATTATTGGTGGCGCGACAGTTGCTATGTCCGCTATCAGTCGGACAATTATGAGTTGGTCTCGCCGGAATATTGCCACCAACAGCACTAACTACACTGCAATCGCCGCTGTTGGGGAGAAAAACACGCAAGTTGCCTTTCCTCAGCTCGGCGCGACTTTTGTTCCTCACTCCAAGTTATTCCTCACTCCAAATCGAGCCGGAACGGCGCCGCTTCGGCGGTCAAATCACCGCGTCCGATTTCTTCAATGGCCGCAATCATGCGGCCGTCGCGGTCGAGCAGCCGATCGGCGAGCGAGACGATGCGGGCATTCGGCGTCGCGGTCGGCGATGCGCGGCGCAGCGCCTGCGCGATGCTCGCTTCGTCACGCCGCGGGTTGAGCGCACACACGGTCGCATAGGCGCTCGCCGTCGAGCGGCTGATGCCCATGTAGCAGTGCACGACCAGCGGTGCCCGGCGATCCCATTCGCGCACGAAATTAAGGAGATCGGTGACGTGTTCCTCCGCCGGCACGATATAGCCGTCGAGCGGGGCGGAAATGTCGTGCAGGCGCAGCCAGAGGTGATTTTTCGGCACGATACAGGACGGCCGCGCGACGCGCGCTTCATCGCCGATCAGCGACACGACGTGCCGCGCACCGGTCTGTTCCACCGTTTCTTCAAGCCGGGCCAGGGAGCAAACGTGAATCATCGTCGGAAAGCCGTTGCCTTTTATATGGGGATTGGGGTGCCCCATTCATATAGGATTCGCGCTTGCCGCAACTATGACGTGTTCGCGCAGCGCACCAGATGGGCAGTGGGAATAAGACCCATTTAGATCGAAATCGTAACTACGGTGGACAGATATAGCCGACACCGGCCGGACTGCGGAAGCAACCGACCGAAGCGGGCAGCACGTGTTTCGGCAGCCAGAGCACCACTGACGGGAAATAAATCGTGAATGCGATCGTGGCAAAGAATACGACGTAGATCGGACATGCCGCCCGCAACGCCTGAGAGAAGCGGACATCGACGAATTTTGATGCCATCAAAAGAACTAGGCCGTAAGGCGGCGTGATCAGGCCAAACGCGAGCGTCGTGATCAGCACCACGCCCATATGGACTGGATTGACGTTGCCTGCGTCGGTCAGTGCATTCACCAAAGGCATGAAAATTATGATGGTCGGCACGGGCTCGATGAAATCGCCTATGACGGTAAAGAGTGCGACCATTAACAACATGATCAAATGCGGATCGTGGCCGGCGATACTGGTGATCCATTCAGCAATAACAATTGCACCGCGCAAATAGGCAAAAAGCCAACCAAACGCATTGGCCGCACCGATCGTAATCAGAGGCAAAGAAAAAATCAGGCCTGCAAGGCAGAAATCATAAGCAAGAAACTTGATATGACCGCGGTTGAGCGCCGGAATCACAACAATAAGGATATAAGCGACAGCGACCACTCCCGCCTCGGTCGGGGTGAACCAGCCGGTGAGGATGCCGCCCAAGAGAATGACCGGGATCATCAGGGGAAGCGATGCGTCTTTGAAAGCTTCTGCAAGGTCGCGAAATGAAGCACGCTTGCGTCGCATGCCGGTCGGGCCGAAGAAATAGCAGTAGATCATCAGGCCGATACCAATCATCAGGCCGGGCACAAAACCGGCCATAAAAAGACCGGCGATCGAGACATTGCCGATTGCGCCATAGACCACCGCGGTGATGCTGGGTGGTACGAGCGCAGCAATGGTTGAGGCCGATGCGATGATCGCGGCAATAAAAGCAGGATTATAACCTTCCTTCTTCATCGGGCGGCCAAGTGCGCGACTGATGACCGCGACATCAGCGGTGGTGGAGCCCGACATTTCAGAAAAAAACATGCTGAACACAGTAACCACTTGTGACAGACCGCCGCGAATATGGCCGACCAGCGCGAGCGACAAATTCACCACCCGAACGACCACATTGGCCGAGCTCATCAGCTCTCCGACCAGTAGAAAAAATGGAATCGCAAGCAATGCTTCCGAGTCCATCCCATCGAACATTTTTTGGATGATGGCGACGTGGGAGACTTCGGTGAACGAAGCGCCGATGAGAACGCCTGCCATCAACGCGAACGGGACTGGTACACCGACATAGCCAAAAAACAAAAAAAGAAAGCTCATCAATCCGAGTATGTAACCGGCATTCATGGGCGCTCTACTTTGGTGACTATCGTTTCGATCGCGTCGACATGCTTTGGTTCTTCGAGCGGCTCGGCATGTTCGAAACCGTTTCGTAAGCCGTTGACGATCTGCTCGATGGCAAACGACGCGACCAAAACGCCGCATATTGGAATCGCCGCGTACAGCGAAGCAATTGGCGTCAACGACGGCATGCGGAAGCTGGAAAAGCCGCGCAGGAAATTGAAATAACCAAAAACGATGAAGCTCACTGCTACGCCCAATACAACGAGCCTGGTGAGGATTTCAACTGCGGTCCGGAATTTTCCTCGCAGGCCTTCAGCGATCGCAGTCAGATAGAGATGATCATTGCGGCGCGTGGCCACGGCAGCGCCAAAGAAAATCGCATAAATAAAGAATGTCGAAGTCACCTCCTGCAGCCAAAGCCAGGGGTGACCGATCGTGCGTGTAATTATGTCGAAAATAACCGTGCTGCAAAAAGCGAATAACAAGATCCCGCACAGGCCCATCAAGGCCAACTCAAGAATATCGAACGCCCGCCACTTCAAGTGAGACTGTCGTCGAGAGACGAGTCTGTCCGCGATGGCCATTGCAATCGGAGCCTGCAATCCGAGCGAAAGCTAGTTGACTTCGCTCCTTCACTTCACGCCTACGATCAAATCCTTAATCTTCGAGGCATGCGGTCCGAGTTCGCCAGCCAGCTTGTCAAGGTAAGGATCGGCAAGCTTCTGAAATCCGGATTTATCGACTTTATCAACGACCGAGACGCCAATGGCTTTAAGTTTATCAGCCGACTGGTGCTCCAGGTCCAACGCCATGGTCGGCTCCTTCATGTTGACGTCATCGGCGGCCGCCTGCACCCATCTCTTTTGCTCATCCGACAGGCTTTTCCAGAGTTTGTCGCTGATCCAGATAAGATTGTTGTTCGCTTCATGCTCGGTCATGGAGAGAACCGGCGCGACTTCGTAGTGTTTATTGGCGAGATAGACGTTCACTCCGTTCTCGGCGACGTCAACTACGCCGGTCTGCAGAGAAGTGTATACGCTGCCAAACGGCATGTGGACGGTTTGGGCGCCATAAACGGGAAACATCAGGTCTTCGGTCGCTGTCGCCTGAACGCGGACCTTGAGGCCCTTCATGTCCTCAACTTTATTAATCGGTGTTTTGCTGTACATGCTACGCAAGCCAAGCGTGAGCACGCCAATCACATGGGCGCCTTGGACCGTATCCTCGATCATGGACCTGACGGCCCCGGTCACGTTTGGATCGGACAGCGCTTTCACGAGGTGATCTTCCGACCGAAACAAGTAGTGAAGCGACATAACACCGGCTTGCGGTGAAAGCGTAGCCGCGTTTGCTGACGAACTGATGCAGAACTCGACATCGCCTGCTTTCACCAGCTGAAGAACTTGCGGCTCCTGGCCGAGCTGGGCGCCGGGATATTGGTCGATCAATATCGACCCGCCACTCAATTCCTTGAGCTTGTTAGCGAAAAGATCGCCGGCGATGCCGTATCCGGTGGTTTTTGGCTGGTCATAAGCAAAGCGATAATGCTTTACCTCTTGCGCCATTGCGGTGCTGATCCAAGCCGTGGTGAGGATCCCAAGCGTAATCCGGCATATCGCATTGCGTACTGCTGGCATCCCACCCTCCCTGATCTGGTTTGTTTCGAGCTTTGTCTATGTGTAACACATATTACCACCGCCAACCGAGATGCTGGTTACCACCACCAACCGAGATGCTGGTCGTACCACGCAACGCGCCGGTTTTATGGCGACCCGAATGTCCAGCAGACAAGAGGCTGACTAGGAAGCCTGCACCGCTCCTGGCATAATCGCCGCCGCTCGGGAGGGTTTCCATGACGCAAACCCAGCTGAAATCTCCGCATCCAGCGCGTGATTGGCCGTTCCAAGTCAAACCGCTGCATCCCGTTCTCGGTTGTGAAATTACCGGCATTTCGTTGGCGGCGGCCGTGTCGCCGGTCATTTTCGCCAAAGTCTATGAAGCTTTTCTCGACTACCAACTGATTTTATTTCGGGATGTCGACCTGCCGCCAGCGACGCAGGTGGCCTTCGCGCGCAGTTTCGGCGAGGTGCAGATTCACGTGCTCAGCCAGCATTACGGCTATAAAGACCACCCGGAAATCTACATGCTGTCCAACCTCGACAAGGACGGCAATCCAAGCGGCAAGCACCCGGACAAGGGCACACTGTATTGGCATACCGACGGCTCCTGGCGCGAGCGCACCGGGCAGGCAACGATGATGTATTCGGAAATTGTGCCGGAGGTGGGTGGTGAAACTGAGTTTGCGGATATGTATTCGGCGTATGATTTGCTGCCCGCCGCCATCAAGGCCAGAATTGAGGGACGGCGCGCCGTCCACAATTTCGACTTTTCGCGCACGCGGCGGCACGGCGAGGCCCCGCTGACGGCAGAGCAGAAGGTCAAGGTGCCGCCAATCGCCCATCCAATCGTGCGCACACATCCCGACACTGGACGTAAAGCGATATTCCTCGGCGATCACGCCGAGTGGATTGTAGGCATGGATTACGAAGAAGGCCGTGCGCTGATCGAGGAACTCAACCTGATGATCACGCCAGCGGCCCGTGTTTATACGCATAGTTGGAGCCCACGCGAATGCATGGTGTGGGACAATCGCTGCACGCTGCATCGTGCCACCGGCTTCGACGAGGCCCGCCACAAGCGCGTGATGCGCCGCTGCACGATTGTCGGCGATAGGCCGTTCTGAAGTCTTATTGCCGGGCGAGCCGGTTGAATCGTTCGAGATAGCGCGCTTGCGCGGTCTCGGCGGGCCACGGCTTGAGATAATCGCGCTCCATGCCTGCGGAGAATTTTGGCGGCCGACCGAAGAACCGCCGGGCTTCGACGGGGTCGAAGCCGGCCAGCCGGGTGGCTTCGAGAAACGCGGCTTGCCGGTCGGCGGCCTTGATCAACGCCTCGATCGGCGGCGGCGTAGTGGCGGGGAGCCCAAAGCGCAGGTGAATCGCGGTTAGGAGCCGCCGCTCGATTGCCTTGTAAGCGTCGCCGATCACCGCCTTGAACGGCGAGATCATGTCGCCGATGACGTATTCGGGCGCGTCGTGGAGAAGGATCGCGAGCCGGCAGCGGTTGTCGAGCCGCGGCGATCGGGCTCGCGCCAGCGCTTCGACGAACAGGCAATGCTGCGCCACCGAGTAGATATGCGCGCCGCTGGTCTGGCCATTCCAGCGCGCCACGCGAGCGAGCCCGTGCGCGATATCCTCGATTTCGATGTCGAGCGGTGAGGGATCGAGCAGGTCTAATCGCCGCCCCGAGAGCATGCGCTGCCAGGCGCGCTGCGCGCCGACGGCACCGACGCGAGCAGCGACTCTTGGCTTCGCGTCTTTCGTCTGTTTGGTCACGTCGCTCTTTAATATCTTGGGGCGCGCGAACTAGCCGCCGAGCGCCTACACCGCCAAGTTTTGTACTGCCTGATGGCGATAGCAGCTGACAAGATGATCGTTGACCATGCCGACCGCCTGCATGAAGGCATAGACGATGGTCGGCCCGCAAAACTTGAAACCGCGTTGCGCCAGTTCCTTCGACATCGCGCGCGACACCGCGGTTTCGGCCGGCACCTGACGAATGCTGCGAAAGCGATTGACCTTCGGCCGGCCGTCGACGAAGTCCCACAGCAGCTTTGAAAATCCCGGCCCCTTCTCCATCACCTCGAGCCAGGCGCGCGCCGAGAGCACCGTACCTTCGATCTTGGCGCGATTGCGTACGATGCCGGCGTCGCCCATCAGCCGTTCGACTTTCGCGCTCCGGTAGCGCGCGATCTTTTCCGGATCAAAGCCGTCGAAGGCGCGGCGGAAATTCTCGCGCTTGCGCAGAATGGTGATCCACGACAAGCCGGCCTGGAAACCATCGAGCACGAGTTTTTCGTAAAGCGCGCGATCGTCGAAATCCGGCACGCCCCATTCGTTGTCGTGATAGGCGATATAGAGCGGGTCCTGCTTCGGCCACGGACAGCGCAACAGATTGTCGAGAGCCTGATCTTTCATTCGGCGGCCTTGATCCCGCCGGGGAACGAAAAGCGCGCCCAGTCCGGCTTGATGAGGTGAATGGGTATGCCGCCAGCGGCAAGCGCGGTCTGTTCGGCCTCCGCTATGCGATCGAGGCGAATGAGCGCAATGCCGCGGCCGCGGGCGGCCGAGCCCATGGTGCCGACCTGGCGCTCGCCGGCGGTAATCGGGGCGCCGCTTTCCGGCGTGGCGCCGTCATAGCGGAGCGCCACCGCGCGCGTGCGCGCGATGCCGCGATGCTCGATGCGTGACACCACTTCCTGGCCGACATAGCAGCCTTTGGCGAAATCGATCCCGCCGAGCTGATCCATATCGGCTTCATGGGGAAAAGCGTCGCCATAGGCGAAATCGATCCCGCCGCGCGGCACGCCGAGCGCGATGCGGTGCGCCTCATAGTCCTCCGCGCCCACAAGCGCGGCGCCAAGTTCGCTTCCCGCCTCGGCGGCGCGATGCGGCGCAATCATCACGCGAAATCCAAGCACCGGCAGTCGCGGATCGGCGTAGCTCAAGCCTTGTTTGGTCGTGGCTTGTTTGCTCGTGCCGTCGCCGTCCCAAACCGCAAGCACGCCGAGGATTTCGGTGAGATCCTCGATCAGGACTTTGGCGCGCAGCTTGTACAGATTGAGCTTTTCGACCAGCGTTGCCGCAAGGGCGCGCGGAATGTCGAGAAAGAACCCGCCGCCCTCGGCTTGCGGCGCTTCGGTCACGAAGAAATCGGCAATGATCTTTCCTTGCGGGGTGAGGAGCGCGCAGAATCGCGCCGTGCCTGGCGTGAGATCGAGAATATCGGCGGTGACGAGCCCATGCAGGAATTTGCGGGCATCATCGCCGATAACTTTGATAACCCCGCGGTCGGGGAGGAGGGCGGCTTTCATAGCGTTATGAGTAAGGATGCGGCCCTGTGATCGCAAGGCAAACAATCCTCCCCCACGGCAGTGGGGAAGGGGCAACAGGCGGCTTCGCCGCCGCACCTTTAAGAACGCCAGCTAAAACGGGGGAGGACGCAAATAAGATGGCTTACTGGCGCGACAGCTTGACGGAGAATTCGCCGTTGCGGATGCGCTGCCCGAGATTGTCGGCATAGTGGGCGGCGGGTTCCTCGCCATAGGTCGCGATCAGTTCGGCGAAGGCGAGAAACAGTGCGGTCTGGGCCAGGCAATCGCCGTCGATGCCGTCATGGATCGCCTCGGCCCACGCGTCCTGAAAATAGCCAAGCGCCAAGCGTTTCTGGTCGCTCTCGGCCAAGGCGCCGCGAGGCGTAACATTCTGCGTCGGTGTCATCATCCCCGTGCGTCGGCTTCCGGCGTTCCCCTCAGAACCAGGAAGATCACGTTAGCAGGCCGCGACAGGCCTTTGGGGCCGAATCTCGGGCAGGGTTAATGCGAGAAATGCGGTTAAATGGCGCTTATTGCCGTTGCGCACAATTGGAGTGTTTCCCGGGCGCAGCGCAGCACGCAGTGGTGCGCTGCAGACCCGGGATCGTCACGGTCTCAGTGCTGAACTCGCGAAGACCCCGGATCTGCGGTGCACCAGCAATAGCGCGTTCACGCGCGTAGACGCGCTTTTGCGCCCTGCACCGCGTCCGGGGAACGCCAGCTTGTTAGCTGACGTAAGCTAATTCGCGTAGCGAGCGGTGATGTCGCGGGCGATCTTGGCGCCTTCTTCCAGATAGCGATGGATGACAATGTCGGCGGCGGGCGTGCAGCTGCGGTAGGTCTGCTGAAAGCCGCGATAGCCGCGATTGAAACCCGCGACCATCTGCTCGCGGCGGGTTCCGCTCGGCGCTTCGGCGTCGATCAGCGCTTGTGCCTCGGTGCGCCATTTCTGGCCTTCGTTGCCGTTGCAAATGCCGCGCAGGAAATGCAGCGCGCCGAGAATTTCCGACAACCGCTGCAGATCGCGATCGTAGGGCGCCGGCATGTCTTCCACGGCCGGACCAGGCGGTGCCGATCCCTGCGGCGGCAGCTTGGGCGTCGAAGGCGCCGACGGCCGCGGGGCCTGCCGGTATGGCGAACCCCAGCCGCCGCCCCAGCTGTTACCCCAGTTATTGCCCCAGAATTGCGCCTGCGCCGGCGCGGCGGCGAGGCACAGCGTGAGCGCAACGGCTGGGGCGATGCGAAAGACGGGCATGGTGGCCAACATAATGTAGACGAAGCGCACGGCAAGTCTCATGCAAGTCTCATTGCAAGTCTCTTTGCAAGTCTCTTGCAAGCCTCGTTGATCTTGGCGATCAGCGCGCGAGCGCCACGCGTTCGGCGGCGGCGGCGACGATCTCCGCGAGCCCCTCGGCCGTTTTCAGGCCGGCAAGCTCGCCGGGCTTGCGCCAATGCGCTTCGGCGAGTTCCTCGCTCAGCGCAACCTCGCCCGCGATCCAGCGCGCCGCAAAGGGAAGAATGACGAAATGGCGCTCGACGCGTCCGGCGGCGTCGCGCGCGACCGCCTCACGGAAACCGACCAGCGCAAGTGGTGCGATCGCAAGCCCGGTCTCCTCGCGGACTTCGCGGATGATCGCCTCTTCCAGGGTCTCGCCGAGTTCGACGCCGCCGCCCGGCAGCGTATAGAGCCCGTGCGCCGGCGGACGCGCCCGCCGTACGATCAGCACTCGGCCGTCGCGGAATATCGCCGCGCTCACCGCCAGATATGGCCGCGTGGGATAAGTCCGCGCGTTATCGGTGTTGCTCATTAAACTGTTGCCCGATCCGTCTTATATCAGGGCGACCGGAGCATGATCCCGAAAAGTGGCCAGCGGCTTAAACCGGCGGCATAAACCATGTGCGGACGTTACGTCATTTTTTCCACGCCGGAGGCAATCCGGGCGCTGTTCCGCTATGGCGAGCAGCCGAATTTTCCGGCGCGCTACAACATCGCCCCGACCCAGCCGATCCCGATCGTTCGGCTCGTCGACGGCAAGCGGTCATTCGCGCTGATGCGCTGGGGCCTGTTGCCGTCCTGGGTCGAGGACCCGAAAACGTTTCCGCTCCTCATCAATGCCCGCGGCGAATCCGTCCTCGACAAGCCGGCCTTCCGCAACGCCATGCGGCGGCGGCGTTGTCTCATTCCCACCGACGGCTTTTATGAATGGCAGGCGGGCGCAGCGAGCGGACCGAAGCAGCCTTATTTCGTGCGCGCCAGATACGCCGAGAACGGCACGGCGCCGCCACTTGCTTTCGCGGGGCTATGGGAGACCTGGAGCGGCCCCAACGGCGAAGAGCTCGACACCGCCGCCATCGTCACGACCGACGCCAATCATACGCTGTCGGCGATTCATCCGCGAATGCCGGCATTCATCGCACTTGCGGATTTCGATCGCTGGCTCGATTACGATGCCGTACCGGCCGAGGAGGCGGCGTCGCTGATCAAGCCGGCGGACGATGCGCTGCTTGAGGTCTATCCGATTTCTCCGGCGGTCAATCGCGTGGCCAACGATTCCGAGGCGCTGATCGCGCCGCTGTCGGCGCAAGCTGCCGCCGAACAAGCGGCGCCGCCGCAACGGGCGAAGCCGGAGAAAAGCAAGAAATCGGACGACCAGCCGACGCTGTTTTAGCGGCATCACGTGTCCCGGCCGCAGCGCAGCATGAAATGATGCGCTGCTGACCCGGGATCTTAACGCGCTCTGAGTGTGGAACGATCCCGGATCTGCACGCCTTCGCTGAAGCTTCGGCGGGCACTGGGTTGAGCCCGCCATAGCCTTGGCGACGGCGGGCGGTGCAACAGCAATAGCGCGTTTACGCGCGTAGACGCGCTTTTGCGCGCCGCACCGCGTCCGGGAAAAAGCGCGCTTCACTGCTGCCGATGGCGATATCCGATATCCGCCGCAATACGATGATCGCTGGCCAGAAAGTCATTGAGCTCCTTGCGCTCGCGCCGGCGGCGCCGCCAAGCAGTGAATGCGTAAAATCCGATGCGAAGGAATTCTACGATCGACGGCGATCGATACGCGCGCAGCCGGGCGCTGAAAATTTGCGGCGCTGCGGCCGCAGCATTACGGTTCAACATGGCGCACTCCAAAAAAGGCTCCTTTGTGCGCAATGTCGTGGCTTCGACGCGCCTAAACCACCCGATTACTGACTGCGCGTGTCATTGTTCCGGCTAAGAACGGTGCTAGCTTTCCGGCCAAATCATTTGCGGTGATTGAATGAGCGCACGACGGGTGTTCCCCTCCCCCTTGTGGGGAGGGGTTAGGGGTGGGGGTGATCGGGCTCGATCGGCGACGTCATCGCTTGCGCGCCACCTAACTACCCCCCTCCCAACCCTCCCCCACAAGGGGGGAGGGAACACATTTCGCCTACCGCGCAGAAAATTTCTCTCGCTACTCCCCGCCGCCGCGCTCATGCGCCCGCGCGCGGCGCACGCGCAAGCGGATTGGCCGACGCGTCCGGTGCGCGTCATGGTGCCTTATCCGCCCGCGGGTGGCGCCGATACGACCGCGCGCATCGTCTATGCCCGGCTCAGCGAGGATCTCGGCCAGCAATTCGCCATTGAGAATCGCGGCGGCGCCGGCGGCACGATCGGGGAGGAAGCGGTCGCGAAGGCCGCGCCCGACGGCTACACGATCTTGCACGACGCCACCGCGTTCTCGGTCAACGGCTCGCTCTATGCCAATCTGCCGTTCGACTACCGCAAGGATTTCGATCCGGTGTTTTTGGTCGCGCTGGTGCCGAACATTCTCGTCGTCACCCCCACCGTGCCGGCGAACACGGTTGCCGACGTCATCGCGCTCGCCAAAGCCACGCCCGGCGGCATCGACATGGCTTCGTCCGGCAACGGCACGCTGCAGCATCTTTTGCTCGAACTGTTCCGGCAGCGCACCGGGATCGCCATCAACCACGTGCCCTATCGCGGCGGCGGCTTGGCGCTGACCGATGTCATGGCCGGACAGGTGAAGTTTTTCTTTGCCAATGGTTCGTCGGCGGTCGGCTTGATCAAGGGCGACAAGGTCAAAGCCGTCGCGCATACCGGCAAGGGCCGGCTTGCGAGTTTGCCGGACATCCCGCCGATGTCGGACACGCTGCCGGGCTTCGAAGGCTATGACTGGAACGGCGTGTTCGTCCCGCACGGCACGCCCGCTGCGATCGTGAAAAAACTCAATGCCGCATTCAATGCCGCGATCGTGTCGCCGCAAGTGACGGCGCGTTTCGCCGAGCTCAACATCGAATCGCGGCAGAATTCACCGGAAGAATTCCGCGCCTATGTCGAAGACCAGATGGCGCAGTGGAGCCGCGTGGTGAAGGAAGCGAATATTAAGCTGGGGTAGTGCAGGCGTTGCAGAGATCTGTTCCCCTCCCCCTTGTGGGGAGGGGTAGGGGTGGGGGTGATCGGGCTCGATCGGCGACGTTGTCGCTTGCGCGCCACCGAACTACCCCCCTCCCAACCCTCCCCCACAAGGGGGGGAGGGAACAAGAAAGCCACTCTGATGACTCTCACCAACGACCCCCCGCGCATTGCCGGGCCGGTGCCGCACCCGTGCCGGCCGCGCATAAAACCGCCGCCCGGCGCCTGGGATACGCACGCGCATATTTTCGGGCCATCGGACAAATTTCCGTATCAGCCGGGGCGCGGCTACACGCCGCCCGACGCGCCGGTCGAGCGCTTCATCGCACTCCTTGATCATCTCGGCTTTAGCAACGGCCTCGTCGTGCAAGGCAACGCGCATGTCTATGACAATCGCGTTGTACTTGATGCGCTGACACGCTTTCCGGCGCGGCTGCGCGGCGTCGCCATCACCGACACGCGCATCAAGCCCGAAGTGTTGCGTGAATGGGATGTGCGCGGCATGCGGGGTTTACGCTTTCATCTGTTTCCGCAGCGGCCGAATTACATCCGCGGCGTTGGCCTCGATGTGTTCGCGGTATTTCGCAAGACCATGGCCGAGCTCGGCTGGGTGGTGCAATTCTTCTGCGATCACCGCATGCTGGCGCCGACCGCTCCCGCGCTGCGGGAGATCGCGCGGGACTTAACCGTGATCGTCGATCATCTCGGAATGGTGCCGGCCGTGCAGGGGGTTACCGATCCGAATTTTCAGGCGCTGCTCAAGCTCGTCGGCGACGGCCATGCTTACGTGAAGCTCTCTGCGATCTATCGGTTGTCCACGCAATTTCCCGATTATCCCGATGCAAAGCCGCTGCATGATGCGCTCGTTGCCGCCAATCCGGAGCGGCTGATGTGGGGCACCGACTGGCCGCATCCCTCGATCCCGGCGGAGGTCATGCCGGACGACGGCCATTTGCTCGATCTTTTTCACGATTGGACGCCGGACGAACAAATGCGCCGCCGCGTTCTGGTGGATACGCCGGCGCGGCTGTTCGGCAGGTGACGCAAGCCACTTCCTCTGCGCTAGCCCGACCCGCTACAGTCCCGGCGATACATTCAGGGCGACGATGAAACGGCGGTCCAGAACAGGTGCTCGATCGGTCAAGCCGCGACGCCGTAAGGCGGCAACGCTAAAGCCCGGCAATGCGTCAAATGCGGCGCGCAATCGCGGCGCTTCCGTTGCCGGTCAGGAAACGGTCGTCGCCCGACTTACCCGCGAGCGCGACGAGGCGCTGCTGCGGGAAACTGCGAACGCCGAGATATTACGCCTCATTTCAAGTTCGCCCGGCGATCTGGAATTGGTATTTCGAACAATCCTGGAGGACGCGACCCGCATCTGTAATGCCAGTTTCGGAACCTTATTCCGCTTCGACGGTGAAAACTTTTACCCGATGGCGCAATTCAATACACCTGCGGCATTACTTGAGGCGCAAACGCGGCGTGGACCGTTTCAGCCAACACCGGGCACCGCAATGGACCGTGTCATGCGGACAAAACAGGTGAGCCACAGTGCCGACAAGGCCGCTGAACCTGTTCCCGGCTTTTTTGCAGAGCACGGCGGTGCTCGAACTCAGGTCATCATCCCGATGCTCAGGGACGACACGCTGATCGTGGCAATCGTGATCTACCGTCAGGAAGTTCGCCCCTTTACCGACAAACAGATCGAACTGCTACAGAACTTCGCCGCGCAGGCCGTCATCGCCATCGAGAACGCGCGGCTGCTCAACGAGTTGCGGCAATCGCTGGAACAGCAGACGGCCACGGCGGATGTGTTGCGTGTCATCAGCGCGTCACCCGGTGAATTAGCTCCGGTGTTTCGGGCGATGCTGGAGAATGCGACCCGGCTGTGCGAGGCCAATTTCGGGAATATGTTCCTTCGCGAGGGCAATGGCTTTCGGACAGTTGCAATCCATAGCCCGCCTTCCACGTATACCGAATGGTATGAGCGTCACCCATTCGTCGAGCCTGTGAAAGAGTATCCGCACAGCACGCTCGCGCGATCGATTGAAACGAAAAAAATCCTTCACATCGCCGATCTCAGACTTGATCGGGGCTACCTTGAGGGCTACCCGCCTATGGTCGCGCTCGTCGATGGCGCCGGAGCGCGGACCGAAGTTCTTGTGCCGATGCTCAAAGAAGATCAGTTAATCGGTGCTATGGTCATTTACCGCACGGAAGTGCGTCCCTTCACCGAAAAGCAAATCGAACTGGTTGAGAACTTCGCCGCCCAGGCGGTCATCGCCATCGAGAACGCGCGGCTGCTCAATGAGCTGCGGGAATCCTTAGAGCAGCAAACTGCGACTGCCGACGTACTGCGCATCATCAGCTCCTCGCCGGGCGATATAGAGCCAGTATTCGCCACAATCCTCGACAAGGCTCTGCATCTTTGTGAGGCCGCGTTCGGATTCGTGACTACCTACGACGGAGTGCGCTTTGAACGCGCTGCGCAGCGAGGCGTGCCGGACGCTCTTGCTGCTTATTTCCAGAGAGGAATGGACCAGCCCCGGCCAGGAGACGCACACTGGCGACTTGTTGAGGGCGAGGAGCTTATTCACAGCAATCAGATGGACGAGGATGCGTATCGGCTTGGTAATCCACTTCGTCGAGCGGTGGTAGACCTGGGCGGCGCGCGGAGCGCCCTTGTTGTAGCGCTTCGTAAAGACAAAGTGCTGCTCGGTGCTTTGACCGTCTACCGCAAGGAAGTTCGACCGTTCACAGACCAGCAAGTCTCGCTACTGCAGAACTTTGCCGCGCAGGCAGTGATCGCCATCGAGAACGCGCGGCTGCTCAATGAGCTGCGGCAGAGAACAGCCGATCTCAGCGAATCACTGGAACAGCAGACGGCAACATCTGAAGTGCTCAAGGTCATCAGCCGTTCGACTTTCGATCTGCAGACAGTGCTGGACACACTTACGAAGTCGGCCGCTCAGCTTTGTGCGGCTGATTGCGGCGTCATTTTCATGCGGGATGGTGATGTGTATCGCTTGCACGCGACTTATGGTTTTTCGCGAGAAGCGGAAAACTATGGATTAGAACATCCACTGAAGCCTAGTCGCGGCAACCTTACGGGGCGAGTCGCTTTGACCGGCAAAGCGGTTCACATTCCGGACGTACTAGCTGACCCCGAATATACTGAGACCGGTCATCAGAAGATATTTGGATATCGAACTAATCTGGGCGTGCCGCTACTGCGCGAGGGAACGACGATTGGAGTCTTCTCGCTTACACGCAAAGAAGTAAAGCCGTTTACCGACAAGCAGATTGAAGTCGTCGCGACTTTCGCGGATCAGGCGGTGATAGCGATCGAGAATGCGCGGCTGCTCAACGAGCTACGGCAATCGCTTGAACAACAAACGGCGGCGGCCGATGTGTTGCGCATCATCAGTTTGTCGCCCGGTCAACTGGAACCGGTATTCCAGGCGATCTTGAAGAACGCCATTCATATTTGCGAGGCCAAGTTCGGCCACATGGTGCTTGCGGACGGTAATTTGTTTCGGCTTGCGGCCGAAGCCGACACGCCGCCGGAACTCGCCGAACGCCTCAAGCAGCGCGGGTCGTTTGAGCCAACGCCCGGCAGCCATCTTGAACGCGTGCGGCGGACCAAAAAGGTGAGCCACACCGCGGACGATGCCACCGAAGCTGTCCAGGGCCAATCAGCCAGATATGGCGGGGCGCGTTCCATTGTTGCGGTGCCGATGCTCAAGGACGACGTGCTGATCGGCGTCATCCTCATCTATCGCCAGGAGGTGCGCCCGTTCACCGACAAGCAGATTGCGCTGGTGGAGAATTTCGCCGCGCAGGCAGTCATTGCTATCGAGAACGCGCGGCTGCTGAATGAATTGCGTCACCGCACGGTTGACCTCACCGAGTCGCTGGAACAGCAGACGGCAACCTCCGAAGTCTTCGAACTGATTAGCAGCCCGCAGGCATCTGTACAGGCAGTATTGGACAGTGTCGCGGCCAACGCGGTCCGGTTATGTGAGGCTCTCAACGCGACTATTTATCTCCGTGATGGTGAGTTCGTGGTGATTCATGCGCACTCGGGACCACTTGGAAGGACGCCCATTGGGACGCGGCAAGTACCCAATAACAAATGGGTGACCGGTCGTGCTGTACTTGAAGGCCGGACAATCCACGTGCCAGACCTGCAAAACGATGATGATTATCCACAGGGGAAAGAGATAGCACTTCGATTGGGCCACAGAACGACACTGGCAGTGCCATTGATCTGTAATGAAACTGCTATTGGCGCAATTTTGCTCCGTCGTCGGGAAGCACTCCCATTTAATGATAGACAAATTGCGCTTGTGCAGAACTTCGCCGCCCAAGCGGTGATTGCTATCGAAAACGCGCGACTAATGAAGGAATTGCGCGAGAGAACCGAGCAGCTAGAGGTGCAGTCGCAAGAGGTCGTTCAACTCAATCAGCAGCTTGAACAACGCGTTGCCGATCAGGTCGGCGAGATCGAGCGCATGAGCCGGCTGCGGCGTTTTTTGCCGCCACAGGTCGCCGACCTGATCGTCGCGTCCGGCGCCGAGCGGCAACTGGAGAGCCATCGCCGCGAGATCACCGCGCTGTTCTGCGATCTGCGCGGCTTTACCGGCTTTTCGGAAAGCTCAGACCCGGAAGATGTGATGACGCTGCTCCGCCACTATCACGCCGCGATCGGAGAGATCATCATCAAATACGGCGGCACGCTCGAGCGCTATGCCGGCGACGGCGTCATGGTTGTGTTCAACGATCCGGTGCCGGTCGACAATCCGGTGCTCCAAGCGGTGCGCATGGCGCTCGATATGCGCGCGGCGCTCGGCGCGCTGATCGAAAAGTGGCGGCGGCTCGGCCACGAGCTTGGTTTCGGCATCGGCATCGCGCACGGCTATGCGACGCTCGGCACCATCGGTTTCGAGGGCCGCTTCGACTATGCCGCGATCGGCACAGTGTCGAACGTGGCGTCGCGCTTGTGCGACGAGGCCAAGCCCGGCCAGATTCTCATCAGCCCGCGCGTCCTGATGGCGGTGGAAGACGCAATCAGCGTTGAACCTGTCGGCGATTTTGCGCTCAAGGGCATCAGCCGCCCGCTGGCGGCGTACAACGTGGTCGAAGTGAAGTGAGTTTTACAAAGTGATTTTGAATCAGCGGTGATCGAATGAAGCGAGTGCATTTCCCGAAAGATAATCTTCCCTCCCCCCTTGTGGGGGAGGGTAGGGAGGGGGGTAGCTCGGAAACGACGAGGCGAATACGCTCACGATCATACCTTTCCACCCCCACCCCTAACCCCTCCCCAGCAAGCTTGCACTCGGGCGCGCGCAAGCGCGGCCCGGGTGGGGGAGGGGAACATCTGAAGCGCCGAGCCTTTCTCACTCTACTCGCTGCCGCCGCGTTCGCTCCATCGCGCGCGGCGCGCGCGCAGCTTGCGCCCAACCGGCCGATCCGCATCATCGTGCCGTTTGCGCCGGCGGGATCATCCGATGTGCTGGCGCGGCTTCTGCAATCGCCGCTGCAGCAAGCGCTCGGCCAGACCGTGATCGTGGAAAACCGCGCCGGCGCCGGCGCCAATATCGGCATAGTTGAGGCGGCGCGCGGCGAACCGGACGGCTATACGCTTCTCCTCACCAGTAGCGCGATCGTGGTCAACCCCGCGCTCTACAAAAACGTTGCTTACGATCCGGCGAAAGATTTTGCCGCGATCGCGACGCTTCCGGTGGCGCCGAATATTCTGGCGGTGAACGCCAAGGGCAGCCTCAATTCCTTGTCCGAAGTGGTCGCGCGCGCCAAAGCCGAGCCGGGCAAGCTCAATTATGCGAGCCCCGGTAACGGCACCACGCCGCAATTGGCGATGGAGCTGTTCAAGCTCAAAGCCGGCGTCGACATCACCAATATTCCGTTCAACGGCGGCGGGCCGGCGACGCAGGCGCTGCTCACCGGCACCGTCGATTTATTGTTGACGGCATTACCCGGCGCACAGGCGCAAGTTCAGGCCGGCGTCATGCGCGGACTTGCCGTCACCACGCAAACACGCTGGATCAATTTGCCCGATGTGCCGACCTTCAAGGAAGCTGGCTTTCCCGACGTCACGCTCGAGACCGAGCACTTTCTGCTGGCGCCGGCCGGCACGCCGCCGCAACTTCTCGAGCGTTTCAGCAAAGCGACGCTGGCGGTGATGGCGCAAGACGACATCAAGAGCCGCGTCATTGCGCTCGGCTATGCGCCGGTCGCCGGCGGACCGGACGCGGTCAAGGAGCGGATCGCCAAGAACGTGCCATTCTTCAAAGAATTGATCGCCAGCGCCAAAATCCCGCAGATCGAGTGATGGCACCCTCCCCTGGAGGGGGAGGGTCGCGCCCGCAGGGCGCGGGGTGGGGTGACCGGCAACCACCTACTTCGCGAGCTACGAGTTCGTGTTCACCCCCTCCCGCTCGCTGTCGCTCGCGACCTCCCCCCTCCAGGGGGAGGTGGATCCATTTTGCTAGATTTCTCGCGGCTATTCCCCCATTCCGCCCGGGCCAATTTCCTGATTTGATCGTCGTCATTGCCGTTTGAATGCACTGGTCTCTGCAGGGGCACGGGCATGCGGCGACGCGAATTCATTGTCGGTATGGGTCTGACCGGCGCGACCATTGCGCGCCCGCTTGCGATACGCGCGCAGCAGCAGGCGATGCCGGTTATCGGGTTTCTTGGCACGTCGTCGCCCGACCTATATGCGATCCGTTTGGGCGTATTCCGCGACGGGTTAAAAGAGGCGGGATATGTCGAAGGCCGCAACGTCGCGATCGAATATCGTTGGGCGCAGGACGTCGTCGATCGGTTACCGGCACTGGTAGCGGAGCTGGTTCAGCGCCGCGTGAACGTGATCGTGGCGGCCAGCGGCACGCCCGGAGCGGTGGCGGCCAAGGCCGCGACCACGACAATTCCGATCGTATTCGCGGTAGCGGTCGACCCGATCAAGGTTGGATTTGTACAGAGCCTGAACCGACCGGGTGGAAACCTGACTGGCGTGACCAATTTGAACGTGGAAATCGGGCCGAAACGGTTGGAAGTGCTGCACGCATTGCTGCCCACGGCGACCGACTTTGCCGTGCTCGTCGACCCGACCGGTCCGGCACTCGCGGAGCCCTTTGTGCGCGCGGTAGAAGCCGCGGCTCGCACCCTCGGGCTGCACCTCCACGTGCTGAATGCCAGCACTGAACACGATTTCGATTCGGTGTTCGCCCGCGTGGTCCAACTAAAAGCGGCTGCGCTCATCATCGGGCCTAGTACATTTTTTGTCGGCAGAGGCGAACACTTCGCCGCGTTGGCGATCCGGTACAAAGTGCCGACGATCTACCAGTATCGCCCATTTGCTGCCGCCGGCGGCCTGATGAGCTACGGCAGCGATGAAACGGAATACTACCGTCTGGTGGGCATCTATACCGGAAGGATTCTCAAAGGCGAGAAGCCGGCGGAGTTGCCGGTGGAGCAGGCAACGAAGGTCGAGCTGATTATCAATCTTAAAACCGCCAAGGCATTGGGAATCGACGTTCCGTTGTCGCTGCTTGGCCGCGCCGACGAGGTGATCGAGTGAGACGCCGCGAGTTCATGACGCTTCTCGGCGGCACGGCGGCGACGTGGCCACTCGCGGCGCGCGCGCAGCAATCGGCGATGCCGGTCGTTGGATTCATAAACGGCGCTTCCGCTCAGACATTTACCCGTCCGCTGACGGCCTTTCTCAAAGGCCTCCGCGAAGCCGGCTATACCGATGGCCGCAACGTTGCCATCGAATACCACTGGGCCGAGGGGCATTATGACCGGATGCCCGAAATTGTTGCCGATCTGGTTCATAAACAAGTGAGCGTAATTGCTGCGACCAGTACTCCAGCGGCGCTGGCGGCAAAGGCCGCAGCTACGACGATTCCGGTCGTCTTCGAAATGGGGGCCGATCCGGTCAAGCTTGGCATCGTGGCGAGCCTTAGCCGCCCGGGTGGCAACGTCACCGGGAGTACGCAATTAACGCAGGACACTGCGCCAAAGTTACTGGAATTGCTGCACGAGCTTCTTCCCGCAGCACATGTCATAGCGCTCCTCGTCAACCCGAACGATCCCGCTATTGCAGAGGTAAGTACGAAGGCTATGCGCGCGGCGGCCGATAGCCTGGGCCTGGAATTGCAAATTATGGCGGCCAGCAGCGAGGGTGACTTCGAAGGGGTGTTTGCAAAGCTGAATGAATTACGAGTGGGCGCCCTCGTGATCAGCGCCGAGGAACTCTTCACCGGTCACAGCGAACAGCTCGCCGCGCTGGCAACGCGCAACCGCATCCCCGCGGTCTACAAAGGACGCGAGTTCGCTGCGGCTGGAGGTCTAATCAGTTATGGCTCGGATATCGCGGAGTCATACCGGCTCACCGGCATCTATACCGGGCGCGTCCTCAAGGGCGAGAAACCCGCGAATCTGCCGGTGGTGCAGGCAACAAAAATCGAGCTCTACGTCAATCTGAAAACCGCCAAAGCGCTCGGCATCACCGTGCCGCTGCCGTTGTCCGGCCGCGCCGACGAGTTGTTCGAATGAGGCGCCGCGAATTCATAGCGCTTCTGGCCGGCGCGGCCGCAAGTCGACCGCTCGCGGCAATAGCGCAGCAGGGCGAACGCGTCGGCCGCATCGGCGTGCTGATGAATAACGCGGCGGAACATCCAGAAGGTCAGCCGGCCATCACTGCGTTTCGGCAAGCTTTGCAACAATTGGGCTGGAGCGATGGCCGCAATATGCGAATGGACATTCGCTGGGGCGAGAATGATGTCGACCGCGATCGTAAATACGCGACCGAATTGGTTGCCCTCACACCTGATGTCATCCTCGCCGCGGGCACACTAGCCGTAACGGCATTACAACGTGTCACACGCGCCGTGCCGATCGTGTTCGTGCGGGTCGCCGATCCAATCGGCGCCGGCATCGTCAACACGTTGGCCAGGCCGGGTGGCAATGTGACCGGCTTTATGAATTACGAATACAGCTTGAGCGGAAAATGGGTAGAAGTTCTCAAACAGATCGAGCCGCGGCTCACACATGCGGCGGTCGTTCGGGATGCCGCCAATCCAGCTGGCATCGCTCAATTCGGCGCCATCCGGACCACAGCATCGTCGCTTGGGGTCGATGTGAGCCCGATTGATATTCGCGACGCCGGCGAGATCGAACGCGCCATCGCGGATTTTGCCCGCTCTCCGAATGGCGGCTTAATCGTGACGCCAGGCGCCGGTTCGTCGGTACATATCGCACAGATCGTTACACTTGCGGCGCGGTATAAGCTGCCGGCCGTCTACTCCGACCGCTTTATCGCTGCGCGCGGGGGCTTGATTTCGTACGGCCCTGAGGGGATCGACCAATTTCGACATGCTGCCGACTACGTCGATCGCATCCTCAAGGGCGAGAAGGCGGGCGATCTTCCGGTACAGGCGCCGACGAAGTATCAGCTTGTCATCAATCTCAAAACTGCCAAAGCGCTCGATCTCACCATTCCGCAGGCGCTAATCACTACCTCCGACGAGGTGATCGAATGAGATCGGGCGCTCGCGTGTTCCCCTCACCCTTGTGGGGAGGGGTTAGGGGTGGGGGCGATCCGGTTCAATCACCAAGGTCATCGACTGCGCACTACCTCACTACCCCTCTCCCAACCCTCCCCCACAAGGGGGGAGGGAACAAAGAATAGCTACTCACCCGTCCACTGCGGCGCGCGCTTGTTGAGGAAGGCGTCGAGTCCCTCGCGGAAATCGCGGCTCATGTAGCACATCAGGATCAGATCCTCGCCTTCCTCGCGCGACAGCCGCCGTTGCAGGCGCACCAAAGCCTGTTTGGTGGCGTTAAGCGTTAGCGGCGCATGGCCGGCGATCAGCGTCGCCAGCTCATCGGCGCGCTTTTGCAGCGCCGGCATATCCTCGACGACTTCGTTGAGAAGCCCGAGGCTCGCGGCTTCCTCGGCGCCGACCAGACGCGCGGTGAAAATGAGGTCCTTCACCCGCGCCGGTCCGACCAAGGCGGTCAGCCGGCTGATGCTCGACATCGACAGACAATTGCCGAGCGTGCGCGCGATCGGAAATCCGATCCGCGTCGACTGGGTGCCGATGCGCAGATCGCAGCAGGCGGCGATGCCGGCGCCGCCGCCGGTGCAGGCGCCGGTGATAGCGGCGATGGTCGGCACGCGGCATTGTTCGAGTTGCGTGAGCACGCGATCGATGCGGGATTCATATTCGAGCGCGTGCTGCGGCGTGGTGAAGGCGCGAAACTGATTGATGTCGGTGCCCGAGGCGAACGCTTTGTCGCCGGCGCCTTGGAGCATCAGCACCTTGATCGCGCGGTCGCGATTGGCTTCGTCGCAAATTGCGGCGAGCCGCTCATACATCGCGAAAGTGAAGGCATTGCGCGCCTGGGGGCGATTGAACGTGACCCGGCCGATGCCGTCGCGCAGCTCGTAGAGGATGTCTTGCGACGTGTCTTGGGACGCTTGCGTTTGCTGTTCCATTTTTCGCTCGATCTTACATGGTGGCGTGCGCAGCCGACGAACCGTCATCCTGAAGTGCGAACGCAGTGAGCCTCGAAGGATGAGCGGCCCCGAAGTCCGGGCCGTCGCCCTTCGAGGGCCGCTTCGCGGCCACCTCAGGGTGACGGAAAAACGTAAGTGCAATCCGTCGACGTGTTAAAACAATCGCGTCCCTAAAGCACCTTGCCCGGATTCAATATTCCGTTCGGGTCGAGCAGGCGCTTGAGGCTCTTCATCAGATCGAGCGCCACGGGATCTTTCACGCTCGGCAACAGATCGCGCTTCATCACGCCGACGCCGTGCTCGGCCGAAATCGAGCCGCCGTATTTCTTCACCACCGCGAACACGGTGGCGTTGACCTGGTCCCAGCGCTTGAGAAATTCGGCTTTGTCGGCGCCGACCGGCTGATTGACATTATAGTGGATGTTGCCGTCGCCGAGGTGGCCGAAGGGTAAGGGCCGCGCGCCGGGAATGAGCGCCGTCACCGCGGCGTCGGCGTCGCGGATGAACGCCGGCACGGCGGCGACCGGCACGGAAATATCGTGCTTGATCGAGCCGCCGGCAAAGCGCTGCACCTCGCCGAACATCTCGCGCACGCGCCAGAATGCTTTGCCCTGTTCGATGGCCTCGGCGATGGTGGCGTCGAGGACGAGCCCGCGATCGAGCCCTTCGGCGAGCACCGCTTCGAGTACCTCGCGCAAGCCTTCGCGCCGCTGCGACGACAGCTCCATCAGCACGTACCAGGGATGCGGCGCGCCGAGCGGATCGCGGCAGCCCTGGCCGTAGCGCAGCACGAGCTCGATACCGGCGCGCGTCATGATTTCGAAGCTTGTGACGTCGCCGCCGGTGCGGTCCTGCGCGATGCCCAAAAGTTCGAGCGCGGCGTCCGCCGAGGCGACGCCGGCAAAGGCGGTCTCGACCGAGCGCGGCCGCGGCACTAGCCGCAGCACCGCCGCGGTGATGACGCCGAGCGTGCCTTCAGCGCCGATGAAAAGGTTTTTCAGGTCGTAGCCGGTATTGTCCTTCTTCAGCTTGTTGAGGTTGTTGAGCACGCGGCCGTCGGCCAGCACCACTTCAAGGCCGAGCGCATGCGACCGCGCGATGCCATGCGCGATCGCCGCGGTGCCGCCGGCATTGGTGGAGAGATTGCCGCCGATGGTGCAGGTGCCTTCCGAGGGGAGGAGCTGCGGATAGAGCCGGTCGACCGCGGCGGCGGCTTCGCGCGCGCGCTGCAAGGTGACGCCGGCCTCGCAGGTGATGGTGTAGGAGGTCGGATCGACCTCGCGGATGCGGTCGAGCCGGTTGAGCGAGAGTACGATTTCATTGTGATGCGGAATCTGTCCGCCGACCAGTCCGGTATTGCCGCCCTGCGGCACGATCGGGGTTGCGGTCTCGTTGGCGAGCTTGAGGATCGCCGCGACTTCGGCGACCGTTCCTGGCCGCAACACCATTGGCGAATGGCCGCGGAACAAATCGCGCATTTCGACGAGATAGGGCGTCTGCGCGGCCGGATCGGTGATGGCGTATTTGTCGCCGACGATGGCGGCGAAACGCGAAAGGAGCGCGGGATCGATCGCTTTGCCCGGCTTGTTGTCCAATTTATCGAGCATCAGGCGTTTCCGGCGAAATACATTACATTGATAAATGACAGCGCCCGCGACCCGGCGCAAGCGCGGCTTACTCGGTCAACCTAGCGACCCTCGATCCGTCATCCTGAGGTGCGACCGCAGAAAAATGTAGCCCGGATGGTGCGCAAGCGTAATCCGGGAGCAGCGCGTTCTTCTATTTCGTCATTGCCGGGCTTGACCCGGCAATCCATGCGGCGGGTCAGCGCGTTCGACCTTACCATTTCCGGTTACCGCACTTCGGCATGGACCACCGGGTCGAGCCCGGTGGTGACGAAGTTCGGGATGGGCCTCCCGGATTTCGCTCCGCTCCATCCGGGCTACGCAACTACGCAACTCAATGCGCCCTGAGGAAGGCCGTATAGGCGGCATCGGCGCGATCCAATGCCGCCTTGCTGTTGCCGCTCATCACCACATCGAGCACGAAATCGTTGCCGTCCTTGTCGGAATCAACCCCGAGCGCGCCGACCTCGAAACCCTGCTGCGCCTTGCCGGGATTTTCGAAGGCGAAGCGCAGGAAGGCGGGCTTGCCGTTTGCGCGCTCGACCGCCGGCAGTTCGGTGATCTTCGCTCTCGGATTGGCGGCGAGCCAGTGCGCATTGCTCAGGCGCGCGAAATCGGCGAGCGTTTGCTGCTTGTCGGGCTGATAAAATACCTGCACGTAGATCAAAGGTTCGGCGCTAGCGAAGCTTTGGCCCTTCGGCACCATGATCTGCACCTTGTTCTCCGCCGTGGCTTTGGCGTCGACGATGAAGCCGTCCGGCGGCGTAAGCACGAGTGCATAAGAGGCGCACAGCTTTTGCCCGCCGCAGGGGTTGAGAAATTTCTGCACTTCGGCGCGCACTCCGGCGCTGCAGACGATCAGCGCGGCGCCAACCAGCATTGGGATAAACGCGCGGTGGCCAAACCAATTTGTGTTCCCTCCCCCCACCCGGGCCGCGCTTGCGCGCGCCCGAGTGCAAGCTTGTTGGGGGAGGGTAGGGAGGGGGGTGGCTGGGAAACGATTAGGCGAAGACGCTAGCGATCTTGCCTTTCTACCCCCACCCCTAACCCCTCCGCACAGGGGGGAGGGGAACAGTAAATCGCTGCGCTTCATGCAAGCACCCACTGTGTAGTCACGTGTGAGCTAAAAATGTATGGCTACCTCATTCTCACACTGTTTGCTTGCTCTCACTCCGCCGCGGCGCGGCGCAGCCGGTCGTTGATCGCTTCGCCGAGGCCGTAATGCGGGATCGGCATCACGGCGATGGTCTCGGCGCCGGCGGCATCGAGCGCGCGCAGATGCGAGAACAGATTGGCGGCCGCCTCGACCAGATCGCCGCGCGCCGAAAGGTTCAAGACCTTCACCGCCAGTGCGGCGCCTTCCGCAAGCACCGGCCCGAACGCCAGCAAAGCTTCGCGCGCGCCAGCCGCGCGGGCGTCGAGGCGGAGCCGTGTGTGCGGCGCGTAATGCGAGGCGAGCATGCCCGGCGCACGCGGCGCGGTTTGGCCGCGCGGCGCACTCGCATCGGCAAGCGAGGCTCCCAGCACTTCTTCGATCGCCGCGCGCGGCACGCCGCCGGGACGCAGCAGCGCCGGGTCGCCAAAAGACTCACCAAGGCAGGCGACGATAGTCGATTCAAGCCCGACTGGCGTCGCCCCGCCGTCGACGATCAGATCAATCCGCCCGCCGAGATCGGCGAGCACATGCGCGGCCGTGGTCGGCGACACATGGCCGGAGCGATTGGCCGACGGCGCCACCACCGGCCCGCCGAAGGCGCGCAAAAGCTCCTGCGCCACCGGATGCGCCGGCACGCGCACCGCGACGCTGTCGAGTCCGGCACTGGCGAGCGCGGCGACCGGGCAATCCGCCGCTTTCGGCAGAACCAGCGTCAGCGGCCCCGGCCAGAACGCCGCCGCTAGCCGATCCGCGGCGACACCGAACCGCGCCAATTTGCGCGCCGCCGCGGCGCTCGCCACATGCGCGATCAAGGGATTGAAGGCAGGGCGCCCTTTGGCGGCATAGAGCCGCGCAATCGCCTCGCCGTTGCCGGCATCGGCGCCAAGCCCGTAGACGGTCTCGGTCGGGAACGCGACCAGCCCTCCGGCGGCTAGCATGCGCGCCGCCTCGGCAATCGCGGCGTCGCCCGCTTTGAGCACGCGCGTCGTCAACAGGGCTGTCACTGGGCTTTCACTGGGCTTTCACAGCATGACCTCGCTGCCTAGATACCACGGAGCGGGGGCGGCAAGAGGCGTCCAAAATGCGGTAAGCGGCGGGTTTGGGCGGCACCTTGCCGGTCCAAAATCGCGACTGTATAAGCCCGCGTGGTAGTTGAGTGTCAGTCGGAGTGTGGCTCAGCCTGGTAGAGCACCTCGTTCGGGACGAGGGGGTCGCAGGTTCAAATCCTGCCACTCCGACCAATATCCCAAGCGCTTAGCTGATCCCGCAAAACTTGCGCCCAAGAAATTGCCCAAGAAAAACGAGCTAACGCTTCAAAACTTTGCCGCGTCGCTGGATGCCGGTTCGCCAGCGATTAGAGATTCCGATAGCTCGGCCAGCGGTTTCCTAAACTCTTACCGTCGATCTCGTCCTGTATCTTGCAGTCACGTTGCGTCCGAAAATTCGGGTGATCAACAAATCAACACTGTCTTTTCCCATCCTGTATTCAGGAGTTCGGTGGGAAATCGGGTGGGAAAACCAAAGATTAAAAACCTGCTTTGCCAACCAGCAAAGCGTCGCTCCCGGCCGCCCGTCGCGGAGAATATCGATATGGCAACCGCCAAGATCACGCTCAGCGCCTCGCCCGACATTCCCTTCAACAAGTTGGTGCTCAGCCAGTCCAACGCCGCCGGGTGAAGGCTGGCGTCTCCATTGAAGAGCTCGCCGAAGACATTGTCCGGCGCTCGCTGCTGCAAACCCTTAATGTCCGGCCCGTGCTGGACGCCGACGGCCAGGAGACCGGCATGTTCGAGGTGCCGGCCGGCGGCCGCCGCTACCGGGCCCTCGAACTCCTGGTCAAACAGGAACGCATGAACAAGACTCAGCCCGTGCCCTGCGTGGTGCGGACCGAAGGCCTCGCTGAGGAAGACTCGCTCGCCGAGAACGTGCAGCGCGCCGCTCTGCATCCGCTTGACCAGTTTTGCGCCTTCCAGACCTTGCGCGACAAGGGCTTGAGCGAGGAAACCATCGCACGCGTTTCTTCGTCAGCCCAACCGTCGTCAAGCAGGCTCAAACTCGCTGCCGTCTCCCAAAAACTGCTCGACGTCTATGCGGAAGACGGCATGACTCTGGAACAGCTGATGGCGTTCACGGTCACCAACAACCATGCGCGTCAAGAGCAGGTCTGGGAGGCGCTGGCCCACAACTACAACAAGGAGCCGTACCATCGCCAGCTCACCGAAGGCGCGGTGCGCGCCGCCGACAAGCAGGCGCAATTCGTCGGGGTCGATGTCTATGAGGCCTGCGTGACCTGTTCGAGCATGACGATGGCGGCTGGCTCAGGACCAGCGCGGCTCGACGACCAATCATCACCGTGCACACCAATGGAGTGTCCGAGCCGCAAGGTGAAGCATGAAGACGACGGCCTCAAGCCGCTGTCGGAGCGGCTTATCACGGAGCTGACGAAGCGGTGCGCGAGGCGAAGGGCGAGGCGTCTGCCCAGCTCATCAATCATCTGAAGAAGCCGGAAATGGCCAAAGAGGCCGAGCGCCTGTTGGCGGATACGGGCTGGCTGCCCGAGCCATTGCGCACGACGGATGCTCCGATCGCCAGTGGCAATGCTGAAACCGAGACCTCAACGGACGCTCTACCTGCGTTCCTCGCCGACGGGGAAGACCGCGATCCGGACGATCCGACCGATGCCAGGGAGCCCTCTCATGCCGTCGCGGCCCAATGACCCATACCAGCGCGGGGCCCATTAGCCGCCCGCATCTTTCAACCTCTGAAGCCCGGCTCCGGCGGGCTTTTTTCGTGACGGTGCAGCGGACTGCGAGCGAGCCTGCTGCGCTGAAAGTGAGAGGGCGGCCCGGAACGGGTTTGAGTCGGCTGAGGTCAAGAGAGCACCCAGCGGCTCATCCCGTCCTCGCTCTCCTGGATTCTCTCCCATGAATTCCATGCTTCTCTCGCCGGCCGCGCTGGCGGCTCCTCGCTCGACGGTGTCCGCAGACGTATCGAATCCCGGCGCAGCACTTATCGTCGCGGCCAGACTGCTGACCGCCGATCTCGAACGCGGCCGCGCCATCGATGCGCAGACGCTGCGCAATGCGATGAGCATCGCATTCGGCGGCTCGGATGCGGAAGGCGCGTGGAATTGGAAGTCCGCCTACGACGCCTGCGAGGCGGCACAGATTCTGTTCCTGCGCAAGTTTGGACCGGCGATGCGCAAGCGCGCGGCGTCGCCCTCTGCATTCCTCGCGATGCTCGGGAAGCTCGCGGCCCACGTTCCCTCCCATACGCGCCGCTCCGAAGAGAGCCAAGCACTCCAGCAGTTCTCCACGCCGATCGAGCTTGGTTTCGTCGCCAGCGTGGCAGCCGCGATCAGGTCTGACGATCTCGTGCTCGAACCGTCGGCCGGCACCGGGCTCCTTGCGATTCATGCAGAGGTCGCCAGCGCGCAGTTGCATCTCAACGAGCTCGCTGACTCGCGCGCACGTCTGCTCGGCCAACTGTTCGGCGGCATTGGCGTCACCCGGTATGACGCCGCGCACATCCACGATCATCTCGAGGCGGACATCCATCCGACCGTCGTGCTGATGAACCCGCCGTTCTCGGTGGCAGTGCATGTCGACGGCCGCGTCGCCGATGCCGCGTTATGGCACGTTGCGTCGGCGCTGGCGCGTCTTACGGACGGCGGCCGGTTGGTCGCCATTACGGGCGCCAGTCTTTCTCCCGACAATCCGACATGGCGTGACGGCTTTGTCCGGCTGCAGGAACACAGCCGAACGGTGTTCTCGGCACCGATCGACGGGCGGGTCTATGCCCGTCATCGCACCACCACCGAAACGCGTCTGACCGTCATCGACCGTGTGCCGGCTGACGATCCGACGTCATTCCCCACTTCGCCGGGCACGGCATCCGACAGTGAAGTGCTGCTCGACTGGCTGACGGCCCTCGTTCCGCCGCGCCCCGCTGTGACGGCAGCACCTGCCGTGGCGCCGAGGATGCCGCGGGTCGCTCCGCGAATACGCCACGCGCAGCGTATTCTACCTTCCCGGACCACGTGTTCTGCGGCAGCGGTTGCCCCAGCCGTAGTCAAACTCACCTACGAAACCATTGACTGGGCGCTGCAGTCCGGCGGCCGCATCACCGATCCGCTCTATGAGGAATACGCGCTTCAGTCGATCCGTATTCGTGGAGCGCAGGCGCATCCGACACGGCTAGTGCAATCGGCCGCCATGGCGTCGGTCGCGCCGCCAAAGCCCAGCTATCGGCCGCATCTTCCGCCAGCGGTCATCGCGGATGGCTTGCTTCACCTCGAGAGCATCATCTATGCGGGTGAAGCGCATGCCGGATATCTTGCCGGCGCGTGGACGGTCG
>DASSXN010000100.1:0-57968 GCA_035703785.1 Xanthobacteraceae bacterium
AAATATCCGATCGAGGGCAGCGGCGAATTCATCGTGGTCGCCACCACCCGGCCCGAGACCATGCTCGGCGACGTCGCCGTCGCAGTGCATCCGCAAAACGAGCGGCTCAAGCATTTGATCGGCAGGACGGCGATCTTGCCGCTGGTCGGCCGGCGCATTCCTGTCATCGGCGACGAATATGCCGATCCGGAAAAAGGCTCCGGCGCAGTGAAGATCACTCCCGCGCACGACTTCAACGATTTCGAAGTCGGGCGCCAGCACGGCTTGCCGCTTGTCAACGTATTCGACGCCGCGGCGCATTTGGCGCTGAAGAATAACGACGCGTTCCTGAAAGATGCTCATCCTGAACCGGATCTGTTGGAAAATTTGGATGGAAAATCGCGCGAGGCGGCGCGCAAATGGATTGTGGAGCAGCTCCAGTCGCAAGGTCTGATCGAGAAAATCGAGCCGACCACGCATGCCGTGCCGCATGGCGACCGCTCCGGCGCGGTGCTTGAGCCCTATCTCACCGATCAATGGTACGTCGATGCCAAGACGTTGGCGCAGCCGGCGATGGCGGCGGTGCGCGAGCGCAAGACCGTGTTCACTCCGCCGCAATGGGAAGCGACGTTTTTCAACTGGATGGAAAACATCCAGCCGTGGTGCATTTCACGGCAAATCTGGTGGGGCCATCAGATACCGGCCTGGTACGGACCGGACGGCAAGATATTCGTGGCCGAGTCTGAAGACGATGCGGTTGCCGATGCGCTTGCGCACTACGTCGAGATCGAAGAACTCACACCCGAGCAGGGCGGTGAGATTGCCGCCGACCCGAAGCGGCGCGCGCGCTTCGCCCGCGAATACATCAGGCGCGACGAAGATGTGCTCGACACCTGGTTCTCCTCGGCGCTGTGGCCGTTCTCGACCTTGGGCTGGCCGGATCAAACGCCGGAGCTGAAAAGATTCTATCCGACCAGCGTGCTCGTCACCGGCTTCGACATCATCTTCTTCTGGGTCGCGCGCATGATGATGATGGGTCTGCACTTTATGGAGCAAGTGCCGTTCCGCGACGTCTACATCCATGCGCTCGTTCGCGACGAGCGCGGGCAGAAAATGTCGAAGTCGAAGGGCAATGTCATCGACCCTTTGGCGGTGATCGACGAATACGGCGCCGACGCGCTGCGCTTCACCCTTGCTGCGATGGCGGCGCAGGGACGCGACATCAAGTTGTCAGCGCAGCGGGTCGAGGGCTACCGCAATTTCGCGACCAAGCTTTGGAACGCCGCGCGTTTTACCGAGATCAACGGTTGCGCGCGCGATCCTGCTTTTGATCCGCGCGGGTCAAAGGAAATTTTGAACCGCTGGATCGCGCACGAGACGGCGAAGGCCACGCACGAGGTCACTGCGGCGATTGAAGCTTACAAGTTCAATGATGCAGCCGCGGCCATTTACCGTTTCGTCTGGAATGTCTATTGCGACTGGTATCTCGAATTGATCAAGCCGGTGCTAACCGGGCCGGATGGTTCCGCCAAGAGCGAGACTCAGGCCGCCACGGCATGGGCGCTCGACCAGATTCTGAAACTTCTGCATCCGTTCATGCCATTCGTCACCGAGGAGTTGTGGACGGTGACTGGCTCACCAAAACATGATCCGCTTCTGACTCTCAGCCGATGGCCGTCGCTCGAAGGCATTGGTGACCCTGGAGCGGAAGTTGAAATTGGCTGGGTGATCGATCTGATCACCTCCATTCGCTCTGTGCGCGCGGAGATGAACGTGAACGTCGCGCTGCCACTGGTAATGATTAGGGTCGGTGATCACGTTTGGGAGCGAGCGCAGCGCTGGTCTGAATTTGTAAAGCGCATGGCAAAGATTTCGAGCGTGACGAGGGTTCCAATACCGAATCCTGGGACCCTACAGCTTATCGTGCGCGGCGAAATCGTAGGGTTAGAGCTGGCGGGGTTAGTAGATCTTGCCGCCGAGCGCTCCCGGCTCGCCAAAGAGATGGCTAAATGCGACGCCGACATCGCCCGCGTCGACGCCAAGCTCGGCAATCCGAATTTTGTCGCGCGCGCGCCCGAAGAGGTCGTCGAAGAAGAAAAAGAAAAGCGCGAGGAAGCGCAGCTGCGTAAAGCCAAGATCGCCGAAGCCCTGCAGCGGCTTGAAGGCGCGGCATGAGGTGATCGCGTGAGAATATTTCTCGCCGGCGCGAGCGGCGCCATTGGCAGGCGGCTAACGCCGCTCTTGCTTGCGGCGGGGCACGAGGTCACCGGCAGCACGCGCAGTGCCGAGACTGCCCGCCGGCTCAACGCTGCCGGCATTCGCGCGATCGTTGTCGATGTTTTTGATGTGGGCGCGCTGCGAGACGCCGTGGTGAATGCGCGGCCGGAAATCGTCATCCATCAATTGACCGATTTGCCACGTGTCCTGGAAGACGAAGCTCAGCTCGCCGCGTCCTATCCGCACAATGCCCGTATCCGCATCGAAGGCACATGCAACTTGATCGCTGCGGCACAGGCCGCCTCGGCACGGCGCTTCATCGTGCAAAGCGTCGGGTTCGCCTACGCACCCGGCGCCGAGCCGCATTCGGAAACTGATCCACTCAATGTGTCGCAAGGCCCTCGTGCGGTAACGGTGCGCGCCGCAGCGGACATGGAGCAACAAGTGCTTGCGTCGGGAATGCAAGCGATCGTGCTGCGCTACGGATTTTTCTACGGTCCCGGCACCTGGCACGCCGGACCCACGCGCAAGCCATCGCTTCATATCGACGCCGCAGCCCAGGCCGCACTGCTTGCGGTCACAGGCGGGCAACCGGGCATCTATAACATCGCCGAGGAGGATGGGACGGTGTCGATTGTGAAGGCGCGCGCCGAGCTCGGTTTCGATCCAGCCTTCAGGCTTCAAATCTAGCGATCGGGCCGAAACGGCTTGCTCAGAAAAGCCGAGCTCTTCAGCCCGTAACGCCAGGGCTTTTCCGCCGCCTTGGTGATGCCGATGCGCGGTCCGGCGACGATCTCAACCTCGCCAGTCCGTGCAAACAGCGTAAACGGCGGCTCGTCCAGCGCCAGTTCATTGTGCGCTGCGGTAATTCCCAGTGCCTCACAGACCCGTCCCGGCCCGGCGCAAAGCAGTCGCACGTCGGTCAAGCCGCGGCGCCGGCGCATGAGCGGCAAACCGGCTGTTGGCTCCAACGCCCGGATGAGGACCGCGCTGGCTGAGCCTTTCGGCTCACAGACGAAGTTCAGGCACCAATGAATGCCATAGGAGCGATAGACATAGGCGTAGCCCGGCGGCCCGAACATGACCGCATTGCGCGCCGTCGGCCCGCGATAGCTGTGCGCGGCCGGATCGGTGTGATGGTAGGCCTCGACTTCGACCAGCCGGCCGCCGACCCCGTTGAATAGCAGCGTCGCCCCGATCAGGTCGGGCGCGACCTCGTGAACGCTGCGGCGGAAGAAGGCTTTGCTCAGGCGTCTGGACACGCCGCATCGTTGCAGGTTGGCAACAGCGTGGTAAATCGCCACTTAACAGAAATGCTTCCAGCGCGTTGAATCTGTGGCCGCGCGGACACAGCGGTAGAACATTTAATCTTACCGCAGCGCACCCACGGCCAGCGCCGCTTTTTGGCCATAGGATTTCTCGACATCGATGGCCACGCGGCGGACATGTTCATGTGACCGAACATGGTCTGAAAAACGTTGTCGATACGTCCGGTCTGGAAAAGCGAGTAGGCTTTGGACCGGACGAGAGGGGCGAACAGAGCCAGGTGGTTGGCTCGCTTGAGTTTGATGGACGCCAAGAGCGACTTGAAATTACGGCTGCCAAGCCGTCACGCCACTGAAGGCCCCGACCGCGCGCCGCACCGGGCGTTCTATTACGCCATGGGTCTGACGCGGGAGCAGATTCATCAGCCCTTCGTCGGCGTGGCCACCTGCTGGAACGAGGCGGCACCCTGCAACATCGCCCTGATGCGGCAAGCCCAGGCGGTCAAGCTTGGCGTCGCCGCGGGTGGCGGCACGGCGCGCGAATTCTGCACCATTACGGTCACCGACGGCATCGCCATGGGCCATGCCGGCATGAAATCGTCTTTGCCGTCACGCGAAGTGATCGCGGACTCGGTGGAATTGTCGGTGCGCGGCCATTCCTATGACGCGCTGATTGGAGTGGCCGGCTGCGACAAGTCGCAACCGGGCATGATGATGGCGATGTGCCGTCTCAACGTGCCCTCGATCTACATCTACGGCGGCTCGATCCTGCCGGGCACCTTTAAGGGCATGCCCGTCACCATCCAGGACGTGTATGAGGCGGTCGGCAAGCACTCAATCGGCGCCATGACGGATGCCGATTTGGAGGTGCTTGAGCAGAATGCCTGCCCGTCGGCCGGCGCCTGCGGCGCCCAGTTTACCGCCAACACGATGGCGACGATCTCTGAGGCGATCGGGCTTGCCTTGCCCTATTCGGCTGGCGCTCCGGCGCCTTATGAAATCCGCGACAAGTTTTGCGTTCTCGCCGGCGAGATGATCATGGATCTCATCGCCAAGAATATTCGGCCGCGCGACATCGTCACCCGCAAGGCTTTGGAAAACGCCGCGGCCGTCGTTGCGGCGACCGGCGGCTCGACCAATGCGGCCTTGCACCTGCCGGCAATTGCCAACGAATGCGGTATCAAATTCGACCTGTTCGATGTCGCCGAAGTCCTGAAAAAGACACCATATATCGCGGATTTAAAACCATCCGGCCGCTATGTCGCCAAAGACATGTTCGAAGCTGGCGGCGTGCCGCAGTTGATGAAGACGCTCCTCGACCATGGCTTCCTCCATGGCGACTGCATCACCGTCACCGGCCGGACCATCGCCGAGAATTTGAAGCCGGTGAAATGGAATCCCGACCAGGCCGTTATCTGGCCTGCCAATAAGCCGATTTTGCCCACCGGCGGTGTCGTCGGACTGAAAGGCAATCTCGCGCCTGAAGGCGCGATCGTGAAAGTGGCAGGTATGGAGCGTTTGCAGTTCTCCGGTCCGGCGCGTTGCTTTGACGGCGAGGAAGCCTGCTTCGAAGCGGTGAAGAACCGGCAATACGCGGAAGGCGACGTGCTGGTCATCCGCTACGAGGGTCCCAAGGGCGGACCAGGTATGCGCGAAATGCTGTCGACCACCGCCGCGCTTTATGGACAGGGCATGGGCGCGAAAGTCGCGCTGATTACCGATGGCCGCTTTTCCGGCGCCACCCGCGGCTTCTGCGTCGGCCATATCGGCCCGGAGGCGGCGGTCGGCGGGCCGATCGCACTGGTTCGCGATGGCGACATCATCACGCTCGATGCGGAGCGCGGTACGCTCGAGGTCAAACTCAGCAAGACTGAGTTGGATCGGCGTGCCAAGGAATGGAAGCCGCGCGCCTCCGAATTCACTTCCGGTTACTTGTGGAAATACGCCCAGCAGGTTGGATCGGCGCGTTACGGCGCACTGACCCATCCGGGTGGAGCGGCCGAGACGGTGTGCTATGCGGACATCTAGCAGCATCACCCGTCTCGCGGCCGGCGCTGCGGTTGCGGCCCTTGGCCTCGCGGTCATGGTCGGCTCTGGTGGGCGGCATGACGACATTGGCGGCATGCTCGGCGCCGCGCCAGCTTACGCGTTCGACGGCACCACCACGCCCAGCACGGCCGCTTTGGCGCCCGGTGACGCCTTGCGTGCGAGCCCGCATCCGCCCGAAACCGCCCCGGGCAAAACCAGCGCGCTCACCGCGCTGCAATATGCCGCGGAGCAGGGGCAGCCGGTGGCGCAGTGGAAGCTCGGCCGTATGTATGCCGACGGCGATGGCGTACCGCGAGATGATCTGCGCGCGTTCAGCTATTTCAGCCAGATCGCCAACAGTCATCCCGATGAGTCGCCCGGCACGCCGCAAGCGCGGTTCGTCGCCAATGCCTTCGTTGCACTCGGGCATTATTATTTGACCGGTATACCCAATACAAAAATCGCGGCCGATCGCGGCCGCGCGCGCGACATGTTCGGCTATGCGGCGACCTATTTCGGTGACGCCGACGCGCAATACGAGCTCGGGCGGCTTTATCTCGCCGGCATGCCGAGCGATCCGCACCAGGCGGCGCGCTGGTTGCAGCTTGCCGCGACCAAGGGCCATTGCCGCGCCGAAGTTGCGCTTGGCGACCTCTTGTTCCAGGGACAGGTCGTGCCACGCCAGGCGGCACGCGGTTTGATGTGGCTCACCCTGGGCCGCGACTGCGCCGGCGCCGACGAAACGTGGGTCAAGCCGGTCTACGACAGCGCTTTCAAGCGCGCGAGCGACGACGAACGCGCGCTCGCGCTCGTCTATCTCGAAGATTGGCTCAAAGGCCGGCGAGATTAGTTTTGGCGAATAGCGAATAGATCGCCTCGATGCCTCGCTAGTCGCTACTCGTCATTCGCTATTTCGCCTCGATCTCAAGATCGATCCATACCGGGACGTGGTCGGAGGGCTTCTCCCAGCTGCGGACGTGACGATCGATCCCGACAGCGCTGAGCCTGTCCGCCGCAGCGGCTGACAAGAGTAGATGATCGATGCGGATGCCGTTGTTCTTTTGCCAGGCGCCGGCTTGATAATCCCAGAACGTGAAGAGCCCGGGATCGTCGCTGGTCGCGCGGAGCGCATCGGTCAGCCCGAGATTGATCAGGCCTCGGAATTCGTCGCGCGTGCGCGGCAGGAATAAAGCGTCATTCACCCAGGCTTGCGGATTGCGGGCATCAGCCGAACTCGGGATCACGTTGTAGTCGCCGGCCATGACGAGCGGCTCTTCCAGGTGCAGGCGTTGGCGCGCATAGGCGGAGAGACGCTTCATCCATGCGATCTTGTAGGCGTATTTCTCGGTTTCCGGCGGATTGCCGTTCGGCAGGTAAATACTGGCGACGCGCATTGCGCCATT
Organism: Xanthobacteraceae bacterium; assembly: GCA_035703785.1. Classification (GTDB taxonomy): domain Bacteria; phylum Pseudomonadota; class Alphaproteobacteria; order Rhizobiales; family Xanthobacteraceae; genus BOG-931. The sequence goes on from DASSXN010000100.1 coordinate 6,893, forward strand.
GGCGGTTGAAACGACAGCTTCCATGAAGCGAGCGTGATCGTCCTGATCGTTTCCCGGAAGCCCGTTACTGACTTCGTCGAATGGGAATTTCGACAACAGCGCAACGCCGTTGAAGGTCTTTTGCCCGTGCACGGCAACGTTGTAACCGAGGCCCTCGAACGGCTCGCGCGGAAAAGCGTCATCGACGCATTTGGTTTCTTGCAGGCAAACGATGTCCGGCTTGCGCTCGGCGAGCCATGTCACTGCGGAATCCAGGCGCTGCTTGATCGAGTTTACGTTCCAGGTGGCGATGCGCACGGAAGGGTCAGAGTGCGAAGCTGGTGCCGCAGCCGCAGGACGCGGTGGCCTTCGGATTGTTGATCTTGAACGACGAGCCGATCAGATCATCCACGAAATCGATCTCGGACCCAGCCATGTGATTGAGCGAGATCGGATCGATCAGCACGGTCGCGCCGCTGTGCTCGATCACGACATCGTCCTCGGCACGCTTGCGTTCGGTGTCGATCTTATACTGGAAGCCGGAGCAGCCGCCGCCTTCGACGCTGACGCGCAACATCGTGCCGGCGGGCTCCTGACGCAGGATCTCGCCGATTCGCCGCGCGGCGCGCTCGGTCACCGTGACGTTGCTGGTCATGGCGTTGACGGTCATTTGCTCTCCGAATCGCAATCGGCCCGATTGCAACACTGCCAACACGATAGTTAAGTGCGATGGAACCGAAGGTCAATTGCTGGCTAGTGTCCCGATTCCGAAGTTCGCAAGTCTGTGCGGTGCCTCTGATGCGAACTTCGGAATCAAAGGGACACTAGCAATTTATAGTTCTAGCGTGGTTTTTGGATTTGAAGTTCCTAACCGAGCTAGCTGCTTAATTCTAGGAACTTCAAATCCACCACGCTAGCGCGTTACAGCCCAATGGATTTGCCTATTTCCCGTGCGTCATATGCCTGCGACCCGGATCTGAGCCGCGGCCGGCTTTATCCCGAGCCGCCAAGCATGAGCCGAAGCGCCTTTCGGCGCGATTGCGATCGCGTCATCCACGCCACCGCATTCCGCCGCCTCAAGCATAAGACCCAGGTTTTCGTCTTTGACGAGGGCGACCATTATCGCACACGGCTTACCCATACGCTCGAGGTCGCGCAGGTTGCGCGCGCGCTGGCGCGGCGGCTGCGGCTCGACGAGGATTTGGCCGAGGCACTGGCGCTCGCCCACGACCTAGGCCATCCGCCATTCGGCCATGCCGGAGAACGCGCGCTCGACTCCTGCTTATCGGCATTCGGCGGCTTCGATCACAACGCCCAGACGCTACGCGTGGTGACGGTGCTGGAGCGACGCTATCCGGCGTTCGACGGGCTGAACCTGACCTGGGAAACGCTCGAGGGCCTGGTCAAGCACAATGGTCCGCTGACCGACCGCGCCGGCGCGCCGCTTGAGCACTATCGGCGTCACGGCGTACCGGTATTCATTCTCGATTATTGCCGCGCGCACGACCTGCAGCTCTGGAGTTTCGCCAGCGCTGAAGCGCAAGTCGCCGCAGTGGCCGACGATATCGCTTATGACGCCCACGACCTTGATGACGGATTGCGCGCGAAGTTGTTTGAGCTCGAAGAGATTATCGCCGTGCCGCTGCCGGGCCAGATCGTTGCTGCAATTCGTGCAGATCATCCCAACCTTGATCACGACCGGCTTGTTCATGAACTCATTCGCCGGCTCATCGGTTTGCTTATCGATGATGTTGTTAGCGAAAGCGCCGGCCGGCTCGCCGCGCTCGAGCCGCGCTCGGCCGACGATGTGCGCCGCGCCACCGCGCCGGTCGCGGCCTTCTCGCGCGAAGTGGGGGAGGAGGATCGCGTGATCAAAAGCTTTCTCAGACCGCGCATGTATCGGCACCCCCGGGTGATGAAAGTGATGGACCAGGCCGCAGACGTAGTGCGCGATCTGTTCGCGCGCTACGGCGCCCGGCCGCAGGACATGCCGGCAGAGTGGGGCGAAGGCCTTGCCGGGCTTGATGAGGCTGCGCGGGCTCGCCACATCGCCGATTTCATTGCCGGCATGACCGATCGCTACGCGCTCGCCGAACACGCGCGGCTCTTTGACTCGACTCCGGAATTGCGTTAGGCGCGCGACGCGGTTGAGTTACAAAGCCCGTATGCAAGGCATGTCGTCCGTCAACATCTTCGCCGAAATGCTTGAACGCGTTCGCGCCGCGGGCGAAGCATTGATTGCCGCGGGCGTATTGCCGTCCGGCATCGATCAATCGCGCGTCACCGTGGAGCCGCCGCGCGATGCCACGCACGGCGACATGGCGACCAACGCCGCCATGGTTTTGGCGAAAGATGCCGGGCGCAAGCCGCGCGAACTCGCTGAAACGATCGCGGAAAAACTCCGGGCTGACGCGCTGGTGGCCAAAGCAGAAGTGGCCGGCCCCGGATTCGTGAATATCACGCTCCGCCCGGCGGCTTGGGTCGATACCTTACGTGCCGCCGTGAGGCTGGGCCTGGCTTTCGGAAAAATCGACATCGGCAATAGCGCGCCGGTGAATGTCGAATACGTGTCGGCCAATCCGACGGGGCCCATGCATGTCGGCCATTGCAGAGGCGCGGTGTTCGGTGACGCGCTTGCCAATTTGCTGGCGTTCACCGGTTTTAAGGTCACGCGCGAGTACTACATCAATGACGCCGGCGTGCAGGTCGATCTTCTCGCCCGTTCCGCTTTCCTGCGCTATCGCGAAGCGCTGGGCAAAAAAATCGGTGCAATTCCCGAAGGGCTTTACCCCGGTGATTATCTCAAACCGGTCGGCGCAGCGATCGCTGCCGAATATGGCGACGCGCTCGCAAAGCAATCGGAGACGAGCTGGCTGCCCATCGTGCGCGACAAGGCGGTCGCTATGATGATGGAGGCAATACGCGACGACCTCGCGGCGCTCGATGTGAAGCCGGATGTGTTCTTTTCCGAGCGCTCGCTCTTGATGAGTGGCGAGGATCGTGTGGGAGCGACGATCGAACTCTTACGTCAACGCGGCTATGTCTACGAAGGACGCTTGCCGCCGCCGAAGGGCGCACCAGCCGAAGACTGGGAGGATCGCGAACAGACATTGTTTCGCTCGACGGCCTTCGGCGATGATGTCGATCGCCCGCTAAAAAAATCGGACGGCTCGTACACGTATTTCGCGTCCGATATTGCCTATCACCGTTCGAAGCTTGAGCGCGGATTTCGCACGCTGATCGACGTTTGGGGAGCTGATCACGCCGGCTATATCAAACGCATGCAGGCGGCCGTCGCGGCGTTGAGCGATCGCCGCGCCGAGCTCGACGTTAAAGTCGTTCAGCTGGTCAAGCTGTTGCGGGCCGGCCAGCCAGTCAAAATGTCGAAGCGGGCAGGGGAGTTCGTCACGCTTCGCGAAGTAGTGGATGAAGTCGGCCGTGATCCCGTGCGCTTCATGATGCTGTTTCGCAAGAACGATGCCGTGCTCGACTTCGACCTGGTGAAAGTGCTGGAACAATCCCGCGACAACCCGGTCTTCTATGTCCAGTACGGCCACGCGCGTGCGCAATCGGTATTTCGCAACGCCCGTGCCGCTTTTGCCGACCTGCCGGACGACGTCGCACAATTAGCTGAACGCGCCGATCTCGCGCGCCTTGACGATGCGGCGGAACTTGCACTCATGCGGCAAATCGCGCTCTATCCGCGGATCCTTGCCGGTGCCGCGGCCGCGCACGAACCGCACCGAATTGCCTTTTATTTGTTCGATCTAGCCAGTGAATTTCATGCACTTTGGACGCTCGGCAATGCATCGCCACATTTACGCTTCATTATCCAGAATGATCGACAACTGACCGAAGCCCGGCTTGTGCTTGTTCAGGGGGTTGCCACCGTGCTCGCATCGGGGCTGGCACTGCTCGGGGTCGAAGCGCCAAACGAGATGCGATAGGTCGACTCGTTTATTGGTGCTGCCGCTCGGAGTTCGCAGGCGGCGACTACTGGTCAAAAGTTTCGGGGCTTTTGTCTGCTGTAACGGCTGAACGAGTCGAATCTCATGGCTGAAAACGATCAGCGTGCCTATCGCGATCCGCTTCGTCGGCACAGCGCCGAGGAGGCGCCGCGCGCTCAGGCTGACGATCCGCTTGCCGAATTGGCACGGCTCATTGGTCAGAGCGTGCCGATGAACAAATTGGGCCAAGATCGCAGAGCGGCTGCGCCGGAGAGTACGGACGATCGGCGCGGCGAGGCCGACCACGCCGCCAGCTATCCCGCGCCCGACGCGGTCCTGCGAGAACCAACCGAGGACCGACATTCGGCGCCCGAGGTTGAACAGTACGAACGAGACGTCGATCCAGACTACCGCGAACGCAGGGACGAGCGCTTCGAGCCAATGACTCGCGTCAATCCTGCACCGCCGTCGCGCGCCTCTCGTTTTCGGCAGGAGCCCGATTTCCCAATGGAGCCGGCGCGCGATGCTGCCGATGGTGGGGCCGGCGAGGCTGACGAGGTCGCGCACCACGAGACAGCGGACTCGCACGACCGTTTATCGGACGAGCGCGATAGTCACTATTCGGACGAATACTACGAAGATGAACGGCATGACGCCGACGATCATGCCTACGGCGACGAATATAGCGGGGATCAAAACACGGGCCGGCGCGGCGGTTTCATTTTTGTCGCGGCAGTATTTACGTTGGCCGTGCTCGGCACTGCCGGCGCTTTCGCCTACCGCGCCATGTTCAGCAATCCAGTGCTGCCAGCCCTGCCGCCCATCATCAAGGCCGAGGGCGGTCCGAACAAGCTCATACCGAGCGGCGTAGGCTCACGAGACAGCGCCGCACGTGAAGCGGATGCGAATAATGCGGCATCGCCCGAACGGCTGGTGTCGCGGGAGGAGCGGCCGGTGGACATTCCCCCGCCGGCGACGAGTACGGCCCCTCGGCCAGTTTCGACGGTGCCCGTCTTCCCCGACCCGCCGCCGATGGGGAGCCCGGGCGTAGTCGTTGGCTACTCGGCTCGCCCAACTTCGAGCAATCCTGCAATGTCGACGGAATCGCCGGCCCCGACCGCTCCGGCAATGACGACGGCGACCGCCTCGAACCCGGCAGCGAGCGCCAGTCAAGCCTCGCCGCCGGCAGCCGCGCCGACAGTTTCTACGGCCACACCTGCCACACCGGGCGTGCCGGCCGCGCCTGGGCCGAAAAAAATCCGCACCGTCACAATCCGGGCAGACCAATCCGGCGCTCCCGACGCGGTTGCCGGTTCATCGCCGAGCGTTCCGGGGCGGCCGGGAACACAGTCGCCGCAAGGAAGCAACGGGCCACTCTCCATCGTGCCTTCATCCGCCGAAGCCTCAGCCGCACCGGCACGTCCGCGGCCCGCTCCCGCCCAACCGGTGCCGCTCAACAAACCACCGGCAAACGAAACCGCGTCAGCGTCACCAGTGGCGGCACCCGTGGCGACAGGCGGCGGCTATACCGTTCAAGTTTCGTCGCAACGTAGCGAAGAGGAGGCCCAGTCCTCGTTCCGCGACCTGCAGGCCAAATATCCAAACGTACTCGGCGGCCGTGCGCCGATCATCCGCCGCGCCGACCTCGGCGCTAAAGGTATCTTCTTTCGCACTATGGTGGGTCCATTCGCCTCGGCGGATGAGGCCACAGAGTTGTGTTCGAACTTAAAAGCCGCGGGCGGCAGCTGCCTCGTACAAAAGAATTGATCCGCGGCGATACGCGATAGGGCGAGCTTGCATTCGCAGGCTGTCGCGCTTCTAGTGGGCCGTGATCGATTTCGGATGCTCCTACTGGATTAGGCCCGCAGCCTTATTAGGCCCGCAGCCTTATTAGGTCCGCAGCCTTATTAGGTCCGCAGCCTTGGCCGGAACCAGGTCCTCATTGCGGTAAATGCGCGCATTCATAACCGGTCTTTCGGGGGCCACCCTCACAACGGCAGAACGGCACTTCGTGCAGGAGGCGGCCCCCTGGGGGCTGATCCTGTTCAAACGAAACGTGACGACGCCCGATGCGCTGCGCCGGTTGATCGATGAGTTCCGGGCGATGGTCGGCCGTCAAGCCCCGGTCCAGATCGATCAGGAAGGGGGGCGGGTGCAGCGCTTGGGTCCCCCGCATTGGCAGACCTATCCGCCAGGGGCCGCTTATGGGGCGGTCTTCGACCGCGATCCCGACGCTGGCCCTAGAGCGGCGCTGCTAGGGGGGCGATTGATTGCTAATGATCTGGCGCAGCTCGGCATCGACGTCGACTGCGCGCCGGTGGCCGACGTGCCGGCGGCGGGCGCCGATCCCGTGATTGGCGATCGGGCCTATGGCGCCGATCCGGCCAAGGTGGCGGCGCTGGCCGGCGCTTTCGCCATGGGACTGACGATGGGTGGTGTCTTGCCGGTACTCAAGCACCTGCCTGGGCATGGCCGCGCCACGGCCGACAGCCATCAGCGCCTTCCTGTCGTGACTGCCGATCGAGCCACCCTGGATGCCACCGATTTCGCTGCGTTCCGGCCCTTAGGCGGTCTGCCCCTGGGGATGACCGCCCATGTTGTGTTTACCGCCGTCGACCCGGTCGCGCCGGCGACCACTTCGGCCAATATAGTGAAACATGTGATTCGCGATTCGATCGGTTTTAACGGGCTGCTCATGAGCGATGACATTTCGATGGGGGCACTTTCGGGCTCGCTGTCCCAGCGCACCAGGGCCGCGTTAACGGCCGGCTGCGACGTGGTGCTTCATTGCAATGGAGTACTGTCGGAAATGGTCGAAGTTGCCGCGGCAGCGCCGGCATTGGCAGGCGACGCCGCCCGCCGGGCCGAAGCGGCGCTGGCAGCTCGCCAGCCGCCGGCGCCCCTCGATGTTGCCGAGAGCCGCGCCGAGCTCGCCAAGCTGTTGCACGACACTCGCCCCAAGGCAGGGTTCGCATGAACGCTGAACAAGAGTTCGACACCGAATTGGCCGAGCGATCAGGCGACGAGCCGTCGCTCATGGTGGACGTCGAGGGTTTTGAGGGGCCGCTCGACCTTTTGCTGACGCTGGCGCGCCAACAGAAGGTCGATCTCGCCAAGATTTCCATCCTCGCGTTGGCCGATCAGTACCTCGCCTTCATCGAAGAGGCGCGCAAGATGCGCCTGGAACTCGCCGCCGATTACCTGGTGATGGCGGCGTGGCTCGCCTATCTGAAATCCCGTCTGCTGCTGCCTGAACAGCATCCGGCCGAGGGCCTTAGCGCCGAGGAGATGGCCAATGCGCTGGCGCTGCGGCTGCGCCGACTCGAGGCGATCCGCAAATTCGCCGAGCAATTGATGAACCGACCGCAGCTTGGCCGCGACGTTTTTCAGCGCGGTCAGCCGGAGCCGATCGCCGAGATCAAGCATCCGCAATGGTCGGCGACGCTCTATGACCTGCTCTCGGCCTATTCGTCACGGCGGCAAATCCAGTCGAGATCAGTCGTGCGCGTTCCCAAGCGCACGGTCTGGTCGCTTGCCGAAGCGCGTGAAGCGCTGGAGCGGCTGATTGGGCAGAGCATGGACTGGAGCCCGCTCGATCGATATCTGGTCGCGTATCTGGTCGATCCTGCGATGGCCGCCACTGTGCTGGCCTCGAGCTTTGCCGCGGCGCTCGAAATGATCCGGGAGGGCCAGCTCGAGGCGCACCAACAAGGCGCTTTCTCGCCGCTCTATTTGCGCAAGAAACACAATGCCGACGGCGCCCTGTCGGAGGGCGGAGCCGCGGAATCGGGGAATGGCTAAGAGGGAGAAGAAGCCAATGGGGAAAGTCGCGGAGATGCGGGTGATTGTCGGCGACAAGAAAGATCCCGATCTCGCCGAAGGAATGCGCATCCTTGAAGCTTTGCTGTTTGCCGCCGAAGCGCCGTTGGATGAGAAAATCCTGGCGTCCCGGCTCCCGGCTGGCATCGATGTGCACGCATTGCTCCAGCAATTGCAGCGCGAATACGCGCCTCGCGGCGTTAATCTCGTGCGCATCGGCGGCAAGTGGACGCTGCGTACCGCGACCGATTTGGCGTGGCTGTTGACGCATGAATCGGTGGTCACGCGAAAACTGTCGCGCGCGGCGATCGAGACGCTGGCGATCGTCGCTTATCATCAACCTGTGACCCGCGCCGAGGTCGAGGAAATTCGCGGCGTCAGCACGTCAAAAGGAACGCTGGACGTGCTGCTCGAAACCCGCTGGATCCGGTTGCGCGGCCGGCGCAAGGCGCCGGGCCGGCCGGTCACCTATGGGACCAGCGAAGCATTCCTGTCTCATTTCGGGCTTGATGCGCTCAACGATCTGCCCGGGCTCGACGAGCTCAAGGGTGCGGGCTTGGTCGACGCCACCATGCCGGCGGATTTCGCCGTGCCGGTTCCTTCCGACGATCCGGCGCTGCGGGACGACGAAGAACCGCTGGGCCCTGAGGATGTCGACCTCGGTTTGGCGCCGCGGGTCGAGCGCACCGAGGAATAAAGGACGGCAAAAGTCGATCCTCGGTCGCGGCGCGTTTACCTGCGGCGCGGCGGCATTGCCGTTGTGCTTGTTTTTGCCGGTCCCGACGCCTAGTTTCTGGCTTAAATTGGCAACTTGCCGGCAGGTGCGGCGCGATCTTAACAATGCTGCGTAAGCACTTGGCGGACGGAGGATTTCATGGGTTCCTTGAGCATCTGGCACTGGTTGATCGTCGGCGCCGTCGTCCTGCTGGTGTTTGGAGGCCGCAATAAGATTTCCGACATGATGGGCGATGTCGCGCGTGGCATTAAAGCCTTCAAGAAGGGCATGGCCGACGACGAGACCGCTGACAGTGCGAAGTCCGATGCGCCGGTAAAGACCATCGATCATCAAGCCTCCGCGCAAGCCTCCGCGGATGTAAAGCGGCGGGCGGAATCCGAGAGCAAAGTCTAGCTCGGGGGCTCTCGCGGCCGGTCGCGGCAGCTTCACATCTTGATCGGCGGCTGCGGCTGAGGAAGGCGCGGCCGGAGACTCTTCATGTTCGACATCAGTTGGACCGAATTCCTGCTCATCGGCATCGTCGCGCTGATTGTGATCGGGCCGAAAGAGCTGCCGGCGGTAATGCGCTCGCTCGGGCAATGGACGCGCAAGATCCGCAGCTTGGCCGCGGATTTCCAAAATCAATTTCACGAAGCGATGCGCGAAGCCGAAATGGCCGACCTGAAAAAGCAGGTCGACGACGTGGCGCAAGTGGCGCAAGACATCAAGCAATACGATCCGCTCAAGGACGTGCGCGCCGACGTTGAGGCCATCGGCAAGGACTTGGACGAGAGCGTTAAGAGCCCGGATCGGGCAGCGGACAAAGACGCGGCTGCGGGAGCGGACAGCGCGGCCTCGGCGCCGCCCGCCGAGGCATTGCCGATTCCTCAAGCCGCGGCCGAACTTCGCGACAAAGAGGTGGCTGGCGCCGGCGTCGGCCCGGCCGCCCCGGGAGGACCGGCAGAAGCCACGTCCTCCGGCGGCGGAGGCAGGCCGCAATGAGAAGTGAAGACGAAGAGAACGAGATCGAGGCCACCAAGGCGCCTTTGATGGATCACTTGATCGAGCTGCGGTCGCGGCTCATCAAGGCGCTTGCCGCTTTCGCGTTAGCCGCAATTGCCTGCTTTTTTTTCGCACGAAACATCTACAACGTGCTCACCTGGCCTTACATCTGGGTTGCGGGGCCGGAAAATTCGAAATTCATCTATACCGGGCTCCTTGAATATTTCGTCGTGCAGCTGAAGCTTGCGCTGTTCGGCGCGGCGTTCATTTCCTTTCCGGTGATGGCGACGCAGATCTACATGTTCGTAGCACCTGGCTTGTACCGTAACGAGCGCCAGGCCTTCCTGCCGTATCTGATCGCGACGCCGATTTTCTTCCTGCTCGGCTCAATGGTCGTCTATTTCGTGGTCTGGCCGATGCTGGCGCGGTTTTCGCTCGGCATGCAGCAATTGGGCGGGCCTGGCCAGGCGACGATCGAGCTGCTGCCCAAGGTCGAGGATTATCTCTCGCTGATGATGAAGCTGATTCTCGCTTTCGGTGTGGCGTTTCAGCTTCCTGTCATCTTAACGCTGCTCGGGCGAGTCGGGATCGTCACTTCCGATCAGCTCAGGTCGAAGCGCCGCTACTTCATCGTCATTGCCTTTGTCATCGCCGCCGTGCTCACCCCGCCCGACGTGTTGAGCCAGATGTCGCTCGCTTTGCCGCTGATCGCTCTATACGAAGGCTCGATCTGGTCGGTGCGGATGGTGGAGCGCCGCGTCGCCGCCGAACGTGCCGCCGCGGCCGCCAAGCCCGCGGAGTGAGTGTTTATTTCGTCATTGCCGGGCTTGATCCGTCCTGTGCTGACAGTTAGGACCGTCACCCTGAGGTGCGAGCGCAGCGAGCCTCGAAGGGCGACGGCCCCCGCATCCTTCGAGGCGCGCCTGCGGCGCGCACCTCAGGATGGCGAGACAAAATTATGCACGACATCCGGTTCATCCGCGAGCATCCCGACATCTTCGATCGCGCGCTTGCGCGGCGAAACCCCAGTGAGGAAGAGAGGAAAGACTTTTCCTCGCAAAACATTCTTTCTATCGATGAGCATCGACGCGCGATTATCCGGGTGCTTGAGAGCTGGCAAGCTCGTCGGAACACCGCGTCGAAGGCAATTGGAGAGGCCAAGGCGAAGAGAGACGAAGCCAAGGTTCAGGAGCTTATGGTTGAGGTAGCTGAATGCAAAACCTCAATTTCAACTTTGGAAAATGAGCAAAAAGATGCGGAAGACAGACTTAAGAAGTTATTGGAGCGAATTCCCAACCTGCCGCTCGACGACGTACCAGATGGAGTCGACGAAACAGGCAATGTTGAACGACATAAGTTTTGGCCGAAGCGAGAAATAAAGTTTGGAGATTTTAAGCCAAAACAGCATTTCGAGTTGGGCGAGGCGCTCAGCCAAATGGATTTCGAAACCGCAGCCAAACTATCTGGGGCGCGGTTCGTGGTCTTGAAGAGTGGCTTGGCGCGCCTTGAACGCGCGCTCGGGCAGTTCATGCTCGACGTACACACGAAAGACCACGGTTACACGGAAGTTGCGCCCCCGCTACTCGTGCGCGATGACGTGATGTTAGGCACGGGGCAGCTGCCGAAGTTTCGAGATGATCAGTTTGGTACCGCTCGTCCGGTCGATTTTGACGAGTTGGTTGAACAGCTTGTGCAACAGTTTTCCGTAGAACAGCGACATATCGATAAAAATGATGCGCGAGTTATTTTTGAAAGGCTGCTCACCACGGGAATTGGCATTAATGATCCTTTTCTCAGCAGATTTGGCAGTGCTGATCAGGCAGCTTTTGTCGATTTTTCGTGGCGTAAGGCAGGCGAGACATGGAGATCTATGCCTCCAGTTGGACTCTGGCTCATCCCTACCGCCGAAGTGCCGCTGACCAATCTGGTCCGCGAATCCATCACCGACGAAGCGCAACTGCCGATGCGGTTCACCGCCTGCACGCCGTGCTTCCGCGCCGAGGCCGGCGCCGCCGGCAAGGACACCCGCGGCATGATCCGCCAGCACCAGTTCACCAAGGTCGAGCTCGTTTCGATCACCACGCCCGAGCAATCGCGGGACGAGCACGAGCGCATGCTCGCTTGCGCCGAGGAAGTCCTGCGCCGGCTCGATCTGCATTATCGCGTGGTCACTTTGTGCACCGGTGACATGGGCTTTGCCGCGCAAAAGACCTACGACATCGAAGTCTGGCTGCCGGGACAGAACATGTACCGCGAGATTTCATCCTGCTCGGTCTGCGGCGACTTCCAGGCGCGGCGCATGAATGCGCGCTATCGCGGCAAAGACCGCACTGTCCGTCACGTCCACACGCTCAATGGCTCGGGCGTCGCCGTGGGACGCGCGCTGATCGCGGTCATGGAGACCTATCAAGACGGCGACGGATCCATTGCCGTGCCGGACGTATTGCAGACCTATATGGGCGGAATGAAGAAGATTGAGAAAGGCGAATAGTGAATTGCGAGTAGCGAATAGCGAAAGACCCTATTCGCCATTCGCCACCCACTACTCGCCTCTTTGAAAGGTATCCCATTGCGCATCCTGGTCACCAATGACGACGGCATTCATTCGCCGGGCCTCGACACCTGCGAGGAAATCGCCCGCAAGCTTTCAGACGACGTTTGGATCGTGGCGCCGGAGCACGATCAATCCGGGGTCGCCCATTCGCTCTCGCTCAACGATCCGCTGCGGCTGCGCCAGGTGGATGAGCGCAAATTCGCTGTGCGCGGCACGCCGACCGATTGCGTGATCATGGGCGCGCGCCATGTGCTCGAAGGCAAGCAAATCGATCTGGTGCTGTCCGGCGTCAATCGCGGCCGCAATGTCGGCGAAGACGTGATTTATTCCGGTACCGTCGCCGGCGCCATGGAAGGCGCCGTGCTCGGCATTCCCTCGATCGCGCTGTCGCAATCCTACAAATCGCGTAGCGAGCAGCCGCCGTTCTGGGAGACTGGTCTGCATTTTGCCCCTGAGATCATCCGGCGGGTGCTCGCCGGCGGCGTGCGCGACGGCGTGCTGATCAACGTCAATTTTCCCGATTGCCGTCCGGAGGAAGTCAAAGGTGTCGTGGTCACGCCGCTCGGCCGCCGCCGTCAGGAACGCTTGCACATCGACAAACGCGTGGATGGGCGCGGCAACCCGTATTACTGGATCGCCTATTCGCGATTGGGACCATTTCGGCCGGAGCACGGCACTGATATTGCGGTACTTGACGATCGCTGCATCGCGCTCACGCCGCTGCGCATCGACATCACCGACGAGCCGACCATGACCAAGCTCGCCGAACTTTTCGCCAAGCAGATTTAACGCGGCAATTTAGTTTGCGCCATTGGCGACAGCTTGGATCGCTTCCTCAAGCGCGTCGGCCTGAAATGGCTTCTGCAAAATTGGCGCAGTCCGATACGCTTCGGGCAATCCGCGCTGACCATATCCACTCGCGAAAATAAACGGCACGCCGCGCTCGATGAGAATCTCAACGACCGGCGTCACCGGGATGCCGTTGAGATTCACATCAAGCACCGCGAGATCGAATTCCGCCTGCTTCGCGAGCGAAATTGCCTCGTCGAGGCCGCCTGCCTCAGCTGCGACACTGTGGCCGAGATCCGTCAGCATGCCTTCAAGCAGCATGCGGATCATCAGCTCATCCTCGACGATGAGAACGCGCTTACTCGCAGCAACCTTCCCGTGAGTCATCACCCGGACCCCGTGCCTGCGCCCCAACGCTCGAGACCGTCCTTGGTTCCGGCCGAGGAGACTTCATTGCCATGGGATGACCGGCAGCGGGGTTCACGATATGCAGCAGAGTGTAACAGAGCTGGCGGAGTGCTAAAAAGCAGCGGCAGTAAGGTTCAAGCGAGGCGACCGTGGCCGCAAAGCCAGCCGCTGACGACATCGAGCGCATGGAATTTCAGCTTGCGCTGCGCCGCCGTGGGATCAGCGATCAAGCCGTGCTTCGCGCCATGGAAGAAGTGCCGCGGGAGAATTTCGTCGCTCCTGGCTTCGTCGAAAACGCTTATGCCGACCAGGCCCTGCCGATCGAATGTGGACAGACGATCAGTCAGCCCTTCGTCGTGGCCTATATGACCGAACGGCTTGAAGTCGGCCCCGACCATCGCGTACTCGAAATCGGAACAGGTTCCGGCTATCAGGCCGCCGTTCTGTCGCACCTGGCGCGCGAAGTCGTCACCATCGAACGCTACCGCACCCTTGCCGACACGGCGAGTGAGAGACTTAAGGCCCTTGGCTGTGCCAACGTCACAGTCCGTGTCGGCGACGGTATGGGCGGCGCGCCGGATTTGGCGCCGTTCGATCGCATCATGGTTACGGCCGCGGCCGAAGACGTCCCGGAGGCGCTGGTGGTGCAGCTTGCCGAGGAGGGCAAGATGGTGCTGCCCGTCGGACCGCGCCATGACGCCCAGTATTTGGTCAAGCTTACCAAGCATCCCGGTGGCCGATTAACCCGGGAAGAGCTTATTGCCGTGCGATTTGTGCCGCTATTGCCGGGGCGGGCGCGGGAATTGTAGCGGCAAAGACACACAATGGATTATTGCGAAATATTTTCCGGCGCTTAAAACCCTGTTTACCGCAAGGTTGTTTATTCGCTCGTCCTCTGTATTGCGTACGAGTGAGTAACCATGCGTGTATCGCCTCGGACGGCCATTTGGCCGCAACTGGTTGCCATTTCGTTAATCGGATTGGGTGTCGCAAGCTGCGCCGACTCCGGGCGCTTCGGCGACTTGTTCGGTTCGACTGGTTCGACGAACACATCCGTTTCGCGCAGCGACGCCTATGGTCCGGCCGCGCAGAGCGCATCGGCAACTCATATTGAAGCAAAACCGCTGCCCCATTTGGCTACCGCCGAGGACGGCGTCCCAGACAACGGGACCGGCTGGTCGCAGCCCCAAACCGGCAATGCCACGGTACGGACTACGCCGCCGCAGTCGCATTACCAATCAACGGCGGTTGCTCCCTCGCAGTCCCACACCGTCACAGCGAGCCAGCGGGCGGCTTCCGTGCCGCGCGGCGGCCTCGTTGCTCCGTCCGTGGTCCACGTCGTGGCGGCAGGCGAAACGCTCAAGAGCATCGCGCGGATTTATCGTAAACCCGTTGCGGTGATTGCTCGGGCCAATAGTCTCGCGGTCAATGCCAAGGTGAAACCCGGCGACCGCATCACGATTCCCGATATCAAAGAGGCGTCACAAGCCACGCAAGCGCGCTCCGAAGCGTCACTCGCCCCGCCGGCCGGCGGTGTCGCCATGGCGGATTCGTCGCAAACCGCGCGCGTGGTGGAACCCGCTCCGGCAATGTCCAGTCAGGATGCTGTGAAAAACGCGGAGCCCGCCGGCAGCCTGCCGGGATTCCGCTGGCCGGTGCGTGGCCGTGTCATCGCGGCATTCGGACCCAAGCCGAACGGCGTACAAAATGACGGCATCAATCTTGCCGTACCGGAGGGCACTCCGGTCAAGGCCGCGGATGATGGTGTCGTGGCCTATGCCGGCAGTGAGCTGAAGGGCTATGGCAATCTGGTCCTGGTGCGCCACCCCAATGGTTTCGTCACTGCCTACGCGCATGCCAGCGACATTCTGGTCAAGCGCGGCGACCCCGTGAAGCGCGGCCAAGTGATTGCGCATGCCGGTCAGACCGGCAACGTCACCTCGCCGCAATTGCATTTCGAAATCCGCAAGGGCGCCACTCCGGTCGACCCGTCGCAGTATTTGAGTGGGGCGTGAATCAGATGTCGGAGGTCAGATGACAGATGTCAGAGACAACACTCTGCACCTGACATCTGGCCTCTGTCATCCGTCCTCCGATATCCGCACGCCCTTGCGCCCGGCTAGATCCTGAACGTATTGCCACGCCACGCGGCCGGAGCGCGCGCCGCGCGTCGTGGCCCATTCCAGGGCTTCCCGGCGTAATTCGGCGCCGTCGAACGGCACCCGGTAATGGACGATGTAGCCTTCGACCATGGCGAGATATTCGTCCTGGCTGCAGCGATGAAAGCCAAGCCAAAGTCCGAAGCGATCCGATAGCGACACTTTTTCTTCGACGGCCTCGCCGGGATTGATGGCGGTCGCGCGTTCGTTTTCCATCATGTCGCGGGCCAAGAGGTGCCGCCGGTTGGAGGTTGCGTAAAAAATCACATTCTCAGGACGCCCCTCGATTCCGCCTTCGAGCATCGTTTTCAGCGATTTGTAGGAAGTATCGTCGGCGTCGAAGGACAGGTCGTCGCAAAAAACGATGAATCGCTGCGGCGCATTGCGTAAAAGACTCATGAGTTCAGGCAGCGACTCGATGTCTTCACGGTGGATTTCAATGAGTTTCAATCCGGCGGCGGGAGAGGCTTTGCCGATCGCGGCGTGGGCGGCTTTCACCAGTGACGACTTGCCCATGCCGCGGGCGCCCCACAGAAGCGCATTGTTGGCCGGCAGCCCATGCGCAAAGCGTTCAGTGTTCTCGACCAGGAGATCGCGGACGCGGTCGATCCCTTTGAGAAGGAACATCTCGACGCGATTGACGCGGCGGACCGGCGTCAGCCTTCGGCCCTCGGGATGCCACACGAAGGCTTCAGCAGCGGCAAAATCGGTCACCGCCGATGCAGCCGGCGCCAGCCGCTCCAGCGCGCCGGCGATGCGAGCGAGAAGCGCGGCGTCGCTACCGCGAGCCTGGGCCTTGTCGGTGCCCGCGGGAGCGGCCTTGTTGGGCGAGGTCTTGCTTGGTCGCACGGGAGATTTGGCCATCTTTGCACCGACTTGCGGCCTTCCCTTAGCCGGGCGGCCAAGCGGCGGCAAGCCGAGCGGCCGCAAGACACCGAAGCGGGTTTCCGCCACGTTGCAATTGAGCCAACGGCGGTTATAGTCCGCGCCGATTTTGCGCGCAAAATCGGCCCTTCGTGCCAGGCGGCGCGCCTTTTCCTGCTGCTCCTTTTCACGCGGCTTTTCGGAGGAACAATGTTCATTACGCCCGCATTCGCGCAAAGCGGTCTGTTCGGCGGCGATTCAGCCGGCATGATCACGTCATTCATGCCGCTGATCTTGATTATCGTAATCATGTATTTCTTGATCCTGCGGCCGCAGCAGCAAAAGGTGAAACAGCATCAGGCAATGATCAAAGCCTTGCGGCGAGGCGACACCGTCGTGACCAATGGCGGTCTTGTTGCCAAGGTCACTAAAGTTGTCGACGACGATCAGATCGAAGTTGAAATCGCCGATGGCGTACGCGTGCGGCAGATGCGCACCATGGTCAGCGATGTGCGCGCGAAAGGCGAGCCGGTGAAGGACGACAGCGCCGCCTGACCGATCCGACAATTGATCGGCAGAGGAGGGCGGGCATGCGCGAACTCAACGGCGCCGCAAATTAAGGAAAACGCAATCCATGTTGTTTTTCACGCGCTGGAAGGCAGCGGCAATTGTGATCACGGCTCTGACCGTATGCCTTTTCGCGGTGCCCAATTTCTTTTCGGATAACGTGATTCGGCATTGGCCGAGCTGGGCGCAACGCCACATCGTGCTCGGCCTCGACCTGCAAGGCGGCTCGCATCTTTTGCTGGAGGTCGATTCGGCGGCGGTGCGCAAGGAACAATTGCAGTCGATCAATGATGATGTTCTGCGCGTGTTGCGGCAGGCGCGCATTCCATTCACCGGCCGCGCCATCCGCGGCAACGGCGTCGAAGTGCACATCACGCGCGATACCGACATCGATACGGCGCTCGCCAAGCTGCGGGAGCTGTCGCAGCCGCTCTCCGGATTTGCCGGCAGCACCGGCCAGCGCACCATTACGGTGACCGCGAACGGCAACACCATCACGCTGAGCCCGACCGAGCCGGCGATCACCGAACGCGTGCGCCAGGCCGTCGATCAATCGATTCAGATCGTCGAGCGCCGCGTCAATGAACTCGGCCTTGTCGAGCCGACGATCCAGCGGGAAGGCACCGATCGCATCCTCGTTCAGGTGCCGGGTCTGCAGGACCCCTCCCGGTTGAAGGAAATTCTGGGCAAGACGGCAAAACTCGACTTCCGGATGGTCGACGTGTCGATGCCGCCCGATCAGGCGGAGCAGGCCCACCCGGCCGATTCCGAGATCCTGCCCGGCGAAACGCCGGGGCAGAAATATTTGATCGAGAAGCGCGTACTGGTCTCGGGCGCCGATCTCGTCGACGCGCAACCCGGCTTCGATCAGCGCACCAATGAACCAATCGTGAATTTCCGCTTCAATTCCGCCGGCGCGCGCAAATTCGCCGAGGTGACGCAGGCCAATGTGGGCAAGCCGTTCGCCATCGTGCTCGACAACAAGGTCATCTCGGCACCGGTCATCCGCGAGCCGATCTTGGGCGGCTCCGGACAGATTTCCGGCAACTTCACAGTTCAGTCCGCCAACGATCTTGCCATTCTGTTACGCGCGGGCGCGCTACCGGCGCCACTGACGATCATCGAAGAACGGACCGTGGGACCCGGTCTCGGCCAGGACTCGATCAATGCCGGCGAGCACGCCGCCTATGCTGGCGCCGCACTTGTGGTCATTTTCATGCTCGCGACCTACGGATTGTTCGGACTGTTCGCCAATCTCGCGGTCGCAGTGAACGTCGCGATGATTTTCGGAATACTGTCGCTGTTGAGCGCCACGCTGACGCTTCCGGGAATCGCCGGCATCGTGCTGACGGTCGGTATTGCGGTGGACTCGAACGTGCTGATCTACGAGCGCATTCGTGAAGAGGTGCGCGCCGGCCGCAGCGCAATCAATGCGATCGACGCTGGCTTTTCGCGGGCTCTTGCCACTATTCTGGATTCGAACATCACCACCTTCATTGCGGCGGCGGTTTTGTTCTATATCGGCACCGGGCCGGTGCGCGGATTCGCGGTGACGCTTGGCATCGGCATCATCACCACTTTGTTCACGGCCTTCACTTTGACCCGGCTGATCGTCGCCTATTGGGTCCGCCTGTGGCGTCCCCGCGTTGTGCCGATATGAGCATGGTCGGCCTGCGCAGGTTACCGGAACAGTTCATGCCTCACAGTCCCACCTGAAAGTCTGATCGTGCGCCTCCTACGCATCGTTCCCGACGACACAAAATTCGATTTCATGCGCTTCCGGCGCATCAGCTTTCCCGTATCGGCAATGCTATCGATCGCGGCGATCCTGCTGTACTTCTTCCACGGGCTGAATTTCGGCATCGATTTTATCGGCGGCACGCTCATGGAGGTGCAGACCAAAGCCGGTCCGGCCGATCTCGCCAAGATGCGCGCGACAATCGGCTCGCTGCAGCTTGGTGAATTTCAGCTGCAGCAATTCGGTGCGCCGGACGACGTGCTGATCCGCATCTCCGAGCAGCCCGGCGGCGATGAAGCGCAGCAGGCGGCGGTGCAGAAGGTCCGCAATGCGCTGGGCAACGAGGTGGATTACCGGCGGGTCGAGGTCGTGGGGCCCAGCGTTTCCACCGAGCTTCTGGCCTACGGCACGATCGGTCTGGTTTTGGCGATCGTGGCGATCCTGATCTATCTCTGGTTCCGTTTCGAATGGCAGTTTGCGCTCGGCGCCATGATCGCCAACGTGCACGACCTTGTGCTCACCGTGGGATTCATGTCGCTCACGCGGATCGATTTCGATCTCACCAGTATCGCGGCCTTGCTCACGATCCTTGGATATTCGCTTAACGACACCGTCGTCATCTACGATCGAATTCGTGAAATGCTTCGCCGCTATAAGCGCATGCCGATGCCGGAACTGTTGAACGCGTCGGTCAATGCCACTCTCTCGCGCTCGATTGTCACTCACGTCACGGTGGCGATGTCGCTTCTCGCGTTGTTGTTGTTCGGCGGTCAGGCCATTCACAGCTTCACCGCTACAATGATGTTCGGCGTGGTGCTTGTTGGTACCTACACGTCGGTGTTCATTGCTTCGCCGATCTTGATTTATCTCGGTGTAGGCCGCGGCCGCGTCGGCGGAGCCGAAGAACCGGAATCGCCGCCGACGGCACCCGCGGCAGCGCCGATTTCGGGCACGCCGGCTTCGCAGCGGGCCAAAGCGCGGCGCTAGTGGACGAGCCCCATCTACCGCGCCAGGTCCTGATCGACGCGCACGGCGCCGGCGGCTTTCGCTTCGCGGGGATGTCGCACCGCGGCTCCGTGCTTTGCTTGCCGCAGGGCATTTGGGCCTGGCCGGTCGTTTCTCCTGGCGACGTCACAAACGAGACGCTGTCGCGTGTCCTCGCCGCGGCCACCGATTTGGACTTCTTCATTATCGGTAGCGGCACGGAGCTATGGCGGCCGCCGGATGGGTTGCGCGCGCGATTTCACGAAGCCCATGTCTCACTTGACGCGATGACGACCGGACCGGCGGTGCGCACCTATAACGTTATGCTGATGGAAGGCCGCCGGGTTGGCGCGGGGCTGATCGCCATCGAATGATCTTACGGTCGCATCATGCAAGATGCAGTTTCATATTGTGCCGAGCATGTGCGCAACGCTGATCGCGATCGGTTTATCGCAACCCTGTTCGCGCCCGAACGCAATCGCGATGCGCTTTATGCACTGTATGCCTTTCATGTCGAAGTCGCGCATGTGCGAGATCGCGCGCGTGAAGCGGCGGCGGGAGAAATCCGGCTGCAGTGGTGGCGCGAGGTGCTTCAGGGCGAACGCCACGGCGAGGCGATGGCGAGCCCGGTAGCCGCATCGCTCCTGAATGCGATTGAGCGCCACCGGTTGCCGGTGAACGCCATGCTGGCGCTTCTCGATGCGAGACGCTTCGATCTTTATGACGAACCAATGCGGACCATCGCCGAACTCGAAAACTACGCGCTCGGAACCGCATCGGCATTGATCGCAATGGCGGCGCAGATTCTCGGCGCCGATGCTGCGGCGGCCGCTCGGCCGGCGGGAATTGCCTGCACCCTGACTGAACTCTTGGCCGCGTTGCCAGGACATGCGGTGCGCCGGCAACTCTATCTGCCGGTCGAGCTTCTTGAGCGCCACGGGGCACACGCCGCAGATGTGTTTGCTTGCCGCTCGTCGCCGGCGCTCAACCAAGCCGCGGCCGACTTGCGCCGTTTGGCGTGGGACCAACTCGCCGCCGCAGCGAGTAACTTGCGAGCGCTACCGCAGCAGGCGCTGCCTGCATTTCTTCCGATTGCACCGGTGCGTCGGTCACTCGATCGCTTGGATCGCTCCGACATTTTCTTGCCAAAAGCGCTCTCGCCGTGGCGGCGCCAGTGGCTGATTTGGCGCGCCGCGCGCAATTCAGATCGGTTGGCTCGCTGATTGCGCGTTTAGGTGCCGCCGCGGCCGTTATGCGCTACGCGGGTCCCGCTCTGGAGCAGCTTCTGGACATCATCAAACACGTGATTGCTGTCTTCGACGTATCGCTGCATGCACTGGCGCAACCAATTTCGTGTGGGCGTGATCAGAAAGCGAAACGATCGCGCAAGTTCCGCCTGTCGGAGACAATACGTGACACGATTGCACGTTCGGCCTCGGTCCGGACTAACGTGTCGATCAAATCGACTTGATTCATCGCGACAAGTTCGAGAATTTCGCTGCGGACTTCGCCTTGCGTATTCCGAGGCAGGGCCGGGACCACCTGCAAATGTTCCGGCTTTGCGCCGCCCAGAAATTTGATCAATTCATGCTCGTCAGCGCTGCTCTCGACAAACGCGTAGAGCCCGGTGCCGGTGCGACGATCGGGAAAAGCTACGATCGCCACGTCGCCAACTCTCGGATGCGCGCGCAACCGCGCCGCGATCGCCGGGGCTTGGCGGGTAAAGCGAACGCCGCGACCCTCGCGGTCCGTGAAATTCAGTCCCCGCGTGATCGCGTAATAAAGCTTCTTGCCGCTGGCCATCCATGCCCGCGTGATAAGCGTTTTACGCCCCAAGACGCGGCGTTCCGCGGCCGTCAACGCAGCCGCCGCGTAGCGCCGTTTATGTTTAAGAAGATGGCGCAGGTCCTCGTAGCGTGCTAACCGGAATAATAAGCTGCGCCGCGGAAAGAATTCCGCAAGCTGAAAGTCGGTCAGATAGGCGCGGCCATGCGCGTAGATCCAGTTCTGTTCTTTAGCCAGATCGTTGTGCGTGATGCCGGCACGATGCAGAAGCCGCAGCGCGGTCTTTGCCGAGCGGAAAAAACCGGCGTCGCCATAAGGCTTGGCTATATGCAGCGGCACGCCATCGATCCAGCCGCGTACTAAAAATCCCCGTCCGGCAAGCAACAGCGGAGGTGCAATCGAAAGTTTTCCGGTGCTAGCAAGCGCACGGCATTCTCGCCGGAACAATTCATTTGCCAACAGGCGGGTCCACCACCGCACGTCATCGAGGTGTCGGAGCACCGCATCGACCTCGCCGCGCTCAGTGCGAAACCGCCCGCGCTCGATGGTTGAAAACAAATCGCGCTTGAGCACAGCCGTGCTACGCCAGCGGATTGCGAGTTCCGCCCGATCTCCGGTCATGCCGGTTCTATAACATGTTTCAGAACATATTTTTAGAACATACAGGTGTTCATTCGGCCGCCACCGGAAGGCGACCTGACAGCCAGTTCTCAAGATCATGGAGGGCGCGCGTGCAAAGCGCCGCCTTCTTTGCGGCAGTTTTAGCCGCGCCCCGTAAGCGGCCGCCGCCGGCATCCCTGGCCGGCGTCTGCCCCAGCGGCGGAAACAAGCCGAAATTGACATTCATGGGCTGGAACGAGCGCGGACCCGCATCGATGGTCTCGATATGTCCACCGGTGATGTGGGCAAGTAGCGCACCGTGAGCGGTGGTATGCGGTGGCGGAACTATGTTTTGGCCGAGACGCTCGTCAGCCGCGAAGCGGCCGGCCAAGAGTCCAATTGCAGCGGACTCGACGTATCCCTCGCAGCCGGTGATCTGTCCGGCGAAGCGCAACCGCGGCGCCGATCGCAGCCGCAGCGTTCCGTCCAATAATTTCGGAGAATCAATAAACGTATTGCGATGCAAGCCGCCGAGCCGAGCAAATTCGGCATTGGCGAGGCCCGGAATTGTCCGAAAGATCCGCAGCTGCTCGCCATGTTTGAGCTTGGTCTGAAAGCCTACCATGTTGAAGAGTGTGCCGAGGCGGTTATCCTGGCGGAGTTGCACGACGGCGTAAGGTTTCACCTCTCGAGCACGCGGGTTTGTCAGCCCGAATGGTTTCATCGGTCCGTGCCGTAACGTTTCGCGTCCGCGCTCAGCCATCACCTCGATTGGCAGACAACCGTCGAAATACGGCGTCGCCATTTCGAAGTCGCGAAATGA
The DNA here is from genome assembly GCA_035703785.1 of Xanthobacteraceae bacterium. Taxonomy (GTDB): domain Bacteria; phylum Pseudomonadota; class Alphaproteobacteria; order Rhizobiales; family Xanthobacteraceae; genus BOG-931. The sequence continues at coordinate 29,626 of DASSXN010000100.1, forward strand.
CGATTTCTCGGCGGCGAGTAGTGCGTCGACGAAATTGTCGTAATCGGAGCGTGCAAGCGGGCAGTTGATGTAATCAGCGCCCGAGCCGGCCGGACCCGCCTTGTCATAGCGCGATTGGAACCATGCGACTTCCATATCGATGGAGTCGCGATAAACGATCGGCGCTATAGCATCGAAAAAGGCCAGGGCGTTTTCGCCGGTCAGCGACCGGATCGCACCGCTAAGGGCCGGCGAGGTCAGCGGCCCGGTGGCGACGATAACGCTGTCCCAATCGGCGGGCGGCATCACGACCTCTTCGCGGCGGATCTCGATGAGCGGCTCGGCACCGAGCGCGGCCGTGATGGCCCCGGCAAAGCCATCGCGATCAACTGCAAGCGCGCTGCCCGCCGGAAGCTTATTTGCGTCGGCGGCGTGCATAATGAGGGACTCAAGGCGGCGCATCTCGGCATGGAGAAGGCCAATGGCGCTGCCCTGCGCGTCGTCCGAGCGGAACGAGTTCGAACAAACCAGCTCGGCCAGTTGCGCGGTCTTGTGGACCGCGGTCGCGCGAGCGGGGCGCATTTCGTGCAAGACGGCGGGAACACCTCGGCGTGCCAACTGCCAAGCGGCTTCGCAGCCGGCAAGGCCGCCCCCGATGATGTGAACCGGACTCATTCTCTCTGTCATTTCGGTAAACTAGGCCGCTCGCCGCTGGGCGACAACCTTGCGGGAATAAATCAGGGCGCACGCCGCTATACGATGTTACGGACGATCCGGCGAAATCCGGTGTTAGTCATCTCAATAGTGAGCGCCGAGGAACTTCCGCATGCTCGATGTAGTCAGGTCCGCAGCACGCCCGCGGGCCTTGGCGGCGGCGTTTGACGTTGAGATCTTGTCGCTTGCGACGGCCAATCCGCCATTCCGCTTGCCGCAATCGGAAGCTGCCGTTCATGCAAAGCAGCTTTATCCGCAGCTGAGCAAACTGTGGCAGCTCTACGATAACACTGGGATCGAGTGCCGGTACAACTGCGAACCGATCGAGTGGTATTTAAGGCCGCATAGTTGGGAAGAGCGCACTGAATCGTTCCGTCGGCATGCGCTCGACCTACTTGAGGGAGTAACGGTCAAGGCGACGGAGGCGGCCGGAGTTGCGCTCAACGACGTCGATATGATCGTGACCAATACGATTACCGGACTTGCCATTCCGAGCCTCGACGCCATGCTGCTCAACAGGCTCAAACTGGCGCCCACGATTGAGCGCTTGCCGATGTTCGGGCTTGGCTGCGGTGCCGGCGTGGCGGGGCTTGCCCGCGCGGCGCGTCTCGCTCATGCCAAGGATGGCGCGCTGGTCTTGTTTCTGACGGTGGATCTCTGCAGCCTGTGTCTGCGAGTCAACGATCCGAGCCCCGCGATGTTCGTCTCCACCGCGTTATTCGGCGACGGCGCCGCGGGCCTGCTGCTGCACAATACCAGAAATGGCTCGCGGCCAGGGCCGCGCATTGTTGCAAGCGGAGAATGGTGCTGGGGCAATACCGAGCACATCATGGGATGGGACATAAAGGACGACGGCTTCGGCATCGTGCTCAGCCCGGAATTGCCGTCGCTGATGAAAAAAGCGTTGGCGCCGGCGCTTAATGATTTTCTCGATCGCAACGGACTTGCGCTTGGCGACTTCAACGGATTCCTGTTTCATCCCGGTGGCCGCAAATTGCTCGAGACGATGGAGGAGGTGCTGGGGCTTACGCGCGACCAGCTCCGCCATTCTTGGGAGGTGTTGCGCCGTTACGGCAATATGTCCTCGGCGACCGCACTGTTTGTTCTGGAACGCGCAATCCAGAGCGGAGCACGCGGCCCGCACTTGCTGGCAGCATTTGGTCCGGGTTTTTCCGCGTACTTCGCTGCGGTGGAGCTGTGATCGAGCTCGGTTGGGGCGCGGCGCTTCTCGGTTTTCTCACGCTTCAGCGAATCGCTGAGTTGTGGTGGGCGACACGGAACGAACGCAGATTGTTCGCCGCCGGCGGCGTGGAATACGGCCGATCTCACCTTCTGCTGATTGTGCTTGCTCACGCCACTTGGCTGATCGGAATGTGGGCCTTGGCCTATGATCGTCCGGTCGAGCCGCTGTTCTTCGCCATCGTGGTGATCTTGCAAATCGGCCGGTTTTGGGTTCTGGCGACGCTCGGACGTCGGTGGAGCATTCGCATTATTGTCGTTCCCGGGGAAAAGCTGGTGGCGCGAGGTCCTTACCGATGGCTGCGTCATCCAAACTATGCGGTGGTGACCGGCGAAATCGCGGCGGTGCCGCTGGCGCTCGGACTGCCGCTCTATGCGCTCGTTTTCTCCATTCTCAACGCCGCAGTTCTCGCGATCCGCATCCCAGCAGAAAATGCCGCGCTGGCTGCTGCGACTTCCGCTCAGCCTCGGTAATCGGCGCTGTTGGCGGGCGGTAGGCCCTCTGCTATAGGACCACGTGCATCTCTGAAAGGCAGCGGCTCATGTCAGTCGACAGCGACACTGTCCGCCGTGTCGCCCATCTCGCCCGAATCGCGGTCGCCGAGGGCGAAGTTGAAAACCTTCGCGGCGAGCTCAACGCTATTCTCGCCTTCGTCGAGCAGCTGGCGGGAGTTGAGGTTGAGGGCATCGAGCCGATGACGTCGGTCACGCCAATGACGATGAAGACGAGGGAAGACAAAGTCACCGACGGCGGCATTCCCGATGCCATCATCGCCAATGCGCCGGCGCACGAACATCACTTCTTCCTGGTTCCCAAAGTGGTGGAATGAACGATGTGCTTGGCTTGCGAACAAGATGCGATCTGGCTCGCCTATCTGGAAAGTCAGGGCCTACTGCAGCCGGACGATCCGACGGCTGTCGAAGCGTTGTTTGCCGGCTTTCCGGTGCAGCCGCTGCCGGTACGATCGGAAGCCGGCTTCAAGGTTCAAGACCGCGCGTCTTCGCCGGGTAGTTCGGCGACCGAGCAAAACCCGTTCTTTTGTGACGATCCAAAAACTGGATGACCGATCTCACCTCGCTCACGCTAGCGCAAGCGCGCGAGGCGCTGCGTAAGAAAGAGTTTTCCGCGACAGAACTGACCGAAGCTCATCTTGCCGCCGTTGAACAGGCGCGAGCGCTGAATGCTTTCGTCATGGAAGCGCCGGAGCGTGCCCGCGCCATGGCGCGCGCGTCGGACGAGCGGCTCGCGAAAGGAGAGGGCGGTCCGCTTGAGGGACTGCCACTCGCAATCAAGGATTTGTTCTGTACCGAAGGCATCCGCACCACCGCGTGCTCGCATATCCTCGATAATTTCGTCCCGCCTTACGAGTCCACAGTCACGGCAAACCTGTGGCGCAACGGAGCTGTGCTTATCGGCAAAACCAACGCCGACGAGTTCGCTATGGGCTCGTCGAACGAGACCTCCTACTACGGTCCGGTCGTATCGCCGTGGCGCCGGCGCGGCGCGCAGACCAAGCTGGTTCCGGGCGGCTCATCGGGCGGCTCCGCGGCTGCGGTGGCAGCCCGCGTCTGCGTCGGCGCGATCGGGACCGACACTGGCGGTTCGATCCGCCAGCCAGCCGCATTTTGCGGCATTGTCGGGCTAAAGCCGACCTATGGCCGTTGCTCGCGCCGGGGAATAGTCGCATTTGCTTCTTCGCTCGATCAGGCCGGGCCGTTCGGCCGCACGCTTCGCGATTGCGCGATCCTGTTACGCGCAATGGCGGGTCATGACCCGAAGGACACGACTTCTGCCGATGTTGCCGTGCCGGATTACGAAGCGGCGATCGGGCGTTCGGTCAAAGGCATGCGCATCGGCATTCCCAAAGAATATCGTGTACCCGGCATGCCCGCCGAGATCGAAGCGCTTTGGCAAAAAGGCGCCGATTGGCTCAAAGAGGCTGGCGCGGAACTGGTCGAGATTTCGCTGTCCATGACCAAATATGCACTGCCGGCTTATTACATCGTTGCCCCGGCGGAGGCCTCGTCCAATCTCGCGCGCTATGACGGCGTGCGCTACGGCTTACGAGTTCCCGGGCGCGATATCATCGAGATGTACGAGCAAACCCGCGCCGCCGGTTTTGGCAAGGAGGTGCGCCGACGCATCATGATCGGCACCTATGTGCTCTCCGCCGGTTATTACGATGCGTATTATCTGCAGGCGCAAAAAGTGCGTACCCTGATCAAGCGCGATTTCGAGACGTGCTTCGCCGCAGGCGTCGAAGCGATCCTGACGCCAACGACGCCGTCGGCGGCCTTTGCAATCGGCGAAAGAGGGCGGGCGGATCCGATCGAGATGTATCTCAATGACGTGTTCACGGTGACGGTGAATATGGCGGGCTTGCCGGCCATTTCCGTTCCCGCCGGGCTGGACAGCCAGGGCTTGCCGCTCGGACTGCAACTCATTGGCCGTCCATTTGCCGAGGAGACACTGTTTGCGCTCGGTTCAATCATTGAGCGCGCGGCCGGCTCGTTCACGCCGGAAAAATGGTGGTAGCAAGAGTTTCCGCAACATGACCCCCGCCGCTTTCAGGCAATCGCTCAAGGGGAAAGCGCCTCCTGCAGGCGCCGCTGCGGCGCTGAAGGCCTTGTGGTGGGCGGCGAACGAGAATTGGAACAAAGCGCATCGCATCGTCATGAATGAACACGATCAGGATTGCGCTTGGGTGCACGCCTATCTGCATCGCGTGGAAGGCGATCTGGACAATGCCAATTATTGGTATCGGCAGGCGCGCCGCAAGCCAGCGACGCACGAATTATCGTCGGAATGGAATGAGATCGTCGCGGCGCTGCTGGGACACCGCCGCTAAAGCGAAATAAGTTTAGGTTGATTCGGTATTTCGCTTTTAGCTTCTTGTTTGAGCATGATCTTTTCCGACCTGGCTTCGCCCGCCGAAGCGTCAAACGAAACGGCAAGCGGCTGGCGAGGCTTCGCGCAGGCGGGAAACCGGCGTCCACTTTCCGGGATCATGCTTTAGATCACGCGATCATTCGCTACCCGCTAGGCCGGCAGACTTGACCACCTTGCCCCAGCGCATCAATTCGCCGTCGATAAAGCCTTGCAAAGCCTCCGGTGGCGGGCTCGTCTGCGGTGTGAGACCGAGGAATATCAAACGGTCACGGACGTCTGAACGCGATTCCACTGTGCGGAATGCATCATACAACTTGGTTACGATCGCTGCGGGTGTGCGCGCCGGCGCAACCACCATTCCCCAGCCCGCCGCATCGAAACCAGGCACGCCGCGTTGCGCGAGCGGCGGGATGTCGGGTGCTGCCGGCAACGGCGCAGCCGAAGTCACGCCAAGCGCCCGCACTTTGCCGGCTTTGACGAGCGGCAAGGCCGGCGCGGGATCGGCAAACAGCAAGGCAATATGTCCGCCGATAACGTCAGTAAGGGCCGGCGCACTGCCTTTGTAAGGGACATGCGTCATCTCGATCCCGGTCATGGTCTTGAACATTTCGGCAAAGAGCTGATGCGGCGAACCGGCGCCGCCTGACCCGTAAGTCAGCGCTCCAGGGTGGGCTTTGGCGTAACTGATCAGGTCGGCGACCGATTCGATCGGCAACGAGGGGTTGACGACCAGGATGAACGGAACGCGGACCACAAGCGCGATCGGCGTGAAATCCTTCCGTGAATCATAGGGAAGTTCTTTGTACAGCGTCGGACTGATCGCCAGCGATCCGCTGCCGGCCATCACGAGCGTGTAGCCATCCGGCGTGGCTTTGGCGCCGTCCGCAGTGCCAATCGTCGAACCGGCGCCGGGCCGGTTCTCGACCACGACCGGTTGGCCAAGCAGATCACCGACTCCGGGAGCGAGTTCGCGGCATACCGTGTCTATCGCTCCGGCAGGCGGCCATGGCGCGATCAGGGTAATGCGCCGCGACGGATAACTATCGCCATGCGCCGGCGCCAATGCGAGCGCCAGACCGGCGGCGACTAAGAAAGATTCCACGATGCGGCGCACGATTCCCCCCTTGTCTTGTTTCTTGAACAACGGCGTTACATGACGCTCTCAAAGAGCATAATGGCGATCACGTGCCGGCCGCAATCGCCCTTGAGCGAACGTTCAGTTCCGCTCTGGACAGCCGCGCGATCAACTGGCAATGACTATCTCAACGCTCATCTTCACAATCCAAATACGAGCTTCGTGCGGGCGGATATTTAGCGCGGCTTCTTGAAAAACTTGGTGTCAGGCCTCCATCAATGAAAACTTTCCTGCTGCGTCTGTTCACTTGGTGGAACAGTCAGACTTTCGGAACACAATTGTGGACTTGGCTGTACGGCGAATTCGTCGGCGAAGACGAATTCGGCAGTCGCTATTACCGCACCAGGAACGGCAAGATCGATCCCGCGCTTGGTTTCGATCGCCGCTGGGTGATCTATAAGGGGCTCGCCGAGGCCTCTTTGATTCCGCCAAGTTGGCACGGCTGGCTGCACCATATCGTGGATACGCCGCCGACACTGGAAGCGGTAAAATCTTATCGCTGGGAAAAGCCGCACGAGCCTAATCTGACCGGAACGCCGGCGGCACGCCGCCCGAGCGGTTCGATGCTGGCGCAAGGCCGCAGGCCAGAAGCGACCGGAGATTACAAGGCCTGGAATCCGGGCGATCGGTGATCAGGCTTCGGCGTGGATGGTCGCCGATCAATCGCCTCGCAGCGTACATCTGGCGCCCCCGTTTTCGCCGCATTCCACATGTTAACCGGCGTTGCGCAAAGCGCGGCCACTGCACAAAAGCAAAAACCTGCACTAACAAGTCCGTCATGGCTCGAATCGCCGCACTCTTGGTCGTGATCGGCGCCACGCTCGCGGCCGGGCCGGTTGCGGCCCAATTCGGCGGCACTTTCGGCGATTCGCCGCCACGGCCGCCGGCTGATGTGCCAAGCGGACCATTTCCGCCGCAGCCGCCGCCGGTGCAATATCCCGGACAGTCCCCCGCGCAACAGCAATATCCCGCCCAGCAAAGCCCGCGCGGGCAGCAGAATCCGCCGCCGCAGAACGCGACGCGCGGCCCGACTGGAATCCAGTCTCAACCGTTACCGCCGCCCGCCGGTGCGTCTGTCGCACCCGCCCCGCAGAATCGCGCCGTGCCGGCACCGGCGGTTCCGGCGCCGCCGCAGCCGGCCGATACCGCACCGCGGCCTGATGATACGGTGGTCACGGAAACGCCGACGCAGAAGATAGAAAATGCCCGCGCGGTTTTCGCCGGACTCGACAAGATCACTGGGCGAACAATCTCGTTTGATGCGGCGATCGGAGAAACGGTCCAATTCGGCGCTCTGCAGGTCACCGCGCGCGCCTGTTATACGCGGCCGCCGACTGAGGCGACGAATACCGATGCTTTCGTGGAAGTCGACGAGGTTACGCTGCAAGGCGAGATAAAGCGAATTTTCACCGGCTGGATGTTCGCCTCAAGCCCGGGCCTGCACGCCGTGGAGCATCCGATCTACGATATCTGGCTAACCGATTGCGCGCAGCCTGCCGGCGGCGCGGTAGCTCAGGCGCCTCCGCCCGTGCCGTCGTCCGCCTCAGCACCGGCCGGTTCGGGACGCAAGCCTGCGGCGCCGCGCGTTCCCGCCATCCCGCCCGCGCGCGCACCCGCTCCCGCGACCGACGATTGATCTAGTTCTGCGCAAGCCGCGCCAGTATGGTTCCGCCCGAGATCGGGCGGTCGATCGGGAGCACAGTGAAGTCCCCTTCACCGACGAGCGCGGCATCGAGCAATTTGTGATAGACCGGCCGTGACACTTCGGTGGCGCCGAAGCTTCGCAGATGCTCGGTCACGAACTGAGTGTCCAGCAAACGATAGCCGCCGGCCTTAAGTCGGGCGACCAGATGCACCAGAGCGATTTTTGAAGCATCGCGTGCGCGGTGAAACATGCTTTCGCCGAAAAACGCGCGGCCAAGGCTGACGCCGTAAAGACCGCCAATCAAAGTTTCGCCGTCGTAAACCTCGACGGTATGACAATCGCCGCGTTCGTAGAGCTTGCGATAGAGAGTGCGGATGCGGCTGTTGATCCAGGTGCGGCTCCGCCCCGGTTGCGGCTGCGCGCAGCCATCGATCACCGCGTCGAAGTTCCGGTCAACGACCACCGTGAAGGGGGTGGAACGGACCGTACGCGCCAATCGGCCGGCGAGATGAAACCGATCCAAAGGAATGATTCCGCGACGCTCCGGCTCGATCCAGTAGAGCGCCGGATCATCGGCGCTCTCCGCCATGGGAAATATCCCGCAGGAGTAAGCCTTCAGCAGCACCTCGGGCGTGATGTCGATGAACGCGGACTCGCGGCTTGCCATGGATTCGTTTAACCGGCCGGCACCTTTGCCTTCAAGAGGCGGGTCGACCGCGCGCCGGTCGCCACCCGCCGGGAAACACGCCCTAGGGCTTCCCGCAATTGTTAACCGCTTGCAAAGCATAATTGGCTACAGTTTTTGCCAATTTGAACGCTTTCTAGCGCAACGCATTAGGCGGCTATAGACCGGGTGGGGGCTGCCAATGGGCGTGCACACAGGCGCAAATGCAACAGACGCTGAGCGGATTCGCGTCTTGTTCGTCGAAGATGAATTCTTCATCCGTGAGTGGATCGCGCAATCACTCTCGGAGCAGGGCTTTGCTGTCGACAGCGTGACCAACGCGGCCGATGCTCTCCTGCACATCACCGCGCGCCCCCATCGACGTTCTGCTGACGGATATCAATCTGCCGGGTGGGATGGATGGGACGGCGCTGGCGCGCCGCGCGCGTGAATTGCAGCCGGATCTGGCGGTGATCTACGCCTCCGCCCGCGCGGCGACGCTCAAACAAGAGGCGCGCGTGCCGGGATCATTGGTGCTGCCAAAGCCCTACGAACCTGCCGTCCTCGGAAGACTGCTCGCCGCCGCGGTGCGCACCATACCAGTCGCGGTGCCCGCCTGATCGGGGCTTACTCCGGCAAGCCGCTGCCGGCCAGGAATTCCTCGAGCCAATGGATGTGGTATTGGCCGTCGATGATGTCCTTTTCCCGCGCCAGCGCGCGAAACAATGGCAGCGTGGTCTCGATGCCCTCGACCACGAATTCGTCCAACGCGCGCTTTAATCGCATCAGGCATTCGCTCCGCGTCTTGCCGTGGACGATAAGCTTGCCGACCAGCGAATCGTAGTATGGCGGAATCGTATAGCCGTGATACACGGCGGAATCGACGCGCACCCCCAAGCCGCCGGGCGGATGATAATGCACGATCTTTCCGGGCGAGGGTCGAAACGAAACGGGATTTTCGGCATTGATTCTGCACTCGATGGCGTGGCCGTGAAACTTGAGTTCATCCTGCGTCAATTGCAGGCCACCGCCAGCCGCAACACGGACCTGCTCCAGGATGAGATCGATATCGGTGATCATCTCGGTCACCGGATGCTCCACCTGAATCCGCGTATTCATTTCGATGAAATAGAATTTGCCGTTCTCGTACAAAAATTCGACTGTGCCCACGCCGAGATATTTGATGGCACGCATGGCCTTGGCGACGGTCTCGCCGATCTCGTCGCGCGTGTTGCTATTGAGCGCCGGGGAGGGGCCTTCTTCCCAGACCTTCTGGTGGCGGCGCTGCAATGAGCAGTCGCGCTCGCCGAGATGGATTGCGCCGCCCTTGCCGTCGCCGAGGACCTGGATCTCGATATGACGCGGTCGGGCGAGGTACTTTTCGACATAGAGCGTGTCGTCGCCGAAGGCAGCCTTCGCTTCGGTGCGCGCCGATGCCAACGCTGAAGCAAGTTCAGATTCTTCGGTCACCATACGCATGCCGCGGCCGCCGCCGCCCGCGGCCGCTTTGAGCATCAACGGATAGCCGATCTCCCGCCCAAGGCGCTGCGCGTGAGCTTCGCTGCCGACATCGCCGTCGGAGCCTGGAACGACTGGAATACCGAGCTCCTTTGCGGCGCGTTTGGCCGCGATCTTGTCGCCCATCAGGCGAATGTGCTCGGGGCGGGGACCGATGAAATGCACGTTGTGCTCGGCAAGTATTTCGGCAAACCGGGCGTTCTCGGAGAGAAAGCCGTAGCCGGGATGCACGGCGTCGGCGCCAGAGATCTCGCAGGCCGCGAGCAGAGCAGGAATGTTGAGGTAGCTGTCTTTGGCGGCGGGAGGCCCGATGCAGACGCTTTCATCGGCCAAACGTACATGCATCGCGTCTTCGTCCGCGGTGGAGTGTACCGCAACCGTGGCGATGCCCAGCTCCTTGCAGGCGCGCAGCACCCGCAGCGCGATTTCCCCGCGATTGGCAATGAGGATCTTGTCGAACATCCTCGCCGCCTATGTTCTGCGCCGGCTCAGGTTTCGCTTCATTCGATGATCATGAGCGGCTGGCCGTACTCCACCGGCTGGCCGTCGTCGACGAGAATCTGGATCACCGTTCCGGGCCGCGGCGCTGGGATCTGGTTCATCGTCTTCATCGCTTCGATAATCATCAGCGGCTCGCCCGTTTTTACTACCGTGCCGATTTCCACGAAGGGACGCGCACCGGGTTCGGGCGCGAGATAGGCTGTTCCGACCATCGGCGAGGCGACTACTCCGGGGTGCTGCGCCGGATCGATCGGCAGCGGCGTGGAGGCAACCGCCGCCGGTGTCGGCGCCGCGGATTCGGCGCGCGCGCGGCCGAGGCCGCCGGAATGTCGTGCGACGCGGATCGACACGCCGTCGCGCTCGACGGCAATCTCGGTCAGACCGGTTTCGTCAAGCAGCTTCGCCAGCTCGCGAATGGCTTCGTGATCGATTGCGGGCGTCCCCGGACTATCGGACTTGCGCGCCACGATTACTCCTTGGCGCCGAGCAGGCTGGCAAGACCGGCGATCCCGAGCGCATAGCCGTTAATACCGAAGCCGCATATCACGGCTCGTGCGGCACGAGAAACATAAGAATGCCGGCGAAACTCCTCGCGGGCATGGATATTGCTGATATGCACCTCAACGACCGGCGCTTCCATCGCGAGCAGCGCATCCAGAATTGCGACCGATGTCGTCGTGTGGCCCGCAGGATTTATGATAAGCCCGACTGCTTTTTCTGCCCGCGCCTCATTGATCCAATCGACAATCTGGCCTTCGTGATTGGATTGGCGGAAGACCAGCGCAAATCCGTGTCGCTTGGCCGTGGTGCGGCAGAGCTTTTCCACATCGGCGAGCGTCGAGCGGCCATAGATGTGCGGCTCGCGCGTGCCGAGCAAATTGAGGTTGGGTCCGTTAAGGACGTAAATAGTCTTGGCCATGCGCGCTGAGCCGGCTGTTGCCGCGGGCCATCCCGCGTGAACTCGTTATAAGGAAGGCCCCCGCAAAGTGGAAGCGGGATCAGGGCGAACGCGGCATGTGCGCCGTCAATCCTTAACAGCCGTGCGATGGCGGGCTACCGGACGATTATTTCCGTTCGCTTTTGATCTTGGCGCGCAGCTCATCCAGACCGACGGCCCCGACCACGACCTCGTCGCCGACGACGTAGGTCGGCGTTCCGGTGACGCCAAGAGCGTCGGCCAGTTTCATATTCTCCTCAATTGTGGCCTTCACCTCATCGCTATTCATGTCCTTTTCCAGCCGTCCCATGTCGAAACCGACATCTTTGGCGACCGCCAGGGCGCGCATTTTGTCGGCAGGGCCGCGACCGCCGAGCAGCTTCTGATGGAATTCCATGTATTTCTTTCCTGAAGAATCTTGCATGCGTGCGGCAACGGCGACATGCGCGGCTTCGACCGAGCCGGGACCCAGAACTGGAAATTCTTTAAGAACAAATTTGAGATCGGAATCCGTCTTCAACAAATCGAGCATGTCGGCAAGCGCGCGCTTACAGAAGGCACAGTTGTAGTCAAAGAATTCCACCATGGTTACCTTGCCCTGCGGGTTGCCGAGCACGACCTGGTGGGTCGAATTGAATATGGTGGCGTTGTTGTCTTTGATCGTGATGCGGGCTTTGTCCGCCTCGGCTTCCTTCTGCCGGCGATCCAGCGCCTCCATGGCATCTTGCAACACCTCGGGATGTTGCACGAGGTAATTTTTGACGATGTTCTCTATTTCACGAGCTTGGGCCGCTGAGAATGCTTCTGGTGCGCCCATTGCGGGCGCAGGAGCCGTCGTCTGATTTGCTTGGGGGCTGCGATCCTGCGCTGTCGCGAGCGGCGCCAACAGCATGATGGTCAAGATCGCAAATGCCGTGCGTAAGCTCCACGCCATTTTAATCGTCCTTTTCTTTATTGACCGGGGCGAAGCGGATTCTGCTTCTGGTTCTTGTTGAAGGCAACGATATCGTCCGCCCGAACCCAGCCCGGTGATCCGATCGGAAAACGCTGCTTGGCGCGTTCGGCAAGTTCGCGCGCGGTCTTGTTGTCACCACGCGCGAAGGCCGCCTGGGCCGAGGCAAGGTCCGCGTCGGCGAGACTATTCTTGCGCGCATAGGCCATCGCCAGCGTCGTGTAGGCGTCGGCTACTTCGGGCTCCTTGATGATGGCTGAGTGTAGAAGTGAAATCGCCTCATCCGCCGATTTCGCATCATTTGTTGCGACGATTGCCTGGGCAAGCAGAATCTGAATAAGCGGGGAATTCGGCGCCAGTTGCACGGCATGGCGCAACGGTGCGATCGCATCCGCGGGGCGGCCACCCTCGAGCAGCGCTTGCCCCTTCAGCTCGTAAAAATAGGGATGGTTCGGCATTGCTTGAAGCAAGCTGTCGATCTGAGCGATCGCGTTGCGCGGATCGCCGAACCGATAAGCGGAAATAGCGCGCGCATAGCGCGCCGGCAGGCTGGTATCGGTCGCGGGATAATGCGCCAGCACGGTTGCCGGCCGTTCGGTGAAGCCAAAAAGTTTTGCCCTCATCATGTCGTGCCGGAATTGGAGTTCCGGCGGATCTTTCTTGCCCCAGTACGGAGTTTTCACCAATTCAGTCAGCGCCGCCATGCGCTCTTGCGGCATAGGGTGGTTCTGGAAATAAGGATTCGCGCCTTGCGCCGAGAACAGCGATTCGTCGGCAAAGCGCTTGAACGTGTCATACATCCCCTTTGCCGACTGGCCTGTCATCGTCAGGAAGCGCACGCCGGCGCGATCGGCCGATTCTTCCTGGGCGCGCTGATAGGCTAGCAGCCTGTTCAATCCGAGCGCTTGCGGCGCCGTGATCGCCGCCATGCCGACATTGCCGGTATCGGCGCTGCCGGAACGCGCGCCTGCGGCTATCGCGCCAACGCCAAGCAACAACCCGATCAGGGCGGCCGTCTGTATGTTTGCCAGCTCTTGTCGGATCTTGGAAAGATGCCCGCCGACGATGTGGCCGGTTTCGTGCGCCAGCACGCCGATGACCTGATTGGGCGTAGTCGCCTGCATCAAGGCACCCACATTGATGAAAATGCGGTGCGCATCCATGACAAAAGCGTTGAAGCTTTTATCGTCGATGATGACGACGTGGATATTTTGATCGGCCAGACCGGCGACGCGAAAAATCGGCGCCGTGTAGTCGCGCAGCAGCTGTTCGATCTCGGCATCCCGAATCATCGGAATCCCGGCGCTCGCGCCGGTCTGCGGCCGGGCCGGAAAACTTGCAAGCCCGACGGCGGCGGCCGTCAGCGCCGCGATGGCTCGCATAGCTGGTCTCGGCGGCCGCGTCTTGCTAGGAGATCGAGCAACCATCATGTGATGTTGAATCGGCTTGTTCCGGCGGCAACCTATGGACCGAAGAGGTTAGGGTCAACACACGCGCTGGCGACTATTACGAATATGCACCAGACCCGCCGAATACGGCATCAGCGGGGCGTAACCCGATCAAGCAAATAAGGAATTGAATACGCCTCATGTTGGAAAGGGCAAAAGCTTTGCTGCAACCTTCGGCGCGCAGCGGCGTCCCGCCGTTTATGGTCATGGACGTGATGGCCGCGGCGGCGCGGCTGGAAGCGCAAGGCCGCACCATTGTGCACATGGAGGTCGGCCAGCCGGCCGCCGGTGCGCCGGCGAGTGCAATCGCCGCGGTGCGGGCTGCGCTCGGCAATGGGCCCCATGGCTACACCGCCACACTGGGAATCGCACCGCTGCGCCAGCGTATCGCGCAGGCCTATGCGCAATGGTGCGGCCTCGAAGTCGATCCCGAGCGCGTCGTCGTCACCACGGGATCCTCGGCGGCGTTCATGCTGGCCTTTCTCGCTCTGTTCGAGGCCGGCGATCGCGTCGCAGTGCCAATCCCCGGTTATCCGCCGTATCGACACATTCTCAGCGCGCTGGGTTGCGAGCCGGTGCTGATCGAAACCAATGCGGCCACGCGCTGGGCGCTCACCGGCGATCTGCTGCTTGCGCAACATCGCGCCCGTCCTCTCAAAGGCGTGGTGGTCGGTTCTCCCGCCAATCCGACTGGAACGATGATGAGCGCGGCGGCGCTCGGCGCACTCATCCAATCCGCCGAGGACGCCGGGATTGCCGTGATCTCCGACGAAATCTACCATGGACTCGATTATGCTTTCCGGGCGCGGAGCGCGATCTCGCTGTCTGCGAATACGATCATCGTCAATTCCTTCTCCAAATATTTTTGCATGACGGGTTGGCGCGTCGGCTGGATGGTCGTGCCGCCGTCACTGCTTCGCACGGTGGAACGCCTGCAGCAGAACTTGGCGATATCCGTTCCCACCCTTTCGCAGATCGCGGCGCAGGCGGCCTTCGACGGCCGGGATGAACTTGAAAACGTAAAACATGGTTATGAGGAGAATCGCCGCATCCTGCTGGATGGACTACCGCGGGCGGGCCTCGACTCCTTCTTGCCGGTCGATGGTGCATTTTATCTGTATGTCGACACGTCGCGCTTCTCGGACGACAGTTTTGACTTCGCCAAACGCATGCTCGAACAGGCGGGCGTGGCGGCAACTCCCGGCGTCGATTTCGATCCGATCCGCGGCCGAAATTTCCTGCGCCTATGCTATGCCGGATCGCGTGAAGACATGCGCGAAGCCGTCAAAAGGATCGGCGCCTGGCTTAAGGGATAAGCGCAGTGAGCCTGTTGCAGAGCGCGCTTGTCCTGTTTTCGGGAGGGCAGGATTCAACTGTCTGTCTTGCCTGGGCGCTCGAGCGCTTTGCCCGAGTGGAAACGATCGGTTTTGCATACGGCCAGCGTCACGCCGTTGAACTTGAGGTGCGTCCGCGCATTCGTTCGGCGTTGGCGGCACACTCACAAAATTGGCGGGAGCGGCTCGGCGAAGACCACATCGTGCGTATCGACGCGCTTGCTGAGATTTCAGAAACAGCGCTCACCCGCCAGGCGGAGATCGGGATAGCTCAATCCGGTCTGCCGACGACCTTCGTACCGGGACGAAATCTGGTGTTCTTCGCTTTCGCCGGTGCGGTCGCCTATCGGCGCGATATCGGGCACCTCGTTGCCGGTATGTGCGAAACCGACTTCTCCGGCTATCCGGATTGCCGTGACGATACCATCAAGGCGATGCAACTTGCTTTGACGCTCGGCACCGACCGCCGTTTTGTCATTCATACGCCGCTGATGTGGATCGACAAGGCGGCGACCTTCGCGCTCGCGCATGAGATCGGAGGCGCGGATTTGATTGATATCCTTCTCGCCGAGACGCACACCTGCTATCTCGGTGACCGTGAACATCGTCACGATTGGGGCTTGGGCTGCGGCGAATGTCCGGCGTGCCGTTTGCGCGCGGCCGGTTATGCAAAATGGAAGGCGGGATTATGAATCCAGAGCGGCAACGCACACGAGAGGGAATATTGTTCTTAGTTCTTTTTGCACTCACGATTCCCGCCGCCAACTGGCTGATCGGCAATGTAGGAACCAGCTGCGTGCCGAACGGGCCATGTCTCGTGCCGGTCGCTCCCGGTTTGATGGCTCCTTCCGGCGTCACCATGGTCGGCATAGCGCTGGTTTTGCGCGATCTGGTCCAGCGGCGTCTCGGTACCGCGATATCAGCGCTGGCGGTTCTGGTCGGCAGCGGTCTTTCGGCCTTGTACGCACCTGCCTCGCTGGTGGTGGCTTCGGCGACCGCTTTTTTTCTTTCCGAGTTTGCCGATCTCTCGGTTTACACCCCGCTGGCGCGCCGCCGGCTGGTGGCGGCCGTCGTTGCGTCGAGTTGCGCCGGTCTGGTCGTCGATTCGATTGCATTCCTATGGCTCGCTTTCGGCTCGCTCGATTTCCTAGCCGGGCAAGTCGTGGGCAAGGCCTGGATGGTGCTGCTATCGATCCCGCTCGTGGCGTGGCTGCGCCGGCGCGACGAACGGCTTGGTATCATGCCGGCGTGATCTGCCAGGGGGCCAATATGAGCGCTGCTTTGTTCGACATTCTGCGCAAGGTGACGACCGCCACCGTCACCACGATGTTGTTAAAGAAGGGCATCCGGCGCTGCTGGATGGATGGTCCCAAACCGCTTGTCCTCGGCGGCGAGCGGATTGTTGGGCCGGCATTCACATTACGGTTCGTGCCGGTGCGCGAGGATTTGGCGACGCCGGAGAGCTGGGCCAGCCCGATCTCGACGCGCGCCGCAATCGAGGACATGCCGGAGGGTGTGGTCGCAGTCGCGGATGCAATGGGCGTGCCGAGCGCCGGAATCTTTGGCGACATCCTTTGCGCTCGTATGAAGAAGCGTAACGTCGCGGCGCTAGTTACAGATGGCGTCATGCGTGACCGCGCCGGCGTATTGGCGAGTGCACTTCCGGTGTGGTGCGCCGGTGTTGCCGCTCCGGCATCGGTCAATGGCCTGACTTTTGTCGGTTGGCAGCAGCCGATCGGCTGCGGCGGCTGCGCCGTGTTTCCCGGTGACGTGATTGTCGTGGATGATGACGGTGCGGTGGTAATTCCCCAGAATTTGGTCGACTTCGTCGCTCACGAAGGCGCCGAACACGAGCTGTATGAAAGTTGGGTCTTTGGCGAGGTCGAGAAAGGCGTGAAGCTGCCCGGCCTTTATCCGCCCAATGACGAGGCCAAGGCCCGCTATGCCGCCTGGCGCAAGGCGCGAGAATGAATGCGGGTGACTGAGCTCCGCCCTAGGCGCGGGTTTACTGGCAGGAGAGGCCCAGCCAAACGGCCGATCGGCTATCCTTAAGGACCGGAGCACGCGCCATGATGCGGGGGCATCGTGATTAGAGACGGTTTCTAATCGGAGCGGTGAGTGTTTTTCGTTCTTTCAAAGACGATTGGCTACCTCGTGATGCCATCGAATTTGCTGATGGCAATCGGGTTGATCGGCCTTGTCCTGTTGTTCACGCGGTTTCGGCGGCTCGCCAGTTGGCTCATCGTTACCAGTCTCGTGCTCATTGCTTTGGTCGGCTATTCGCCGCTTGGACGCATACTGTTGTTGCCGCTGGAAGAACGTTTTCCACCCTGGGATGCCTCCCGTGGCGCTCCCGATGGCATTGTGATCCTCGGCGGAGCGATTTCACCCGGTGTCTCGGAGGCGCACGGCGTCGTTGCGCTCAATGGCTCGGCTGAGCGCCTTACGGTTACGGCGGAGCTGGCGCACCGCTATCCGAATGCCCGCATTATATATACCGGCGGAACAGCCTCACTCGATCAGACGGAGCCGCTGGAAGCGCCGCTCGCGGTGAAAGAATTCGCGGCGCTCGGCGTCGCGCATGACCGCATCACCGCGGAGGAACAATCACGCAACACGATTGAAAACGCGGTGTTCTCGCGCCTGCTCGCCGATCCCAAGCCAGGGGAGCGGTGGCTCTTGGTGACTTCGGCCTCCCACATGCCGCGTGCGATCGCCGCCTTTCGCGCCGCCGGTTTTCCGGTGGAGGCTTATCCGGTCAATTGGCATACGCGAGGACGACGCGATGCGGCGGAGCTTTTTACATCCTTCGCCGGAGGACTGGCGATGACCGATTACGCCGTGCATGAATGGGTTGGCCTTGGCGCATACTGGTTGACCGGCAAGACCTCAAAACTGTTTCCCGCGCCCTAGGAGGGGACGGGCCGCCTCTGGGCGGGCTCGGACAAGACCAAGATACGCACTTTCATTCGCAAACCGCGTCGCAGCGACGCCGGGCGTTTGGCGCAAGCCCTTACCTTTACCAATCCTTCATTGCTGCCGCCGAATATTCCGGATTGTTGTCATCCGGAAGGGTCCATTGATGTCGAGCGATACGCCCGCCCCTTTGTCTGCCGAGCCAGTCGAAACCACGGCAGAGTGCGCCGCGCCGATTGCGCAATGGGGTGAGATGGCGCTGACGGTGATGTTCACCTTGGCCGCTGTACTATTTGTATCTTTTCTCGCCGTGGTCACCGGCCTGGTCTGACCCGATTTTCGATCCGGTTGCATCGTTATCGGCTTTAATGAAATCTTGTTTGGCGGCGCCTTGGACCGCTTACAGTCGGGCCTGCGAGATGTGATGTCGCTGCACCTGGTCATCGGCAATAAAAATTACTCGTCCTGGTCGTTTCGACCTTGGTTGGCGATGAAGGTCGCCAGCATCAACTTTGACGAGACAGTGATCTCGCTTGATGCTGTCGATTTCAAAACGCGGGTGATGGCGCTCGGTGGTTCCGGACGCGTCCCGGTGTTGAGCGACGGCGACGTGCGCGTGTGGGAATCGCTGGCGATCTTGGAATATCTCGCAGAAAAGTTTCCCGCCGCCGAATTGTGGCCGGAGCCTCCTGTAGCGCGAGCGCGCGCCCGCGCGATTGCATCGGAGATGCACGCCGGATTTGTTTCGCTGCGGCGTCACCTGCCGATGAACGTGGCGCGGCCGGTAAAAATTCGGGCTCTTGATGCCGGCGCCGCAAAGGATGTGGCGCGCATCGATGCGATTTGGAGCGAATGCCGAAACAAGTATGGCGCTGGCGGTCCGTTCCTGTTTGGCTCATTCGGTGCCGCCGATGCGATGTTTGCTCCTGTCGTGTGGCGATTTCACACTTATGCAGTTGAGGTGAGCTCAACGGCGTTGGGCTATATGCGCGCGATGACGGCACTGCCTGCCTGGAATGAATGGCGGGATGCGGCGCGGCGCGAGACTTGGGTCCTGGCAGAAGACGAGGTCGATTGGCCGCAAGTCTTGCGCGAAGAGGTTTTGCGCTAATAGCCCCGCGCGAATGGCAACTATGATGCGCGTCACGATCGGCGGGGCAGGCTTATCCGTCTTTCAAGCTCGGCCAGCAGCGGGAGCTGATAGGCAATAATCTTCAGCTGCGCCATTGGCAGCGCGAAATAAGCGATGCGATCGATTTCCGGAAAACTTTGTCGTCGACCCGATTTGGGCGGCCACTCCACCATAAACGTGTTACTGGCGAATTGCGAAAGGTCGAAGTCTGCTTCAAGGGCGAAGGCGTGTACGAGTTTCCCGTTTTTTTGAGCGACAGCCGCGAACTCAATCATGTCGCCTTCAGCGATAAGGTTTGTTTCTTCGGTGAATTCGCGCCGTGCCGCGGCGATAAGTTCGTCGCCGGGTTCGACCAGGCCCTTCGGGATGGTCCAGGCTCCGGCGTCCTTCTTTGCCCAAAACGGGCCACCCGGATGGCCGAGCAGGACTTCAAGCTCAGGCCTGCGGCGAAACGCCAGTATTCCGGCGCTGATCTGCCTTTCCCGCGGCATAGAGCTTGGCTCCCGTTAACTGCGTCTCTCTACCGCAGGACTTCCGCGCCAGAGCTTGTCAAATAGGCGGGCGTCTGCATGATTTTGTCACGATTGCGCCGAGAATGCCCGTTCCCCGCCCGAGCGCTTCAATGTGCAACGGGGTAGGGCGCCGATCCAATTGCCTCACGGGAGCTATGCCAATGCGATATGGGTTGATCGCCGTTGTTGCGGCAGCCATTGCCGTTTTAGCGGCACCGCTCACGATCCCATCGGGGTCGCGAGCCTTTGCCGAAGATGCGCCTAAAGACGTCAAAGGCATTTTTCTGATGAGCGATTATCCGGCGGTGACGCTGCGCCCCGGCGAGACCTCCACGATCAGCCTCAGATTACAAAACTACAACATGACGCCTGAGCGTCTCGCGCTCTCGCTCAGTGGTGTGCCGGCCGGTTGGACGGCGACCTTGCTCGGCGGCGGTCAGCCGGTTGCTGCGGCGATGCCGGCGGCAAATTCGAGCGTGTCGCTATCGTTGCGGCTGGATGTGCCGAAGAACGCGCCGATGGGTACCCAAACCGTCACCGTGGCCGCGCAAGGAAACACCACGAATTTACAGCTGCCGATCGCCGTGACGCTTGCGAAGGATCTGCCAGCGAAGCTGACGCTCACGCCGCAGCTTCCAGATTTGCGCGGCACGTCGAAATCGAGCTTCGAATATCAGCTCGGCATCAAAAACGACAGCGGCAAAAAATTGACTGTGAGCCTGTCCGCGCAGGCGCCGCAAAATTTCGATACGTCGTTTACGGAACAATACGGGACCCAGGAACTCAAAGCGGTCCCGGTCGATGCCGGTCAGAGCAAGGACGTCAAACTCAAAGTCACTCCACCGAACACGGCCGCAGCCGGCGACTACAAGATCGTCGCGCGCGTGGCGGCAGAGGACGCCGCGGCGACCGCCGATCTGGCCATGACCATTACCGGCCAGCCGAAACTCGACATCAGCGGCCGAGAGGGTCTGGTGTCCACCCGCGCCTCAGCGGGAAGGGAGACAACGGTTCCCGTCATCATCACCAATACCGGCACGGCGCCAGCTGAAGACATCCAGTTGAACGGATCGGCTCCGAGCGGATGGAAGATCACCTTCGATCCGAAAACGGTCGACCGCATCGCGCCGAACGACAACAAAGAAGTGCAGGCGCTGATTACGCCTACGGAAAAGGCCATCGCGGGCGACTATGTGACGACCGTCCGCGCGTCCGCGCGCGGCGAATCGGCATCGACCAATTTCCGCGTCACCGTCACGACATCGACCATGTGGGGGATCGCTGGAGTGGGCATCATTGGCGTTGCACTGCTGGTGATGGTTGGCGCGGTGGCGAGGTTCGGTCGCCGATGATTGCCGATGCCGTGATCGAGGCTAACGGCCTCACCAAAACCTACGGGTCGGCGCTTGCCGTTGACCACATTTCGTTCGGCGTCGGACGCGGCGAGATTTTTGGCCTGCTTGGGCCCAATGGCGCCGGCAAGACGACGACGATCTTGATGATGCTGGGTCTGACCGAAATTTCCGAAGGTGGGGTGCGCGTACTCGGATTCAATCCGGCGCGGGAGCCACTTTCGGTCAAGCGGAGGGTCGGTTATCTCCCCGATACGGTCGGCTTCTATGACAATCTGACTGCGGCGGACAATCTCAGGTACACCGCGCGGCTGATCGGGTTCCGCTCGATGGAACGGGAAAAGCGGATCGCCGCGGCGCTCGACCGCGTCGGGCTCGCCGAATTCGCCGACAACCGCGTCGGCACCTTCTCACGCGGTATGCGCCAGCGGCTCGGGCTAGCCGAGATCGTGATGAAAGGTGCGCAAATCGCGATCCTCGACGAGCCAACATCGGGACTCGATCCGCATGCCACGGCGGAGCTTTTGGGCATCATCCGCGGCTTTAAGAGCGAAGGCGTTTCGGTTCTGCTCTCCTCGCATCTGCTTGAGCGGGTGCAGAGCGTTTGCGATCGGGTCGCGCTCTTTAACGGTGGGCGCATAGTGCTATTGGGCTCGGTCGCCGAACTTGGCCGGCAGGTCCTCGGAGGCGGCTACGTCGTCGAGATTGAGGCCGAGGGCAGCGGATTGGCCGAGCGGCTTGCGCTTATTCCAGGCGTCAGCGGGGTCGAGAAAGCCGGCATTAATAAACTTCGCCTGCAGGCCGACCGCGATGTGCGGCCCGAAGCTGCAGCCGAGGTGGTCGCCATGCAGGGTCGCTTGAAATATCTCGGCGTCCAGGAGCCAAGCCTCGAGGCGATCTATACGCGCTATTTCGAGGCCGTGCCGGAGCAGGCGGCGCAGGAGAGGACCCGCCATGCAGCGTGAAGGCTCCGCTTTTTCCGGGCTCGGCGTGGTCATGCTCAAGGAGCTTTCGGACCACCTCACCAGCATACGCATGCGTGTTCTGGAATGGCTGGTCGTGCTCGTGGCGCTGGCGGCGCTCTACGGGGCGATTCAGCAAATCAAGGACACGACGGCGGAAGACCCGTTCCTGTTCCTGCGGCTGTTCACAACATCGCGCGACCCGTTGCCATCGTTTGTGTCGTTCCTTTCGTTCCTTGTGCCGCTGATGGCGATCGGACTTGGCTTCGATGCTGTCAACAGCGAGCACAATCGCCGCACGCTGTCGCGCATCCTGTCGCAACCGATTTATCGCGATGCGCTGTTGTTCGGAAAATTCCTGGCCGGCCTGGTCACGCTTTCGATCAGCCTGATCACGCTCTGGCTCCTTGTCATCGGGCTCGGTCTTCTTCTCATCGGCATTCCGCCCGGCGCGGAAGAAATTGCCCGCAGTTTCGTATTTCTCCTGGTCACGATCGCCTATGCCGGGGTTTGGCTGGCGCTTGCTTTACTGTTCTCGATTCTATTCCGCTCCGCGGCGACTGCGGCGCTGGTGACGCTCGGCCTATGGCTCCTGGTGACGTTCATTTGGCCAGTGCTTTCCGGTGCGCTGGCACAAATCATCGTGCCGCCGGATCCGCGCTACACGGCGCTCGGGCTGCAGACGCCGGGCACCGCGCAATTGGAACAGGTCCTGGCGCGCTTTTCTCCTTCCACACTCTATGCAGAGATCGTAGTCGCGCTGTTAGATCCGACCACGCGTGCGCTGGGCCCGATTTATCTCAGCCAGTTGCAGGGTGCGGTGCTCGGGGCGCCGCTGCCATTCGCCGAGAGCGTCTTGATCGCGTGGCCTCAGATGGTGGGAATGATCGCCACCGCGATCGTCCTCTTCGTCATCGGCTATGTGATCTTTCAGCGCCAAGAAGTCCGGGCCTAGCGGGCCAAGTCCCGCTCGCCTGGATCCAATTAACAAAGACGAGGGCGGCCCGAGCGCCGCCCTCCGAGTTTTTCGACCGTGCTGCCGGTTGATTACACCGGCAGGACGTCAATGATCCTCATACTGCGCGGATCGACGATCACGATCTCGTCGTTATAGACGAAATAGAGATAGTGCCGCCATCGCGGCTCGATCCGGATCAAAGTTTCCGGCACGCGCACCAGATGGATGTGACCGCGCGGCACTACGGTGCCGGCGTTCACGCTGAAGTCGACATTGCTTACCCGCGGAGCGCTGCGCGAGTTGATGACGGTTTCGCGAATCTGCGTGCGTTGCTGTTCGTTCAGCGAAACGTTCGCGGCGCCGCCACTGCGTTGCTCCGTCGACGTGGCGCCTTGCATCGGCGCTCTGGTGCTGCCCTGCAGTCCCTTCAACGGCTCATTGCGCTGCGCCGTGCTGGCGCCGCGCTGAGTTTGTTTACCTTGATGGGTCGCAAATTGCCCAGTCTTGGACCCAGTCTTGGACCCAGTCTTGGACTGCGCATTAAGCTGTTTTTGCTGACCCTGCGCGGCGCGGTTTGTGGTGCTGGCGCCCTTGTTTTGCTCCTGCTCCTGGGCACTGCGGTTGAGGGACTTGTCGCCCTTTCCGGCATTGCTCATCTTGCCGGCTTTGCCCTGGCCAGACTGCATTTTGCTTTCGTTCTGTGCGTTTTGCCCAGACGACTGCTTGGACATCGCATTCTGGTTCTTGGCATTCTGGTTCTGGGCATTCTGGCTCTTGCCCTGCTGAGCGCCCTGGTTCTTCATGCCCTGATTGGCAGTTTGATTCTTAGCGCCCTGTTCGCTGCGCTGGCTTTGCATGCTGTTCTGCGCAGCGCCGCCGGCGCCCTTCGGGTCCTGCTGTGTTTGCTGTGCGGAGGCGATGCCGCTTGCTGCAAAGAGCGCAAGCGCGGCGACGCCGGCCAGCAATGTCTGTTTATTCCTCATCAAGCTCTCTCCATTTCCCGGTTGGGTGTTTGCGCATGCCACCGGCGCTGAAGGTCCCTTTTCCGGCTGCGGTGCTCTTGGCCAACGCGTACTGGCCAGCAAAGTTTCTCCAAACTTGCTCGTGTGATATTTCGTGTAGCGAGATCGGTTCGTTTGTGAATATCTGTTCAGGTGGGATGCGAGGAATTGGTGTCCGCAATCGTTTCAAAGATCGACCGTAACTCCAGAGAATTCCGCGCCAACCAAGCGGCCATGCGGGCGCTGATTGCGGAACTCGAGAGCCGGCGCGCCACGGCGGCCGAGGGCGGGCCGCCGCGGGCGCGCGAGCGGCATCTCGCGCGCGGCAAGCTTCTGCCCCGGCAGCGCGTCATGACGCTGATCGATTCGGGGGCGCCGTTCTTGGAATTATCGCCGCTCGCGGCAAACGACATGTATGAGGACGCCATTCATGGCGCCGGTCTGATCACCGGCATCGGCCGGGTGGCCGGTCGCGAATGCGTCATCGTTTGCAACGACTCGACCATCAAGGGCGGCACCTACTATCCGATGACGGTGAAAAAGCATTTGCGGGCGCAGGAAATTGCGCGCGAGAACCGGCTGCCTTGTATCTATCTCGTCGATTCCGGCGGGGCCAACCTGCCGCACCAGACTGAAGTATTCCCCGATCGCGACCATTTCGGCCGCATCTTTTACAACCAGGCGACCATGTCGGCGGCCGGAATTCCCCAGATCGCGGTGGTGATGGGCTCATGCACGGCCGGCGGCGCCTATGTGCCGGCGATGTCGGACGAGACCATCATCGTGCGCAATCAGGGCACAATTTTTCTCGGCGGGCCGCCGCTGGTCAAAGCAGCGACCGGTGAAGTCGTTACCGCGGAAGAACTCGGCGGCGCCGATGTGCATGCGAGAAAATCCGGCGTGGCGGATTACTACGCCGAGAATGATCGCCATGCACTGGCGCTCTGTCGCCAGATCGTCGGTACTTTGAACGGCAGGAAAACACGCGATGTGACCTTGCGAAAGCCAAGCGAGCCGCAATTCGACGCCGCCGAGCTCGACGGCATCGTGCCGCTCGATCTGAAGAAGCAATACGACGTGCGGGAGGTCGTTGCCCGGCTGGTCGATGGTTCCGAGTTCGACGAATTCAAGGCGCTCTACGGTACGACGGTGGTCACCGGCTTTGCCCATATCCACGGCATCCCGGTCGGCATAATCGGCAACAACGGCATTCTATTTTCCGAAAGCGCGCTCAAGGCCGCACATTTCATCGAACTGTGCTGTCAGCGCCGGCTGCCGCTTCTGTTCCTGCAAAATATCTCCGGCTTCATGGTCGGACGCGATTACGAGGCCGGCGGCATCGCCAAGGATGGCGCCAAGATGGTGACAGCAGTCGCCTGCGCACAGGTGCCGAAGATCACCGTCATCATCGGCGGCTCCTACGGAGCCGGCAATTACGGCATGTGCGGCCGCGCCTATGGCCCGCGTTTTCTGTTCACCTGGCCGAATGCGCGCATCTCGGTGATGGGCGGCGAGCAAGCGGCCTCGGTGCTCGCGACCGTCCGCCGCGACAACATCGAAGCCGAAGGCAAAAAGTGGTCGGAGGTCGAGGAGGAAGAGTTCAAGCAGCCGATCCGCGAGCAATACGACGCCGAAGGCAATCCCTATTACGCCACCGCACGGCTGTGGGACGACGGCATCATCACTCCGGCCGAAACGCGCCGCGTGCTCGCCTTGTGTTTCTCCGCGACGCTGAATGCGCCGATCCCCGAGACCAAGTTCGGCGTTTTTCGGATGTGATTGCCGGTCTTTTGTTATGCGTTACAAGGAGCGCGAAATGTCCAAAGTCATCGAGCACGTGCATTGGCCGGATGCGCCGGATTTGTGGATGCCCTATGCGCCGGCGATCAAGGTGAAGGGCGGAACGACCGTCTATCTCGCCGGGGTCACCGCGGCGCCGGTTTATCATCATCATCCGCATCGGCCGGAGGAGTTCGACGCCATGCCACGCGATATGGCGGGGCAGGCGAGGGCGGCGTTGGAAAATCTCAAGCGCGGGCTTGAGGCGGTGGGCGCCGCTTTTGCCGACGTGGTCACGGCCGACCGCTTCGTCACCGATCTGACCGACCAAGACGCGCTCAACCGGGTCTGGGGCGAATATTTCCGCGACGCCAAGCCGGCGACGACCACTGTTCAAGTCGTGCGACTTGCCACCGATCCGCGCTGCCTGGTCGAGATCAACGCTATCGCCGTGATCGATTGACTATCACCGGTTAAGCAGCCACATCAGAACACTGAGCACGATGCTAATGACGATGCAGGTCACGAGAGGAAAGTAAAAGCTTGTGCTGCCGCGCTGGATCATGATGTCGCCGGGCAAGCGGCCGAGCCCGATGCGCGACAAAAGCGGCAGGAGATCGACGGTGGGGAGATCGGCGGCGGCAATCAAGAGGAAATCATGGCGGAGCATGGCTATCGGACAGCGTTGATCGTGGGTGTCGGTTCGGGAGTGTCTGCCTCGCTGGCACGGGTTTTCAACAAAGCAGGCATCGAAGTCGCGCTCGCCGCCCGGCGGGCCGCCAATCTCGCCGATCTCGCCAAGGAAACGGGTGCGATGGCCCTCGCCTGCGACGCCACCGACCGTAGCCAGGTGGCCAAGCTGTTTGCTCAGCTCGACGAGCGGTTCGGCGCGCCCGATGTCGTCGTCTACAATGCCAGCTATCGTACCCGCGGACCGTTCGTCAGCCTCGATCCGGCCGAAGTCGAAAAATCGATGACGGTCACCGCCTTTGGCGGGTTTCTGGTTGCCCAGGAAGCGGTCAAGCGCATGCTGCCGCGCGGCCATGGCGCGATCTTATTTACCGGCGCCTCAGCGAGTGTGAAGGGCTACGCCCAGTCAGCGCCCTTCGCGATGGGCAAATTCGCGCTGCGGGGGCTGGCGCAAAGCATGGCGCGCGAATTGTCACCGCACGGCATTCACGTCGGCCACGTCGTGATCGACGGCGGCGTCCGTAGCCAAACGCGACCTACCCCATCGGACAAGCCTGACAGCATGCTTGATCCGGATGCTATCGCGCAGACTTACATGGATCTGTTGCGACAGCCGCGAAGCGCGTGGGCTTGGGAGATCGAGTTGCGGCCTTGGGTCGAGAAATTCTGAACCGGTCTATATTGGGCCCCGGAAAGCTCACGCTGAAACGCTCTAAGATGAGAAGAACAACCGCTGCCAGACTTGTTCTCATCTTTATCGCCGCACTGGTTACGGCCAGTGTGAACGCGCAGACGCGCCACCGGCGTGAACGCGAGCCCAAAGAAACCGAGCGACCGGCGCCGGCCGTTTCGATCGATAAGCGGGATACCACGGTGGCGCTGCCGGCCGCGTTTGCCGGGAAACCATATTGGTTGGCACTCGCGCAATGCGGCGGCGCCTATTTCAAGCTGAACGTGCTCTACACGGCGCTCGCGGTGCAAGCGCGCGCCGTCAAACCCGACCCGAAACTCAATGCCGAGTACACTAAGAAACTCAATGATGCGATCAAAACAGCGACCGCTTTCTTCACGGGAGCGGAGCGGTTTTTGATGACCGACCGCGGCATCGAACGCATCGATGCGGTGTTGATTTACAACGAGCAGTCGCGCGCGGTCGCCGATCGAATCAAAACGATCGATGCGGCGCTTAATGCGGCAAAGGCCTGCCCTGCGCTCTACCAGGCCTGCCAGGATGCTCATGGGAAAGCCTGCAGCGAATCGCTGGCGCCGGTCGGTTAGCAATGGCGCCAGCGAGGAGATCGCAATGAAGTCCCCGTTTGCCGCGCTGCTTGCAGCACCGGTGCTCGCCGCAGGCCTCGCTTGCGCGCAAGACAGCGGCAAACCGGAGGATGGATTCGCAGAGGAGGCAGGAGGCTTGCCTCATTTGAGCGAGATCATGGTGCAGCAGCAAATGCGCCACATCAAATTGTGGTTTGCCGGGGATGCGCGCAATTGGTCATTGGCGGATTACGAAATCGATCAGCTGAAGGATGGTTTTGACGATGTCGCCAAGCTTCTCGGCGGCGACCTAGCGCAACAGCACGTCGGCGGCGCGATGTCCCGATTAGAAAAGGCGATCGAGGGCAAGGATCATGAGGCGTTTGTGTCCGGCTTCGATGGGTTAAGCGCCGGCTGCAATGCGTGCCACCGCACGCTCGATCACGCCTTCATCGTGATCCAGCGCCCAGTCCTGCTGCCTTACAGCGATCAGAATTTCTCGTCCCAGCAATAAGCCGCTCTTGAGGTCCTCGCATCGGCTGCGATCCGGCGCCAGCCGCTTCGCCCGGCTGGGTCAGCCATGCGCGGCATAAGATTTCCCATGGAACTCGGCGGCCGCGTTGCAGGCCGCAGCCGTAAAGCCATGCTGGCGCTGTATTTCTTCGCCGCGCGTCAAGGTCCCTAGCAAACGGCTTTGTTCTTGAATTATCGGCCAATACGGCCATACTGCGCGCATTGTGCCGTGCAGCACGGGGTGGGGATCTCTTGGAACAGCAGCGCAGTGACATCGCAACTTTGCCGGCGACGACCGCTTGCAATGTGCTCATG
>DASSXN010000167.1:0-8159 GCA_035703785.1 Xanthobacteraceae bacterium
CATGGCGAAAGCGCATGCCGCGGATGCGGTGATCTTCGGCGCGGTGGGCGGGCCCAAATGGGACAAGGTGCCGTTTGAGGCGCGGCCCGAAGCCGGATTGCTTCGCCTGCGCAAGGAGCTCGGCCTGTTCGCCAATATCCGGCCGGCGATCGTCTATCCGGCGTTGGCCGACGCTTCGAGCCTCAAACGCGAAGCGGTGGAAGGGCTCGACATCGTCATCCTGCGCGAGCTCACGGGCGGGGTTTATTTCGGCGAACCCAAGACCATCACTGATCTCGGCAACGGCCAGAAACGCGCCGTCGATACCCAGGTTTACGACACTTATGAGATCGAGCGCATCGCGCGTGTCGGTTTCGAATTGGCGCGGCGGCGGGGCAACAAACTGACCTCGATGGAAAAACGCAACGTGATGAAGACCGGCGTACTCTGGCACGAGGTGGTGGAGGAGCTGCACAAGCGCGAGTACAAAGACGTCCAGCTTGAACATATGCTGGCGGATGCCGGCGGCATGCAGCTGGTGCGCTGGCCGAAACAGTTTGACGTGATCGTCACCGACAACTTGTTTGGCGACATGTTGTCGGACGTCGCGGCGATGCTGACCGGATCGCTCGGCATGTTGCCGTCGGCCTCGCTCGGCGAAACTGATCCCAGGACCAAGCGGCGCAAGGCGATGTATGAGCCGGTGCACGGCTCGGCGCCGGACATCGCCGGCAAGGGCATGGCCAATCCGATCGCCATGCTGGCCTCGTTCGGCATGGCGTTGCGCTATTCCTTCAATATGGCGAAGGCGGCCGATGCGCTCGATGCCGCGATTGCGGCGACGCTGGCGAAGGACCTGCGCACCGCCGACATCAAATCCGAAGGCGCCAAGGTCGTCAGCACGGCGGAGATGGGTGCGGCCATTGTCGGCGAATTGGAACGGCTTGCGGCCTAAGCCGCTCAATCTTTCCGGAAAACGAGATTGGGCCCGAAATCCTGCGTCAGCCGGAATCCGGCTGCGGTCATCAGCTGGACGGTCTCCTCGCGCGCTTCCAGCACCTCGACCTGCACGATCCCGCGATTGTCGCGCAGCGTCCGGGCCATGCCGGCGAGCACTTTGCGCTCGTAGCGCTCGACATCAATCTTGATTGCGAGGGTTTGGCCAGTGAGCGCCACAAAATCATCGAAGCGCACGACCTCGACGTCATAGCCTTGTCCTTGGCTCTCTCCTTGCCGGACGGTCTCGACGATCTGAGAGAGGCCGATATCGCGCTCCGGTCCGGGCACGAGCCGAAATCGCCCAGGCTCGGCGCCGAGCGCCACCGGATGGATTTCCAGATTAGCATCCAGCAGGTCGTTGATCAGGAGATTGGCGCCAAGGTGAACGCGATTGCGGCGATCGGGCTCGAACAGGATGGCGCGCGGCGCCAGCCGGTTCTTCATAAGGATGCAAGTGTAGAGTCCGAGATTAGCGCCGACATCGATGAAGATGGCCGGTTTGATCGCCGCGGCGCCGCGCATGAAATTTTTCAGCTCGCCGTGCTCGGCGATCTTGGCGGAGATTTCGAGCCCGCCGACATTGGCCGAGCGCACCAAAAACTCGGCGCCGAAATAGCGGCAGATGAAATAGCGGCCGCGATGGACGAGTTTGTTGTACGGGCTGTAGAAGCGGCGCCGGACCTTGTTGCGCCAGCGAGGTGGAAAAAAGCTCATGCGCGAAGAATAGGCGCAACCGCAATGGCGAACCTAAAGCCATTTCGGTTTGGCGTCATGACCCCATCCCACTTTGCTCGCGTGTCGGGGCGCGTGGCGCCGTGGCGAATGCTGCTTAAAACGGCGTATTTGGATTAAGGCCGGTGCCGTCGAAAGCGCTTGGCAGCGGACGCCGGCCAGTCCCTTGAAGGTCCGGCCCATAGAACCAATAGGGCCGGCCAGGATCGCCGCCGGGCGGCAGAACATAATCCTGGAAGCTGCGATCGCCGACCGAGACCTCGGTCCCGGTGTCGAGATAGGAGCGCCGCCGCGGGATCACGATAACCTTGTTGTGACCGTTGCCGTCGGGAATGATTGTCGTAGTCGGCTGGATGATGGTGCCGCTGGCGGAGCGCTCGACCGGCTGCGGCGTAAGCGGCTGCTTTTTGGCGGCTGCTGCTGGCATTGCGCTGGCGGCAAGCACGGCGGCACAGAGACCGCTGAAGACCGCACCGGTAAGCGGACGCACGACTGAAGACATGGTTCCTCACTATCGTTGTCACCAATCTAGCCTGATTTGCCGGCCGGCAACAGCGCCGTGAATAACCCTCGCTGCCGCCACAGGTTTCAAGCTCCGACGCCGGCATCTGTAGGAAAAGGCTGGCTGCCGCATCCGTGATTTTGGGCGGAGTGCCTATATTCCCGATTCCCGGGACCCAGCGTTGTGTTTGCGTGTGTTCTCGCTTAGAAGCACTTCCGCTCGGTTCCCACCCGGCGGGTGGGCCGTTTGTTCGGTGGAGAGTTAAGGATGGGTTACAGCGTCGCCGTTGTCGGTGCGACCGGCAATGTCGGCCGGGAAATGCTCGGGATTCTGGCCGAGCGGTCGTTCCCGGCTGATGAAATCGTGGCGCTCGCCTCGCGCAGGAGCCAGGGCGTGGACATCTCCTATGGCGAGCGCACGCTGAAGGTCAAAGCGCTTGAACACCACGATTTCTCAGGTACCGACATCTGCCTGATGTCGGCAGGCGCGGCGGTGTCGAAGGAGTACTCGCCAAAAATCGCCGCCGCTGGCGCGGTGGTGATCGATAATTCGTCGGCGTGGCGCTACGATTCCGACGTCCCCCTGATTGTGCCCGAGGTCAACGCCGACGCTGTCGCCGGTTTTCGCAAGCGCGGCATCATTGCTAATCCGAATTGCTCGACGGCGCAGCTCGTCGTCGCGCTTAAGCCGCTGCACGATCGCGCCAGAATCAAGCGCGTGGTCGTCGCCACCTATCAGTCGGTGTCCGGCGCCGGCAAGGAGGCCATGGACGAGCTGTTCACTCAAACCAAGGCGGTGTTCCAGATCGACGAGATTACAGCGAACAAATTTCCGAAGCGGATCGCATTCAATCTGATCCCGCAGATCGACGTCTTCATGGAGGACGGCTACACCCGGGAAGAATGGAAGATGGTGGTCGAGACCAAGAAAATTCTCGATCCCAAGATCAGGCTGACCGCGACCTGCGTGCGCGTGCCGGTCTTCATTAGCCACTGCGAAGCGGTGAACATTGAGTTCGAGCAGCCGATCACACCCGATGAGGCGCGCGAGATTCTGCGTAACGCGCCAGGCTGCCTGGTGATCGATTCGCGCGAGCCCGGCGGTTATGTGACGCCGTATGAGGCGGCCGGAGAGGATGCCACCTATATCAGCCGTATTCGCGAGGACGCCACGGTCGAGAATGGCTTATCGATGTGGATCGTCTCGGACAATTTGCGCAAAGGCGCGGCGCTCAACGCCATTCAGATTGCCGAGTGCCTGGTCAACCGCAAGCTGATCACAGCCAAGCGCAAAGCGGCGTAGGAACTGGGCTACGTGTCCCGGGCGCAGCGCAGCACCAAAAGCGCGTTTACGCGCGTCTTCGCGCGCTGTGGTGATGCGCTGCTGAACCGGGACCTTTACAATACTCC
Source organism: Xanthobacteraceae bacterium (assembly GCA_035703785.1). GTDB lineage: Bacteria > Pseudomonadota > Alphaproteobacteria > Rhizobiales > Xanthobacteraceae > BOG-931. The sequence goes on from DASSXN010000167.1 coordinate 3,622, forward strand.
GAGTTTGTTACGATCCCGGATCTGCGGTGCGCCAGCAATAGCGCGTTTACGCGCGTAGACGCGCTTTTGCGCGCTGCACCGCGTCCGGGAAACTAGCGCGTAGCAGGCCGAGAGCAAAGCCTTTGGCGTGACGCCAGGGAGAATGGGGCAATGACCGTCCGGCCGCGCCGTAGCGTGCTCTATATGCCCGGGTCGAATGCGCGTGCGCTGGGAAAAGGGCGGGACTTGCCGGCCGACGGCCTCATCCTCGATCTCGAAGACGCGGTCGCGCCGGAGGCCAAGGTGCAGGCGCGCGATGCCGTTGTCAAAGCAATGCAGAATGGCTTCGGCGAGCGCGAAGTGCTGGTGCGCATCAACGGGCTTGATACGCGCTGGTGGGTCGAGGACATCAACGCCACCGCTGCCGTCCGTCCGGATGGCGTGCTGGTGCCCAAAGTTTCGTCGCCGCGGCAATTACAGGACCTCGCGGCGCGCCTGGTCGATATGGGCACCGATCCGCATGTCCGTGTTTGGGCGATGATGGAAACGCCGCTCGCCATGCTCAACGTCCGTGACATTGCCGCCGCCGCGCTCGATTCAGAGACGCGGCTTGCCGGTTTCGTGATGGGCACCAACGATCTCGCCAAAGACACGCGCGCTCATCTCATTGCCGGCCGCGCGCCGATGGTGCCGTGGCTGATGAATTGCCTCGCCGCCGCGCGCGCCTACGGGCTCGATATTCTCGACGGAGTGTACAACGACATCGGCGACGCCGACGGATTCGCCGCGGAATGCCGGCAAGCCCGCGACTTCGGTTTCGATGGCAAAACCCTCATTCATCCGCGTCAGATCGAGCCCTGTAATGCGGCTTTCTCGCCGAGCTCGGAAGAAGTGGAAACCGCGCGCAAAATCCTTGCCGCGTTCGATCTACCAGAGAATGAGAACAAGGGCGTGCTGCAAGTCGACGGCCGCATGGTTGAGCGCCTGCACGCCGAAATGGCGCGGCGCACAGTCGCGATTGCAGACGCGATCGCCAAAAGAATGCAGCCGGCTTAAAGGCCGCCTTCGCGCATTCCCAAATTTCGGGCCGCGTCAGGAACCCCATCGGCGGGGATGAGGCTCTTTCAAAGTAAGGTTCTCGTCATTTTATTGGAACATGAATGCATATTGCAGAAATTGCGCCGCTCGCCGAAAGCGTACCTCCAAGCCATTATGGCGGAACCGAACGCGTCGTTTCGTGGCTGACCGACGAGCTGGTCGACTTGGGCGAAACGGTCACGCTGTTTGCAAGCGGTGGCTCGAACACAAAGGCCGAGCTTGTTGCGGTATCGCCCAAGCCGCTGCAGTTGAGCCGCCCACTGATCGATCCGATGTCGGCTAGCGGGGAAAACGCCAAGGAAAGGGGCTAATATTACTTTTTGTAGTCAGGTTCCGTTCGATTGAGAACGCGCTTGAGCGCATCGAAGTGCCGTTGGGCTGGATTGGGGCCGTCATAATAGAATTTAGCGCCTGCAATATCTCGCTTGGTCCTCTCGACCACGGTGGCCGGCAGTCGCTTCAGCGGCTGACCAGTCCACATGGCGTAGATTTGAACCTGCGCCGCACGCTCGAGGTAATAGAGCCGGTCGTAGGCCTCGGCGACGGTGCTACCCAGTGTGGTGACGCCGTGGTTGGCCATGAATAGCACCGTCTTATTGTCGATGATCTTGGCGAGCCGCTCGCCTTCGGCAGGCTCGAATGCCGGGCCGGTATAGCGGTCGTCATAGGCGATCGCATCCATCAAGCCGACCTCGGTCTGGCCAATCTCCTTGATCCGCGGATCTTCCAGCCGGGTGAGCGCGCTGGCATAAGGCATATGCGTGTGAAACACCGCTCGGGCCTGCGGCAGCGCCTTATGAATCGGTGCGTGAATGCAATAGCAGGAGCGCTCGACATCGCCAGTGCCGCGCCTGACTTTCCCGTCGTCTATCCCGACCTCCATGAACGACGAGGCCGTCACTTCGGACCAATGCGTGCCGAACGGGATCTGATAATAGCGATCGCTCCGGCCGGGAACGGCGAGAGTCAGATGATTGAAAATACCCTCGCTGAAACCATGCATGAATGCGAGCCGATGCGCGGCCGCGAGATCGATGCGCGCCTGCCATTCTTCGGCGCCAGATTGTAAAGTGCTTGGCGAAACTCTCATCTGCATTGGTGCTGCCTTGTGTCAAATTGAGTCCCGGTACCCTCGGCGGCTGTGCTTGGCGGTCATGCCGCAGGGGTAATATGACAAAGTATGATTGTGTTTACTGTGACGCGGGGCACAGTGTGCTGAGCGGATTCAATTTCCTTGTGCTTCGATTTGGAATTATCTGGAAAGTCCAAGGGAGAAACACCAGGAAGTATCTAACAAGAAGTGCCGCATTCTTCGCGATCGGCGCAGGTGTGACTTTGGCATTTGCGCTTGTTGCCGCCGCTCGCGCCGAATCCGACCGTCCTATCAAAATTGGCGTCATCGCAGAGGCTCACGCTGTGGCCGGTTCCTCGATCCTACCGGCCGTGCAACTTGCCACAGATGAAATCAACGCCAAAGGAGGCATCGGCGGCCGCAAAATCGAGATCGTCTCTTACGACGACCACTAATCGGCCGTGGAAGCAGTGCGTGCATTCTGATGCGCTGGAAAAGACTGATTACGTCGGTACAATCGGTCGCGTACGGTTCAAGGACAAGCATACGCCCAATCCGCAGGCGCTGGAGGTTGGCCCCGAGGCCATCACTGGCCTGATGTTTCAATGGCAACAAGGCAAACAGATTAATCTGTGGCCGCCGAATCTTGGCGGCCATTCGGCGACTATCTCCGCCGCGCATCGGTACTCACTGGTCGGACTGAGTCGTCGTTTGATACGAGACGGAGGAGGCAGACTTCTATCGCCGCAATGTGAACGGCCCGGTCACTATTGCGCATGGAGCTGACGCCCGTAAAGCAGCGAAGTCCCAAGCACCGCGCGGCGTCTGCGCGAACGCTCGTTGACCTACGGCTTCGCTTATTGCCATTTTCCTCTCCGGCTCGGCGCCGGCCGCGCCATCCCGACTCGACGAGCGGGCGGCGCGGCTACAGCATTCCGAACTGAGATAGATCATTGCGTGGCAAGTCAGACGTAAATTTTCTGCAACTCGCCGGTCGCCCACTTCACCGCATCCTCGGCCGGCATGCCCTGAACCGCTTTGGCATACATATCGACGATGACGTACTTGCTCATCACTTCGCCCGCCCTGCGATCGGCTGGACCGGCATAGCCCGGGAATTGTCCGGATCGACCGGCCAGGCGGAACATCGCCATGACCGGATCGTTCTTCCAGATCGGGTCTTCCTCCCAAATTGTCGTTGCGCCGACCGAGTAGCCTTGCTGCGAATTGAACCAGGCCTGATAGACCGGCTTTGAAGTGATCCAGCCGAGGAAATCTCTCGCGGCCTTCTGTTGCTTGGAATAGCCCATCACCATGTTGGTCATCGGCACATGATAGGAGAACTGCCCGGCCGAGCCCTTGGGCAGCGCGCCGTGGAGGATGTCCTGCCAGAGCGGCGTGCCTTTCTCGCTCTGATAGCTGTCGGGCTTGCGTTTAGCTTCAATATAGATCGAGGCGCCATTGAGCGTGGACGAAATCGTGCCGGCTAGGAAAGCGCGGTTGTTGCTGGAATCGTCCCAGGCCAGCCCGCCTTCGTCGCAGCAGTCCTTCCAGAATGCCGTCCAGTATTTGACCGATTCAAGGGTCTCCTTGCTGTTGAGCGCAACGGTCTTGCCGTCCTTTTCAACTTCCTTACCGCCCCATGACCACAAATACGGATAGAAGAAGGTCGGCGGATCGCCGAAGCTGTGTCCCATTGCTTGGCCGAGCGGTTGGCCCTTGGCTTTGAGCTTCTTGCCAGCGTCGCGGTACTGGTCCCAGGTTTCCGGAAACTTGCTGTAACCGACCGTCTCGAACCACGATTTGCGATAGGCGTTCTCAAGGCCAACGATGCACCAAGGCACGCCGAGCCATTTTTTGCCGTCGTTGGCGACGGCGATCGACTCTTTGTAATAGCCGCCTTGGTCCTTGCCGAGTTTCTCGGCAACTTGGCTGACGTCGGCGACACCGTTGGAATACAGCTGCGGCCAATTGTTCAGCGCGCAAATCACATCAGGCCCGGTGCCCGACTGAATAGCGGCCGTGGTGCGCGCCTGGAGGTCATTGCCATTGATCATTTCGATATTGAGCGTGATGCCGAGATTCTTGGCGCAGGCCGGCACGATTTGCTCACGCAGAACTTTGTCCGAGTTGGGAACGAAATCGTTCCAGCGCAGCCAGTGGACCGTTGTGCCCTGCGCGTAAGCGGGTGCCCGGCCACCTGCCAAGATGGCGGCGATCCCTCCGGTTTTTGCCGCAATCGCGCCAGCGCCAGAAAGCTTGAGCAGCTTCCGCCGATGAATCCGAGCCATTAGAGTCCTCCCTTAGCCTGATCGTCGAGGTTTCTTGTCGGTCCAATCTTTTAGCAGGTTTTATGGCACGGTCAGGCCATCACAAAAAGTTGCCAGCG
>DASSXN010000014.1:0-7351 GCA_035703785.1 Xanthobacteraceae bacterium
TTTGTCAAGTAAAATCAGTACCTTAAGCGAGCATAAATCTGATAGGAACATTGCCTTCGGTTGTCGACAGGTTGTTCCAACTCGGGCAGGCACATCACTCGCAGCGAGATGCAGGAGGTCCGATCTTGGCACTTTTCGGAATCGCAAAATGAAAACGCCCGGTAGGCTCTCCACCGGGCGCCGTTGCTCTGCAGAACAACGCAAATCTGATATCGCGATTATCAGTCTGTTTCTGGGTGCACACCCACATTCTGTGGCACACCAGATTGACCGCTGATGTTCGGTGCCTCACTCGACGATCGGCTCATAGCACTGCCCCCAATTGGGGTCCCGGATGTGTTTCGGGGCGCTATGCAGTCGAACTGGAGGACAGCATAGATCAGAAGCGAACAACGGCGTGGCACCCGGACGGCCGCGTTTTTTTTGAAGGGCAAGCGGACTCATATCTGTTCCCGTTGGCGCTTTTGAAATTAGCCCCTGCCCCGCCAAGCCCGACAGATCGCCGTGTTAATGGAAAGGAGTTTGCTGGCACAGCAGGGGCACACTGACCGGAAAAACAGATCGTGCTTACTTATGCCGTTGAGTCGTTGACATTATTTGTCTTTCAGCAGTTTTCTACATGGATCGATACATGAGGCGACGCCAAATATCCAAAATGGAATCAATAAGTTATTAGAGTCCCCATCCTTGACATGGAAGGGGTCAGAGGTTCGATCCCTCTACCGCCCACCAGCCTTCGCTCGCGCAGCGAGTGAAGGCTGCCGCGCCGAAGCGCAGCGAAGGCGGGCCACACGAGCCACCGCGAGCTACAGCTCGGCAAGCCATTAAACCTTCTTCTCTTCTAATGTCTTCGCTCGCGCAGCGAGTGAAGGCTGCCGCGCCGAAGCGCAGCGAAGGCGGGCCACGCGAGCCACCGCGAGCTACGACTGGCGAGCCATCTTCGCTGCTTCGCCGCCACGGCTGGCAAGCCAATTTCTCAGCAGTTTGTGAAGGAGCCGAAGGCTGCTCGCCGAAGCCTTGGCGAAGGCGGGTCGCCGCGCACATCTTGAGCCACCCGTTATTTTGTTGAATGCTGCCGAGAATTTCGGGTTTGGGGCGTCATGAATTATCGCCTGGCAAGCTTGGCCATCGTCCAGCTGCTCGCGGCCGGCGTTATCGTTGAAGTTTCAGATCCGCAAGCTCGCGCGGAAATCACAACAATCTGGACGGTACCCGAGATCGGCGCCTTGCCGCGCGACGCGCATGGACTTCAAGTCCGCGAAGGCCGCGATCTGGTCACCGCGACCTATGCCTATATCGGGCCAAATGTGCCTGATCCATCGAAGCGCTATGCTGGGAATAATCTCGCCTGTTCAAATTGCCACTTGGAGGCCGGCACCAAGAAATTCGGACTACCGTTGTTCGGCCTCTACGACGATTTTCCCCAATACAGCGCCCGGTCCGGCGGCGAGATCGGTATCGAGGATCGCATCAATTCCTGCATGACGCGCAGCATGAACGGTCGTCCGCTGTCGCACGATGCGCCCGAAATGCAGGCTATCGTCGCCTACATCAAGTTTCTCAGCACCGGCGTGGCGCGCAATCAGCGCGTGCCGGGACTGGGCACCGGCCAAATGCCGGAGCTTCGGCGCGCCGCAGCTCCCGCACGCGGCGAACCGCATTACCTGCGCAATTGCGCGGCTTGTCACAACACCGACGGGTCCGGCGTGCGCGGCAGTATCGCCGGCTCCGATCTTGGTTACGTCATGCCGCCGCTGTGGGGGCGGGACACATTCAATGATGGCGCCGGCATGGCGCGTATCATCAACCTAGCCAACTTCATCCACTTCAACATGCCGCACGGCGCCGACTATCTCAATCCGCAGATCAGCGTCGACGACGCTTGGGACATCGCAGCTTTCGTCCTGTCGCATCCGCGGCCGCACCTCGCCGGCATCGAGCACGACTTTCCCAATCTATTGACGAAACCGGTGGACACGCCTTACGGGCCTTACGCCGATCACTTCAGTGAACGCCAACACAAATATGGGCCGTTCGCACCGATCCGCGCCGAAATCGCGCGACTGCAACGCGAACGCATTGATCGCGCATCCGGCGACTGACGGCTCAATACACCGCCCTTCCCCCGGAAATATCGAACACCGCGCCGGTCGAGAACGAGCAGTCTTCGGACGCGAGCCACGCCACCAGCGCCGCGATCTCGTCGACTTCGACGAAGCGGTTCATCGGAATCTTCGACAGCATGTAGTCGATATGTTCCTGCTTCATCTGCGCGAACAATTCGGTTTTCGCCGCCGCCGGCGTGACGCAATTCACCAGCACCCCGGTCGCCGCCAATTCCTTGGCGAGCGATTTGGTCAGCGCGATCAGGCCGGCTTTCGATGCCGAATAGTGCGAGGCGTTGGGATTGCCCTCCTTGCCGGCAATGGAGGCGATGTTGACGATGCGGCCGTAGCCGGCCCGCACCATATGCGGCACGATCGCGCGGCAAATCAGATACGGCGCGACGAGATTGATTTCGATCACGCGCCGCCACACCTCGGGGGCAAGCTCCCAGAGCGGCGCATTGCCGCCGGTGATGCCGGCATTGTTGACGAGGATGTCGATCTTGCCGCGCTCGCGCAGATCGGCCGCCACGGCGCGCGCGATTGCGGCGGCGTCGGTAACGTCGACCACGGCGGCGTGAACGCGGCCATTGCTGTTGCCTTCACGCTGCAACGCCACGCCGGCCTTGTCGAGCGCCGCCGCATCGACGTCCCACAACACCACCGTCGCGCCGGAGGCGAGCATCCGCTTGGCAATGGCGAAACCGATGCCGCGCGCGCCGCCGGTGACAATCGCGGTGCGGTTTTTCAGATCGATGACGTTCATTGTGGTGGCCTTGGCCCGATTGTCACGGCGCTTCGCGCGTAATGCACCCTCCCCTGGAGGGGGAGGGTCGCGCACCGAAGGTGCGCGGGGTGGGGTGCGCGGCGCGCGGCGTACAGGCTTTCACCCCCTCCCGCTCGCTTCGCTCGCGACCTCCCCCCTCCAGGGGGAGGTGAATTTAAGCTGCCGCGAACTCGCGCTCTAAAACTTCACCCGGTCCGCACCCTTGAGGCCGAGCAGCGCCCGCGCTTCGTTCGGCGTCGCGATCTCGCAGCCGAGATCCTCGACGATGCGGCGGATCTTGGCGACCTGCTCGGCATTGCTTTTGGCGAGCTTGCCGGGGCCGATATAGAGCGAATCCTCCAATCCGACGCGCACATTGCCGCCGATCATCGAAGCGGCGGTGCAGAAATTCATCTGATGGCGGCCGCCCGCCAGCACCGACCACAAATAATTATCGCCGAATAGCCGGTCGGCGGTGCGCTTCATGAAGAACAGATTGTCGAGATCCGGGCCGATGCCGCCGAGAATCCCGAAGATCAGCTGCAGAAAAACCGGCGGCTTGAACAGGCCGCGATCGATGCAATGGGCGAGATTGTACAGGTGCCCGGTGTCGTAGCATTCATGTTCGAATTTCACGCCGTGGCCCTCGCCGAGCGTCTTGTAGACCTTCTCGATGTCCCGGAACGTATTGGGGAAAATATAGGCGTCGGAATTTTTCAAATACGCCTCTTCCCAATCGTATTTCCAGGTCTTGTAGCGCCGCGCCATCGGATAGAGCGCGAAATTCATCGAGCCCATATTGAGCGAACACATTTCCGGGGAAAGCTGCTTCGCCGCGGAGATGCGCTCGTCCACCGTCATGGTCACCGCGCCGCCGGTGGTGATGTTCACCACCGCATCGGTCGACTGCTTGATGCGCGGCAGAAATTGCATGAATACGTTCGGATCGGGCGACGGGCGGCCGTCCTTGGGATCGCGGGCATGCAGGTGCAGGATCGCGGCGCCGGCCGCCGCCGCATCGATCGCCTGCGTCGCGATCTGATCGGGCGTGATCGGTAGCGCATCCGACATGGTCGGGGTGTGGATCGAGCCGGTGACCGCGCAACTGATAATGATCTTGTTCGCCATGAGCTTTGCTTTCCTCCCTGTCGGCCGCCGACTCCTGCCGAGCACTTGGCCGCCACTTGGCCGCCATCGCTTTACCGCTGTTGCGGCTCCCCAGATAGCACTGTTCGCTCCAGCGGGAAAAGCTGCCAGCCGAACCGTTCAACGACCATGCCCCAGATGCCCTTCGGCGCCGCGAGCATAATAACGATCGCGACCAGGCCCAGCATCGTCAGATAGATCGTGCCGAGATCGGCGAGCGTCTGGCGCAGCGCGAAGAAGACAAGCGTGCCGACGATCGGCCCCTCGATGCGGCCAATGCCGCCGATCACGGTGATGAAGATGACGAAAGCGGTCCAATCGTTGACGCTGAAGGCGGCGTCGGGCGAGATGCGAAGCTTCTGCAGGAAAATGAGCGCGCCAAGCATGGCGGTTGCGAGCGCGGTGACGACGTAAACCAAAAATTTTGTGCGGTAGACATCGACGCCGCTGCATGAGGCCGCGAGCTCGGCATCGCGCATCGCTTTCAGTGCCAGTCCATAGCGCGAGCGCAGCAACAGCACGATCAGCGCCAGCACTGCCGCGGCAAGGAGAAGCGCGATCCAGTACATGGTGAAGTCGCGCAATTGCCGGGTCGGCGCGATGGCGATGACCACGGCAACCGGCAGGCTCGTGCCGGAACCGCCGCCGAGCGCGGAGACTTGCGAAGCGGTCAGGCGAAACACTTCGGCGACGATCCAGGTGCCGATCGCAAAATAGTGGCCGCGCAAGCGGAACACCAGAAGCGCTACCGGAATCGAGAGAACGGCGGCGATGAGGCCAGCGAGGGGAATCGCCCACAGCGGCGAAACGCCGAACAAGATCGCGAGCGCGAACAGGCTATAGGCGCCGAGCCCGACATAGGCCTGCTGGCCGACCGAGACGAGCCCGGCGTAGCCGGCGAGCAGATTCCATAAGCTCGCCAGCGCGACATAGGCATAGATTTCCGAAAGCAGCTGCAGATCGTCGCGCCCGCCCCACCACGGCGCCGCGGCAAGCACCGCGAAAAAAATTCCGCCGAGCGCCGCGCCGATCCAATTGCCGCGCCCGCCGAAGGCGACCCGCACGGTCATGAGAGCACCATCATGTCCGCCCCGTCATGTGCACAACTTCATGTGCGCACCTTGGGAAACAGGCCCTGCGGCCGTGCCGCGAGCACGATCAGAAACGCGATATGCCCGGCGAGGATTTGCCAGCCCGGATCGAGATGAGCACCGACCGCTTGCGCAACGCCGAGGATCAGTCCGCCGGCGAGCGTGCCCCACAGGCTGCCGAGCCCGCCGATGATCACGGCTTCGAAGCCGAAGATGAGCCGCGCCGGGCCAAGCGAGGGATCGAAATTGGCGCGCACCGCAAGGAACACACCGGCAATCGCGACGACCGCAAGCGACAGCGCCATCGCCGAGGCGAAGACATGGCGATTGTCGAGACCCATCAGCTGCGCGACCGCGGGATCATCGGCGGTGGCGCGAAAGGCGCGCCCGATCGCGGTGCGATAAAAAATAAGCTGCAGGCCGGCGATGACGGCGACCGCCACCGCGAATTGCAGAAGCGGCAGCACGCCGACATAGAGGCCTTCGGCGAGATGGCGACTTCGATCGCGCCGGCTTGCAACTTGACGCTGTCGGCGGTGAAGACCGTGAGAAGACCGTTCTGGATGATCACCGAAAGTCCGAAGGTGACCAGAAGCGGCGGCAGGAGATCCTCGCCAAGCGTGCGGTTGAGCACGAACCATTGCAGTGCGTAGCCGATCGCGGCCATGACCGGCACGACGATAATAAGCGCGGTGAGCGGTCCGATGCCGAGCGTCTGCGCCACGACCAGCGCGACATAGGCGGCGAGCACGATGAGATCGCCGTGCGCGATATTGACGAGCCGCATGACGCCGAAGATCAGCGACAGCCCGGCGGCGAACATCGCATAAAGCCCGCCGACCAAGGCGCCCTGCAGGATGACGTTGATCCATTGCATCAACGTTGCCTCAATATCTAGTCGTCATGCCCGGCCTTGTGCCGGGCATCCACGACTTAAGCCGGAAAGTAAGACGTGGATGGCCGGGACAAGCCCGGCCATGACGGACGAGGAAAACACTGTTCCCTTTCACTTCACACCCCGAAATAGGCGGCGGCGATTACCTCGCGCGTCAAATCCTTCGCCGCGCCAGAAAGCGCCACGCGTCCCTCCTGCAGGCAATAGACGCGGGACGCTGCGGCAAGCGCCTGCACCACGTCCTGCTCGACCAAAACAATAGCGGTGCCTTCGGCGCGCACCGCCGGCAGCCGCGCATAGATTTCGCGCACCACGATTGGCGCCAGCCCCAAGCTGATCTCGTCACACAGCAACAATTGCGGATTGGCCATCAGCGCGCGGCCGAGCGCGGCCATCTGCTGTTGCCCGCCGGAGAGCGCCGTGCTCGGCAGTTTGCGGCGTTGGCCGAGCGCGGGAAACAATTCGTAGACCCGCCGCAGCGTCCAGGCGCCGGGCCGGCCGAGCTGGCCGCCGATCAGCAAATTCTCTTCAACAGTAAGCGAAGGAAAGAGCCCCCTGCCCTCCGGCACCAATGCGATCCCGCGCGCGGCCACCGCGTAAGCCGGCATGCCGCCGATCGGCTCGCCGGCGAAAGTGATTGCATCGGTTCGCGCGCGCAAAAGCCCGGCGATACTCTTGAGCAGCGTGCTCTTGCCGGCGCCGTTGGCGCCGATCACCGCGACCGCTTCGCCGCGCGCGACCTCGAGCGAGACGCCGAACAGCGCCTGGAAGTCGCCGTAGAACGCTTCGAGATCGCGGACCGCGAGCAGCGCCTCAGGCATCGGCCAAAGTTTCCACGTAGCTTTGTCCCATATAGATTTCGGCGACCTGCGGGCTTCTGATCACCGCCCGCGGATCGCCGTCGGCGATGAAGGCGCCATTATGCAGAACGAGCAACCGGTCGACGCTGGCGAGCAAAGCATGCACGACATGCTCGATCCAGACGATCGATACGCCGCCCTTCCTGATCTCGCCAATGAGCGCGATCAGCGCCTGGCATTCGTGCTCGGTGAGACCGCCGGCGACCTCGTCGAGTAACAGCACCGCAGGTTCCGACGCCAAAGCGCGCGCCAATTCGAGCCGCTTGCGGTCGAGCAATGTAAGACTGCCGGCCGGTCTGTTCGCCTTACTCGAAAGACCGCAGCGCTCAAGGATCGCCATGCAGCTTTCGTAAGCGTCGCGCTCGCGCCGGCCGCCGCCGAATGCCGCCGCGACCACGAGATTTTCGAACACGCTCATGCCGCCGAACGGCTGCGGAACCTGAAACGAGCGGCCGATGCCGAGCGCGCAGCGTCGTGCCGGCGGCAGG
>DASSXN010000029.1:0-13697 GCA_035703785.1 Xanthobacteraceae bacterium
TATGGTCGTCGAGCGCGGCGATTTGATTGTGACGCTGTTGCCGGAAGCGGTGGCGCGCTGGCGTAAGGCGACCGAACCCGTCATCGATGCCTGGCGCAAGGAAATCAAGGAGCAAAAGATCGACGGTGCGAAGCTGATCGCCGCGGCCAACGTGCTGCTGGCGAAATATGCCAATGAGCCGCAGCCGCAGTCATCGCAAGCTTCGCCGCCGGCCCGGCAGCAGGACGTGGCGCAGCCGCAAGCGCCAGCGAACCCAGCGCCCAAGCCCGCGAACCCGCCGGCATCGGGCGGCCCGTCAGCGGGGCAACCGGTTCGATCTGCTGTGAGGCCGGCGCCAGCGGCACCTCAGCCGGCGCAGCCCCAGCCGCCCCAGCCGCCGGCCCAGGCGGCGACAGCGGCGCCTGCGCCAATCTCATCGGCTCCACGACCGCCTGCTGTGCCATCAGCCGCCGGACCACCCGGCCCCCCGGCACCGGCCGCAGCCGCGAGCGCTTCAACCGCGCCAGCGGCGTCCGCGGCAAAACCGCTGGCCGCACCGACGCCAACCATGAACGCGCCCATCACGGCGGTTAGCCCCCCGCCACCGGCTTCGCCGCTGCCACCCGCGCCCGCCGCACAACCGAGCGTCGCTGTTGCGCCTGCGCCGCCGCCAGCATCACCGATGCCGAAGCCGGTTCCTAAAACGCTCGACATTCCGCTTTAGTGCTGGTCCTGCTCAGCGCTGGCCTTACCAATCGAGCGGCCGTCGAACCAAGCGCGTCTCGCTTACAGGGGATGGCCGGGCATTAAGTCATAAGGATGCGCCCAACCGGGCAATGCCTGCATGCGATCACGCCAGGCGCCGATGTTCTTGAACTGCGCGGCGATATCGAAGCCGAACTCTTCCGCCGGATAGTAGAGATAGCCCGCGAGTGAGATATCGACGATGGTCGGTTGATTGCCCAGCATGAACGGCGCTTTCGCAAGCCGCTGATCGACGATCCCGAGATTGCCGTCGATGCGCCCCTTCAGAAAAGCCAACACGGCCGGATCGCCGGCCGCACGCGCGAAATTTTTCAGGAACCGGTACGGTCCCAGAAATCCGTTCACTTTCTGATTGTCGAAAATGATCCAGCGTAATGCTTCGAGCCGCGCATCTTCTCCATCCGGTTTGAAACGGCCGGTGCGTTCGGCGAGGTAAGTGAGAATCACCGCGGATTGGCTCAATTTTCTCGTGCCGTGCGCGAGCACCGGGACTTCGCCCATTTCATTGACCTCGGCGCGATACTTCGGCGTGCGCGTTTCGCCTCCCTTGAAAAAATCGACGTAAACCGGCTGCCAATCGGCGCCAATCAGATTGAGCATGAGTGCCGCACGATAAGCGTTCCCCGATTGGGCGAAGCAGTAGAGCTGATATTCCGGCATGAATTCTCCTTGTTCTGAGGCGGTGTGAAAAACTATGGCCTGGCAAGCGCGACGGACCCGCCGCCGGTTGCCTGCCCTTGGAAGCGGCCGGCCGAGAATGAAAGCTCGGCCAAAGCCTCGTTTTTGTGGTCGCGAATAATCAGCCTGTCATGCTCGAAGGTCCATTTGCGACTGGTAAAGAAATTCCCCGGACATCCCCCGGCGGGCGCGATCGTTCCTTCAGCCGCGCCAGGCGTGGCGGCCAGTGTCATCAAGCAGGCGCCACTTGCCGCGGCGAGCCGCCAGCGGCCGGCAAGGTCAATCGGCGGCGGCTGCGGGGGCGGCGGGACCGGGGGCGGAGACGGTTGAGCCTGCTCGCTGGGCGCGGCGGTGAGCGGCGGTGTGCTGGTGCACGCGCTGGTAGCCGCAAGCGCTACGAGCAGAATGGCGGCTGTCGCGCCGCGCCCAGGCGGCCCGGCGCAGATGGAGCCGCTGCACATGGCCATGGTCATGCAAAGGTCGCTGATGAGGTCCCCTATTGGGTTGTACCAAAATCCTTTGGCTTACATCTTGTATTGTACGCTCAAGCTTGCGCAATGGTGGACGATCGATGGTGAATGAACACCCGGTGCCGTCAATGTCCGGGGCGTAGAATTGCCCCGGACGACATTCGGGTCGCAGAAATGCAATTTGATGAAGGAACAAGTCATGGCGAGTCCTGACCGCGAGAGCATGATCTTTGTCGGCAAGGGCGATCACGATCAGTTTCTCTCGCTTGCGCTTGCCAATCGTCATGGCCTCGCAACCGGCGCCACCGGAACCGGCAAGACCGTGTCGTTGCAGGTCCTTGCCGAAGGATTTTCGCGCGCCGGCGTGCCGGTTTTTGCCGCCGATATCAAAGGCGATCTCTCCGGCATTGCGGTGCGGGGCGAAGCCAAGCCGGAACTGGTTAAACGCGCCAAGGACATGGGTTTTGATTACGAGCCGGAAGAGTTTCCAGTGGTGTTCTGGGATCTATTTGGCGAGCAAGGCCACCCGATCCGCGCCACCGTCTTCGAGATGGGTCCGCTTCTCGTCTCGCGCATGCTCAACTTGAACGACGTGCAGGAAGGCATCATCAATATCGCCTTCCGGTTCGCGGACGACGATCCTGAAATCAAGGCGACCGACGGGGAAGGCCTCGTCGATCTCAAGGATCTGCGGGAATTACTCAGCTATCTTTCGAAGAACGCGAAAGAGATCGGCAGCCGCTATGGCAATGTAGCGACGAGCGCGGTCGGCGCTGTCGAGCGGCAGCTCCTCGTCCTTGAGAACCAGGGCGGTACAAATTTCTTTGGCGAGCCATCGCTGGCTGTCGACGATCTGATGCGGCCTGGGCCGAACGGTCGCGGCACAATAAATGTTCTTGCTGCCGACAAGTTGATGTCGAGCCCGCGGCTATACGCGACCTTCCTGCTCTGGCTGTTATCTGAATTGTTCGAAAAACTACCGGAGATCGGCGATCCGCCGAAGCCGAAGCTCGTTTTCTTTTTCGACGAGGCGCACCTACTTTTTAACGAAGCACCGAAGGAGCTGCTCGACAAAGTCGAACAGGTCGTGCGCTTGATCCGCTCCAAAGGAGTCGGCGTCTATTTCGTCACTCAGAACCCTGTCGACGTTCCTGACAAGGTATTGGCACAACTCGGCAACCGCGTGCAGCACGCGCTGCGCGCTTTTACGCCCGGCGATCAAAAGGCGGTCAAGGCGGCGGCCGAAACGTTCCGGCCCAATCCCAAGCTCAATACCGCACAGGTCATCATGGAATTGGCCAAGGGAGAAGCGCTGGTTTCGTTTCTTGAGGCCGCCGGAACACCGACCATGGTCGAGCGTACGAATATTCGTCCGCCTTCGGCACGGATCGGGGCGATCACGCCTGATGAACGCAAGGCGGTGATCTCGAAGAGTCCCTTTAAAGGCAAATACGACACCCGCGTCGATCCGGTTTCGGCTTTCGAGATATTGCAGCGGCGTCTTGCCGTCGGTGCGGCACCTGCACCGGCGGGTGCGGCACCCGGCAGCGCACCCGCGCCGCAAGCTCCCGCAGGATCGGGCGCTACGGCGCCTGCGGCGACCGGTATATTTCACCGGATTGGCGATAAATTCCGCAATGTGTTCGGTATCGGCCGCCACCGCGGCACGCCGCTCACCACGTCACAGTCCATGGCGCGCAATGTTGTCCGCGCCGTTGCCGCCGGTATGGCGACCCAGGTCGCGGCGGAATTGGCTAAATCGACGGGCAGCAAGACAGCGGGCACGATCGGCAAGGCGGTGGTGCGCGGAGCGCTCGGCGGCGTGCTGCGACGCTGAGAAAGTCCGGCGGCGGTGACGCGCTGCTCGGTTGCGCTAGATCACATAGAGCCGGTCCGGCAGCTCATTGGTTGAGCCGTCCGGCGGAGCATGCTCTGCCAGCACCGCGCCGCAGCGTTCAATTGCCGCGATAAAACCTGCAGCGATACGGCCTTCGCGCATGTGCATCGTCAGCGCATCGATCGCTGCCTGCCACTCCGAGGCGTGCACTTTTTGCGCCACGCCTTCATCGGCGATGATACGCGCGTAGTGCTCGGCCAACGACACGAAGATCAGTACGCCGCAGCGATTGCGTGTGCGGCTAATCCCGCGCAAAACGAACTGCTCGAGGGCGGCGCGGTGGGCGCGGGCGCGCTGCACGGCGCGCGGCACAAGCAGAATACGCAAGGGCGCCCAGGAGAATGCAAAGGCCGCAACGAGGAAGACGATGAGCTGCGCCAGAAAGATGCGTTGCACGCTCGATTGCGTGAAATAGATCAGCGGCCAAGGCGTGAAAAGCGCTAACAGGCTCGACCACAAAATGGGAACGTGGGCATAGGCCGACGAAGCGTGCGCAAGTACAGAAACGATTTGTCCGCAGGTACGTTTCTCGGCCTCGCGGATCGCGTCGGCAACGGCGGCATGATCGTCACTCGTCAGCCCCATTACCAGCTCCCGGATGCACCGCCGCCGCCTGACGATCCGCCTCCACCGGCGAAGCCGCCACCGAATCCACCCCCCAACCCGCCGCCGCCCCATCCCGAGCCCCAGCCAGGTCCGCCATAGGGAATAAAGATCGGCGCACCGCGCCTTCGGCCGCTGCCGCGCCCGGTCGGCCCGCCGCCGGCATGGTGAATGAGATACCAGCAGATGAAGATCACCAATAAGAAGAATAGAATCGGAAACAGCTTGTCGAAATCAGACGAGGCGTCTTCACGCCGGACGTCGACCTTGGCTTGCCAGCCGGCGCTGTCGCCGCTGAGCACATTGATGATGCCATCGACGCCGCGTTCAATTCCGCCGGAAAAATCTCCCGCCTTGAAGCGCGGTATGATGGCACTCGCGATAATGACCGAGGACAGCGCGTCGGTCAGCGTGCCCTCGAGACCGTAGCCCACTTCAATACGAACCTTATGCTCCGCCGGCGCGATGAGGAGCAGCACGCCGTTGTTTCTCTGCGTTTGGCCAAGTTTCCAGAATCGAAAGAGCCCATTGGCGTAGGTCTCGACGTCGCTGCCCTGTAACGATTTTACCGTCGCAACGACGAGCTGAATGCTGGATTTATCCTCAAGCTCCTTGAGCTTAGTTTCGAGCGTGCCGCGGCTTTGCGCAGTGATGACATTGGCCTGATCGACCACGCGGCCGGTCAGCGGCGGATAATCAAAGGCAAAAGCAGCAACAGTTGCAAAACTGAGTACGACTGCGGCAATCAGTATAAGGGCGCGTCTCATCTCACTGCGGCGGACTTTTAGAATTTCAGAACTTCACTTGGGGTGGCTTGTCCGAACCTTCGTTTGCCGTGAATTCCGCCATCGGCTTCTCGCCGGAAAATGCCGTCTTGGCCCAGACTACGGTCGGAAAGGTACGCAGCGCCGTGTTATAGGCTCGCACGGCATCGATATAATCGCGCCGCGCCACCGCGATGCGGTTCTCAGTACCTTCCAGCTGCGATTGCAGCGCGAGGAAATTGGCGTTGGATTTAAGGTCCGGATAGTTCTCCGACACCGCCAGCAAACGGCCGAGAGCACCGGTCAATTGTGCTTGGGCATCCTGAAAAGCTTTGAGTTTTTCGGGATCGCTGAGATCGGACGCATTGACCGTTATTTGCGTCGCTTTGGCGCGCGCCTCGACGACGGCGGTCAGAACGTTTTTCTCCTGTGCGGCATATCCCTGGACCGTCGCCACAAGATTGGGGATCAGATCGGCCCGCCTTTGATACTGGTTCTGCACATCTGACCAGCGCGCTTTTGCCTGTTCTTGGAGCGTTGGAATTGTGTTGTAACCGCAGGCCGAGAATGTCAGGCCGATGCCGATAAGCGCCAAAACCGTGCCAATGCGTGACATTAGCGCAATCCCCCAATTGATTGCCTGCTCGATCGATTATTCGCGTTCATGACTTCCTTGCAAGGAGGACACAACACCATTGCACTTTCTTGCTAGCGTTCCAGTGAAGCGCGCAAACCGAAACGCAGATCCGGATCAGACACGATCGAACGCCGCATAAATGAAAACAAAGGCTATGTAACCCAGCACCGCCAAACCTATCACTGCCAGCAGGCCTGAGAATATCGCACACAATTTGGCGGCAAGCGCGAGGGCGGTGTGCCACCAGGCCTTTTGCGGGTATTTCGACGAGCTCCGCCAGATGGCGAACGAGACGAATGGGATGGCAATGCTCGAAAGCGCGAATAGCGCCAGTAATAATGCGCCCGCCGTCGGGTCCTGAATGCCGCATCCCACGACCGTGCACACCCCGCTCACGTCCCAAAGGAGCGCAAGCGGAATTCCGATAAGCCAGAAGGTGCACCAAAGCGCGACCTGGCCGGCCGCAAGGCGCCTGAGGAACTTCATGTCGCCAGATTAGCAATCGCTATCCTCGTCGTCGCGGTAGTCGGCTGGGATCTACACGGAAAAAGCCGGGCCACAATTTCACCCTTTATTGGTGCGATCCGTGCCTTGGTTCGGGTAAATTGAATTCGGGGGAAATTCACCGTCTTTTCGGCTTTCTCGAACAGAGGGCGGGCCAAGGGGAGCTCGGTCTGCAACTCGTCAGCATGTAAGTCTTGGTGCGCCGGCATCCGGGGACCGGTCGTCTGAGGCTACATCTAGCAAAACGCGGCAAACTCATGGTCCACGCGAAGCAAACCGCAGGCGCCTGGCTGACCGTCTTGGCGGCAGTCTCGATCGCAGCATGCGTCACGCCTGCCAAAGCACAGCAATCCGCGTCGTCTGAGCATGCGCGCGGGCGCGCCTATCTGTTCTATGGTCTGATCGCGGCGATCGATTGGGGCATGGACGAGCTGGCGCAGCGCATTAACCGCAGCGGCATCGCCGCGGGCAACTACTCCCACGCCAGCTGGCGCAGTGTGGCCGATCAAGCGATTGCCGATTACCGCCGCGACCCCAAGCCAATCGCCGTCGTCGGCCATTCCATCGGCGGCGATTCCGCCATTCAATTCGCTCAGGCGCTCGGCGCCGCGCATGTGCCGGTGAGCCTGCTCATCACCTATGATCCGACACGCGGCGCCGGCGGCGTGCCGGCAAGCGTCCATCGCTATATCAATCTCTATCAGTCCTCCAATATCCTGGGCGGCGGCGACATCGCGGCGGGCTCCGGCTTCCATGGCCACTACGCAAGCTACAATCTCAAGGACCGCAGCGAGATCATTCACGTCAACCTGGACAAGTTCAGCCGCATCCAGGAGCTCTTGGCGGCGAAGGTCAGGTCGATGGGCGCCGGGGGTGAGGGCGAGGCCGTGCCGCTGCGCATCGTGTTTGCGGCCGCTGGCCCGATCGAATTATGGGACTCAGGCATGGCGGTCTCTGCGCATGCCGGCGACACGCCGCAAAGTCTTGCGGCAGCGTACCATGTGCCGGCGTGGGCGGTGGCGCAGATCAATCGAAAGTCCGAAAGCGCTGCCTTAAGCGATGGTGAGCGCATCGTGGTGCCGCGCTATCTCGGCCAGAGGTTCGCCAGACCGGCCTCGCCGGACGCAGCCAAGCCTGCTTCGAGCGATGAGCCGAAACCCGTCTCAGGCGACGGAGCAGCCTCAAGCTCCTCGTCGGCGGAACACTAGATCATTGCTGACTAGCCGGCGGCGCAGCCGCGCAGCCGTCACCGCATCGTCGGAATGACGAATTCGGCGCCCTCTTTGGTGCCCGATGGCCAGCGCGCCGTCACCGTCTTGGTCTTGGTGTAGAAGCGCACCGCGTCGGGCCCGTGCTGATTGAGATCGCCGAAGCCCGAGCGCTTCCAGCCACCGAAGGTGTAATAGGACAAAGGCACTGGGATCGCGAAATTGATCCCGACCATACCAACCTGCACCCGGCTCGTGAAATCTCGCGCGGTATCGCCGTCGCGCGTGAAGATCGCGACGCCATTGCCGTATTCATGCTCGGACGGCAGGCGCAGGGCCTCTTCATAATCATTGGCGCGCACCACCGACAGCACCGGGCCGAAAATCTCTTCCTTGTAGATGCGCATGTGGGGCTTGACCTCATCAAACAGGCAACCGCCGAGGAAATTGCCGTTCTCGTAGCCCTGCAGCTTGAAATTGCGTCCATCGACAACGAGCCTGGCGCCTTCCTTGATGCCGTCCTCGATATAACCTTTGACTTTGTTAAGAAGGTCGCGCGTGACCATCGGCCCGTAGTCGACCTGAGGGTCGATGGCCGGGCCGATCTTCAGTCCTTCGACCCGTGGCATGAGTTTCTGCACCAGCGTGTCGGCCGTTTTTTTGCCGACTGGAACGGCGACCGACACCGCCATGCAGCGTTCGCCGGCGGAGCCGTAGCCGGCGCCGATCAAGGCATCAACGGCCTGATCCATGTCGGCATCGGGCATCACGATCATGTGGTTCTTGGCGCCGCCAAAACATTGGACGCGTTTGCCATGCGCGGTGCCGGTCGCAAAAATGTACTCGGCGATCGCGGATGAACCGACGAAGCCAATCGCCCTTACGCGCGCGTCCGTGAGCAGCGCGTCGACTGCTTCCTTGTCGCCGTTGACGACATTGAGCACGCCCTCCGGCAGCCCGGCCTTGAGGAAGAGTTCGGCGATGCGCAGCGGCACCGAGGGATCGCGTTCGGACGGTTTGAGGATGAATGTGTTGCCGCAAGCAATCGCCGGAGCGCATTTCCACAGCGGAATCATGGCCGGGAAATTAAACGGGGTGATGCCTGCAACGACGCCGAGCGGCTGCCGCATGGAGAAAAGATCAATGCCGGGTCCGGCGCCCTCGGTGAATTCACCCTTCATCAGGTGTGGAATCCCGCAGGCGAACTCCACGACTTCGAGGCCACGTTGGATGTCGCCTTTGGAATCCGCGAAGGTCTTGCCGTGCTCGGAGGAGAGCAAGCGGGCAAGATCATCGTACTCGCTCTGGATCAGCTCCAGGAACTTGAACATCACGCGGGCGCGCCGCTGGGGATTGGTCGCGGCCCAGGCCGGGAAGGCAGCCTCCGCATTGGCGATCGCCTTTTCCATCTCCGCCTTACTGGCGAGCGCCACCCTGGCCTGAACCTCGCCGGTATTGGGATTGAACACGTCGCCGAACCGGCCTGACGTTCCTTTGATGGTTTTGCCGCCGACGAAATGACCGATCTCGCGCATCATCGTGTCTCCCTGCACCGTGGCCGCCGCCAGCCCGCTAATGGCCCGCTATCTTGCTGTTTTTTTGGCCGGCGGTCACGAGGCCCCGCCCGAAAACGCGGGCTCTTGGGCTCTTGGCGGTTTCCGCCGTTTTAGCCGTTTCCTAGCACCTTTCTAGCCCGCGCTCGCGGTTTTGGCTGCTGGCCGCCTCACGCCCCTGTTCCTATCTGCGATGCGCAAAGCTGTCCCTCGGTCAACTATGATGGCCATGACATCGATGACCATGACATCGATGGCCATGACATCGCGATGCGATCGGTGTATAGGCGCGGCCTTGCATCGCTTTTCACGATGCCACCCAGGAGCAGGGCAACGTCCTGTTTCATAATCCATGACAGATAGCGTGAGCGCTCCCGCCAGGAGCGATGGGCCGGTTGCCGGCAGTGCCGAGGCACGCGCCCATACTGGTTTCTGGAGCCTTGTGCTCGGCAGCATTGGCGTTGTTTACGGGGATATCGGCACAAGCCCACTCTATGCATTACGAGAATCCGTGCTTGCGGCTGGCGGTACGGCGAACGGTGTCGGCCGAGATATCGTTCTCGGGGTGCTGTCGCTGATGTTGTGGGCGCTCATTATCATCGTCACGCTCAAATATGTGTTGATCCTGCTCCGCGCCGACAATAACGGCGAGGGCGGTACGCTCACGCTGATGGCGCTGGCATCGCGCGCGGTCGGTCAGGTCGGCAGGGCCGCCGGAGTCGTCGCGCTTCTGGGCATTGCCAGTGCCGGATTGTTCTATGGTGATGCGCTCATCACGCCGGCGCTGTCCGTCTTGTCGGCGGTCGAGGGCTTGAAAATCGCAACTCCCACTTTCGACGAGTATGTAGTGCCGATTACGGTCGTCGTTCTGGTCGGGCTGTTTGCGATGCAATCGCGCGGCACCGCCAAGGTCGGAGCTTTGTTTGGTCCGGTGACGACGATTTGGTTTCTAGCCATCGCGTCGGTTGGAATTTGGCAAATAGCCCGTGACCCGGGCATTCTGCTTGCATTCAGCCCGCTCTATGGCATTGAGTTTCTGGCGCACCATGGCGTTGTCGGCCTGTTCACGCTCGGCGCCGTGTTTCTGACCGTTACCGGCGCCGAAGCGCTTTATGCCGATCTCGGGCACTTCGGCCGCAGGCCGATCCAGGCCGCGTGGCTCGTGTTGGTCCTGCCTTCCTTGGTGGCCAATTATCTCGGGCAGGGCGTGCTGGTGTCGGCAGACCCTAAAACAATCGAAAACCCGTTCTTCCTGCTTTATCCAGCGTGGGCACTGATCCCGATGGTCGTCCTGGCAACGGCGGCGACCGTAATCGCGAGTCAGGCGGTTATCACCGGGGCCTATTCGCTGACCAGCCAAGCGATCCAGCTTGGGCTTCTGCCGCGCCTTGAAGTGCGGCACACCTCCGCTCAGCAAGCCGGACAAATTTATATGCCGCGCGTGAATGCATTGCTCCTGGTTGGCGTGCTGCTATTGGTGATGCTGTTTCGCTCGTCGAGTGCCATGGCCTCGGCCTACGGCATCGCGGTGAGCGGCACCATGGTCGTCACCGGCATGATGGCGTTCATCGTCATATGGCGAAGATGGGGCTGGTCGCCGTTGGCCACGGCGGCGTTGATCCTGCCATTCCTGATCGTCGATCTGACTTTTCTTTCGGCAAACATGCTCAAGGTTGTCGAAGGCGGATGGGTGCCCCTCGCGCTCGGCGGGTTGGTGATGATGCTGATGTATACGTGGCGCCGCGGCACTAGGATTCTGTTCGCCAAGACGCGCCGGCTCGAAACCCCGCTCGACGATCTCGTCCGCATCCTGGAAAAGAAGCCGCCGCAGCGCGTGCCCGGCACCGCCGTATTTCTCACCAGCGATCCGAAAAGCGCACCCACGGCGCTGCTGCACAGTCTCAAACATTACAAAGTGCTGCACGAGCAGAATGTCATTCTCAGCGTCGAGACCACTCACACCCCGCGCGTGGACAGCGACAAGCGCGTGCGCATTGAACCGGTCGGGTCGACGTTTTTGCGGGTGCTGCTTCGCTTCGGCTATATGGAGACGCCGAACATTCCGCGCGCACTCGCAATCGCACGCAAACTCGGCTGGCAATTCGACATCATGTCGACGTCATTCTTTTTGTCGCGTCGTTCGCTCCGGCCAGCCACGCATTCGGGAATGCCGCGCTGGCAGGATCGCCTGTTCATCAGCCTGGCACGCTCGGCCAACGATGCGACCGACTACTTCCAGATCCCGACCGATCGCGTCGTCGAGGTTGGAACACAGGTCACGGTCTAATTCACGACCTGGGTCTCTTCACCTCTGCGGGGAGAGTATGCCAGTTTAGATCAACGCGAGCGTAGGAGCGTAGCAATGGGGGAGCAAAATCCGCAGGTGCGGGATCTGACACCGCAGGAGGTTGCTCAGGGCCTCCACGACGGGCGCCTCGTGCTCGTCGACGTCCGCGAGCCGAATGAGACCGCGGTCGAACGCTTTCCCGAAGCCGTTCTTGTTCCGCTGTCCAGCTTCGATCCCGCCGCCATTCCCGATCCCGCCGGCCGTGACGTCGTGTTCGCCTGCCGTTCTGGACGTCGATCGGTGACCGCTTCGCTGGCGGCGCAGGAACAGGGTTTTCCCTATGGTTCGCATCTTGCGGGCGGTATTCTGGCCTGGAAAGCCGCGGGCCTGCCGACCGAGACGTGATCACGCGCGAACGATCTCCGCTCGTTCCCGCCGCGGCGGGAAACCAGCGCCAACCCGGACGCCGGGCTTGGTTGCCCGGCAGCGCCGCGCGCAGCGTCGTTTGTCTCGGTTTCGCCCTTGCGGCTGTTCTGTTTCCCGGCTTCGCAGGCGCGCAGAAGCAACGCGTGGTCAATTATTACAACTGGTCCGACTATCAGGACCCGACGGTGCTCGATGCCTTCACAAAAGAGACAGGCATCGCCGTTCGCTTCGACACGTTCGATTCCAACGATACGCTGGAGGCCAAGCTTCTGGCCGGGCAGTCTGGATATGATGTTGTGGTTCCGAGCGCTTATTTTCTGGCCCGCCAGATCAAGGCTGGGATCTTCCGCCAGCTCGACAAATCGAAACTACCCAATCTGAAATATGCTTGGCCGGAAATTGCGAAACAGCTCTCCCTTTACGACCCCGGCAATCAGTACGCGGTCAATTACATGTGGGGTACGACCGGCATCGGCTACAACGTCAAAGCCGTGAAACGGATTTTGGGTACGGACGGAATCATCGATTCCTGGGATTATATTTTCAACCCGGAAAAGATCGCGAGATTCAGAAGCTGCGGCATTCACCTTCTTGATTCGTCCGACGACATCATGTCGGCCGGGCTGCACTATCTGCATCTCGATCCAAACACCAGCGAACCCGGCGATCTGAACAAGGTCACCGACCTTCTTCTTAAGATCAGGCCTTACATTCGTAAATTTCATTCATCGGAATACCTCAATGCATTAGCCACAGGGGAGATTTGCCTCGTGGTCGGCTTTTCCGGCGACGTCAAACAGGCGCAAAAGCGCGCCGCAGAGGCGAAAGGCGGCGTCGAAATCGGTTACGCGATCCCGAAAGAGGGTGCGCAGCTGTGGTTCGACAATCTGGCGATTCCAAAGGATGCGCCCGACCCGCAAGAGGCGCATGAGCTGATCAATTTTCTGATCCACCCCGAGATTGCGGCGAAGAATACCAATTACGTGTCCTATGCCAATGGCGATGTACCGGGCGATCAGATCGACAAATCCATTCTGGAGGATCGCACCGTATATCCAGATGCCGCGACCATGGCGAAGCTCTATACGATCATCGCACACGATCAGAAGACGCAACGACTGATCAACCGGCTGTGGACGCGAATCAAGACCGGCCAATAACGCAAGCGCGGCGAGTTGAGTTGATGCGCGGTAACGGATAAGGAGAGCAAACGCCGATGAGAAACATCGAACCTGCGTCGCCGACGCGCCGCCGCGTCCTCGAAGGAGCGGGAGCGCTCGCTGCCGGAATAGCCGCGCCCGCGCTGGTCGGACAACGTGCTGCCAAGGCCGACTACCCGGACCGTCCGGTGAAATTCGTCGTCGCCAATACCCCGGGCGGTCCCTCCGACATCGTCGCCCGGATCGTCACGGCGGCGCTCGATCAATCGACCGGCAAAACTTTTATCGTCGAAAACCGCGGCGGGGCGGGTGGCAATATCGGTATGGAATACGTGGCGCGCTCCAATCCGGATGGGTACACGATCCTGCTCGCCACTAACGCCTTTTCGGTCAATTACGGGCTCTACAGTCAGCTGCCATACGATCCCTACAAGGATTTCGTAGCCGTCAGCGAACTCGCATCGACGCCCAATGCCTTCGTCGTCAGAGCCGAGTCGCCTGCCAAGAGCATCAAGGATTTAGTGGCGCTGACGCGCGCCAATCCGGAAAAATACAACTGCGCGACGCCGCCGATCGGCACCACGCCGCAACTGCTGCTCGAATTGTTCAAGATGCGCGAGAATTTGCCGAAGCTCGCGGATGTCGTTTTCAAAGGCGGCGGCGATGCCGTCCAGGCGCTGTTGACCGGCTCGGTAGAACTGAGCGTCGGCTCGCTCGGCGCGGCTTTACCGCACATCAAAGCCGGTACGTTCCGCTGCCTCGCAAT
>DASSXN010000016.1:0-25559 GCA_035703785.1 Xanthobacteraceae bacterium
GGCGAACTTTGTTAGTGCCGTTAAGATTTGCTCCGCCGCCCGACCCGCCAAACGGAGCGCCGGCCGAATGCCTACCACCACTTCCCGCCACCCTGGTCGGTCGGGGAGCACTCGGAGTACTTTGTAGTGAGAGATTACAACGGGCAGGAGCTCGCATACATCTATTATGAGAATGAGCTCAGGCCGGCGATCAGCCGCAACCTACTCACCAAAGACGAGGCGCGTCGGATTGCGGCGGATTTCGCGAAGTTGCCGGAATTAGTTGGCCGCCGCACCTAACGAGTACTAAAGGAAGGTTCGCTCTCGAGGGATCTAGTAAAGTGCGCCCATGCTCGAAACCCCAATTATCGTCGGGCTCATCTTACTGGCGATTGTCCTAGTCCTGTGGTGGGTCTATCGCTGACTGAGCATTTACAGAAGGTGCGCGAGGCCGCAGCCGGCCGCGCTTTAGGCAGTGCACGGCGAGTGACACCGACGGCACATCATGGCCAATCTTCGGCAACCACAAGGGCAAAGCCATTCGCTGGCTGATCCGTTCGGCTGGCGCCAAGCTGATCTTCTTGCCAAAATACTCGCCCGACCTGAACCCCATCAACAGGTCTTCGCTAAGCTTAAGCACCTGTTGCGCAAAGCCGCCGCACGCACCGTCGTGCGCTCTGCGGCCAGTTTCTCGAATCCTTCACGTCCGACGAATGCGTCAACCATTTCCAAAACGCGGGATATGCCCTAGCCTAAATGTATCCCGCTTTGGTCGGAAGTAGCTGCGTGAGGTATCGTTCAAAATTAAAGCGGTATTTCAATCACATACGTGTTCGCAGTTTTATTCGGACTGGCGCGCCAGTTCGCGCTCAGGTAGCGTGGACAGTCAGATCAAATACTTTGGCATTAGCGGGAATAACGGACCTATGCCGGGCATCTAGGCGTTGCCCCGCTATCGGCGGCAAACCCTGCCGGAGATGCGCTATGCCCGCGACAACCCATTCGAGCAATGCCATGACGTCCACGACCGCACACGTGGCCAGAGACTACTTGCCCGCGCTGGCGCGGCTTTTGCTGTGCAGCCTTTTTATCTGGGACGGCGTCCTTCAGCTCCGCGACCCGGCCGGCACCGTACAATATTTGACGAGCCTCAATATTCCGGCGCCGCAGATCGCGGTGTGGGTTTCGATTGCCGTCCACCTCCTTGGCGGCACGGCGATCCTCGTTGGCTTTATGACGCGCTGGGCCGCGGCTTTGTTGATCCTGCTCTGTCTCGGCACCGCGTTCGGCGTGCATCTGCCGGCTGGCGACGTGGAGAACATGATGCATTTCTACAAGAACCTCGTGATGGCCGGCGGCTTTCTCTATGTGATTGCGTTCGGGCCGGGCGCGTTCGCGTTCGATAGATAACCGGCGGGCAGCTGAGCATTTTTGTTCAGATTTAAGCATTTTTCGGTCCAGTTATTCCGTCACCCTGAGGTGGCCGCCAACGGGCCCGGCCCGAAGTGGCCGGCCCGATGACAGGCTCCGCGGCCCTCGAAGGGCGACGGCAAAGGTAAACCAATCTTGCGCCACGGCCGATTATCCTTCGAGGCTCGCTCCGCTCGCACCTCAGGATGACGGTTCAAGGAGCAAAAGAAATGCTCCTAAAACTCCTCGACCGCCCGCAGCAGCCGCTCGATATCTTCCGGCCGGGACAGCCGGTGATCGCCGTCCTTGATCAGTGTGAGCACCACGTCATCGCAGGCAAAGCGGGCGACCAGCGCCTTAGCGTGCTGCCACGGCACGTCGGGATCCTGTACGCCTTGCAGGATGCGCACCGGGCAGCCGGTCTCGATCAGCGCGCCCAGCAATAGATGGTTGCGGCCCTCTTCGATCAATTGCCGGGTGACGAGATAGGGCTCGGCCGAATATTGCGACGGCCGCGCCCACACGCCCTTCTCCGCAAGCTCGCGCTTGATCTCGGGCGTGAACCGCTTCCACATCAGCTCCTCGGTGAAATCGACCGCCGGCGCCACCAAAATCAGTCCGGCGATGCTCGCGGTGCCGGGTTCTTTGCGCGCCCGCAACGCGCGCGCCAGCAGCAACGCCAGCCAGCCGCCCATCGACGAGCCGATGACGACTTGCGGTCCGCGGCAGCAGGCATCGAATACGGCAAGCGTCTCGGCGAGCCAGCGGCCGATCGTGCCGTCGGTGAACGCGCCGCCCGATTCGCCGTGTCCGGAATAATCGAACCGTACGCAGCCGCGACCCTTTCGCGCCGCCCACTCCGCCAGCGCCAGCGCCTTCGTGCCCTGCATGTCGGATTTGTAGCCGCCAAGCCAGAACAGGCCCGGAGCGCCGCCGTCGTGCCGGCGCGCCGCGATCGCGCGCTGGTCCGCGCCCTCGCCAACGGCAAGGAATTTCAGGCCGTTATCGGTCATGTTGTCAGCCAGTTTGTCAGCCATCCTGTCGACCCTGGACGCTCCGCACCGGGGCCTTACGTCGAGATCGCGGAAAATAGATCATGCACGGCCAATCGACTACGCCGCGCGCCCTATTGGCGTTGACTTGAATCGAAAAACTCCCGATCTTGAGGGTTCGCCATTCGGGTACGCGACCATGATCAGGTCGCGGCACCGAGCGGCGGTGTAGCAACAGCAGAAGGAGATCGCACCCATTCGTCGCCCGATCAGAACGCCGCAGCCCGCCGCCAAGGAGGGGCCGCGCATCAACGAGGAGATCCGCGTCCGCGAGATCCAGCTCATCGACAAGGACGGTTCCAACAAAGGCGTCACCGAGATCAACGCAGCGCTTGCCATGGCGCAGGAGGCCGGGCTCGACCTGGTAGAGATCGCGCCCAATTCGGTTCCGCCGGTTTGCAAAATTCTCGATTACGGCAAGTATAAATATCAGGCGCAAAAGAAGGCCGCCGAAGCCCGCAAAAAGCAGAAGGTCGTCGAGATCAAAGAGATCAAACTGCGGCCGATGATCGACGATCACGATTACGACGTGAAAATGCGCTCGATCCAGCGGTTCTTCGAGGAAGGCGACAAAGTCAAAGTGACATTGCGGTTCCGCGGCCGGGAAATGGCGCATCAGGAACTCGGCTATAAACTGCTCGACCGCGTCAAGGACGACACCGCCAAGATCGCCAAGATCGAGCAGGAGCCGCGCTTCGAAGGGCGGCAAGTGGTCATGGTGCTCGCGCCGCGGTAAGCGCCAGTACTGGAAATTCGAGCGAATTGAAGGTTCGATGCAGCGGCGCCTGCGCGCTCGCTCCATCGCGTTTGCAAACTTGTCAGTGTCCAATGGTAGGAGTCGATCATGCCGACATTCATTATCATGATGAACTGGACCGAACAGGGAATCCGTAACGTCAAAGATGCGCCCAAGCGCGCCGCCGCCGCGAAGGAAACGGCCAAAAAGCTTGGCGTCGAAATCAAACAGACCTACCTGACCAATGGCCAATTCGACCTGGTCAGCATCGTAGAGTCGGCCAGCGGCGACAACATCGCCAAGTTCTGCATGCAGATCGGCGCGCTCGGCAATGTGCGCACCAGCACCGTGCGAGCCTGGCCGCAAGACGAGTATATGAAGCTCATTTCCGAGCTGTCGTAAGCGTCAGTTCTAGGATCTGCGGGGCCTGGTCGGGGCGCGGGTCTTCCGCGCCGGCGACCCGTATGACGCTGCGAAAATTTGCAAATTCGGGTCGCCTCTGCCATAACCCGCGCGCCCGCCGCCCGGCTGATCAAGGGCTGCCGTGGCGGCGGCGAAGTGCTCAAATGCAAATAAGCACGCAAATCACGTTGCGATCGTCTTAACGATCGCCGCCGCCGCTTTGCGGGCGGCGCAGATCAGGAGAGCAAAATGCCCAAGATGTAGACCAAATCGGGCGCCAAAAAGCGCTTCAAGGTGACCGCCTCAGGCAAGGTCCTCTATCAGCAGTCGCGCAAGCGCCACGGCATGATCAAGCGGACCAAAAAACAGATTCGCCAGCTGCGCGGCACCAACGTGCTGTTCAAGACCGACGGCGATAACGTCAAAAAATATTTCTTGCCGAACGG
Organism: Xanthobacteraceae bacterium; assembly: GCA_035703785.1. GTDB lineage: Bacteria > Pseudomonadota > Alphaproteobacteria > Rhizobiales > Xanthobacteraceae > BOG-931. Next base: position 4,026 of record DASSXN010000016.1, read on the forward strand.
CTGACCCCCATCCCGCCCTCCGCCGCAAGCCGGGAGGGATAAAGGGAGGGGCATCTTTAATCCCGCGAAAGGAGATCTTTCATGGCTCGCGTCAAGCGCGGCGTCACCGCCCATGCCAAGCACAAGAAAGTGCTCAAAGCCGCCAAGGGTTTTTACGGCCGCCGCAAGAATACGATTCGGATCGCCAAGCAGGCGGTCGAGAAGGCTAATCAATACGCCTATCGCGACCGCAAGCGGCGCAAGCGCAGCTTTCGCGCTTTGTGGATTCAGCGCCTCAACGCTGCGGTCCGCCCGTTCGGCCTCAACTACAGCCGCTTCATTGCCGGTCTCGCCAAAGCCGGTATTGCGGTCGACCGCAAGGTGCTGTCCGATCTCGCGATCCGCGAACCGGCGGCGTTCGAGGCGATCGTCGGCCAGGCAAAATCGGCGCTCGTTGCGTAATTTTCGTCATGCCCGGCCATAGCCGCTCGAAGAACGGCGTCGCTTCGCTCGCCTATGGTGCCGGGCATCCACGTCTTTCTTCGCGGATGAGACGTGGATGGCCGGGACAAGCCCGGCCATGACGGTTATGAGAGCACCATGATCGACCGTGCCTATGTACAGCGCATGGCGCGCTACAACCGCTGGCAGAACGAAAACCTCTATGGTGTTGCCGATCGGCTCGCCGCGGAGGAGCGCCAGCGCGAGCGCGGCGCCTTTTTCGGCTCCATCCATAAGACGCTCAGCCATCTGTTGTGGGGCGACCAAACCTGGATGAGCCGGTTTGCCGCCGCGCCGAAGCCGGACGGCAACATTGCAGGGTCCGTCGCGCTTTACGCGGACTGGGAAGATTTAAAGTCGAAGCGCACGGAGTTCGACCGGCGCATCATCGCGTGGGCCGATCGTATCGAGCCGGATTGGCTGACCGCCGAGCAGACCTATTTCTCCGGCGCCATCGGCCGCGAAGTCACCAAGCCGCGTTGGCTCCTGGTCACCCACATGTTCAACCATCAGACTCACCATCGCGGTCAGGTCCATTGCATGCTCACGCAAGCCGGCGGCAGACCGTCGGACACCGATCTGCCGTTCATGCCGGAGTGAGCGATGACCGATTTGGCGCAGCTCGAAAATGAAATTCTTGCCGACATCGCCGCGGCCGGTGACGACGCCACGCTCGAAGCCGTGCGCGTTGCAGCTCTCGGCAAAAACGGCACGATCACCGCGCTCTTGAAAACGCTCGGCACTTTGTCGCCCGAGCAACGCAAAAGCCAAGGCCCGCTCGTCAACGGCATGAAGGATCGGGTCAACGCCGCGCTCGCCGAGCGGCGCGAGGCGTTCAAGGCCGCAGCGCTCGAGGCGCGGCTCAATACCGAGAGCGTCGACGTGACGCTGCCGGTGCGGGAAGCGCCGGCGGAGATCGGACGAGTTCATCCGATCACCCAAGTCATCGACGAACTCACCGCGATCTTCGCCGATATGGGATTCGCCGTCGCCGAAGGTCCCGACATCGAGACCGATGACTACAATTTCACCAAGCTCAATTTTCCGGAAGAGCATCCGGCGCGAGCGATGCACGACACGTTTTTCTTCAATCCGAAGCCGGACGGCACCCGGCTTCTATTGCGCACGCATACTTCGCCGGTGCAGGTGCGCACCATGCTGGCGCAAAAGCCGCCGATCCGCGTCATCATCCCCGGGCGCACCTATCGCTGCGACAGCGACCAGACGCATACGCCGATGTTTCATCAGGTCGAGGGCCTGGTCATCGACAAGGGTTCGCATCTCGGCCACATGAAATGGATCCTCGAGGAGTTCTTCAAAGCCTTCTTCGAGGTGGACCGCGTCGGCATGCGGTTTCGGCCGTCATTCTTCCCGTTCACCGAGCCCTCGCTCGAAGTCGACATCCAATACCGCCGCGACAACGGCGAGATCCGCTTCGGCGAAGGCGAGGATTGGATGGAGATTCTCGGCTGCGGCATGGTGCATCCGAACGTGATGCGTAATTGCGGCCTCGACCCGGACGAGTATCAAGGCTTCGCCTGGGGCATGGGCATCGACCGCATCGCGATGCTCAAATACGGCATGCCCGATCTGCGCGCCTTCTTCGAGGCCGATCTGCGCTGGCTGTCGCATTACGGCTTCCGCCCGCTCGACTGGCCGACACTGGCCGGAGGATTGAGCTCGTGACTCGCTGCGCCGGTACACTTCCTCATGTGGGAGGTAGGTCTCACATGGTGAAAACACTCTGCTCCCTCCCCCCTTGTGGGGGAGGGTGGGGAGGGGGGTGTTAAGTGCCGCACGCAAAAGTTAGCGAAGGCCAGCGCAATCGCGCTAAACAGCTCCGCCAAACGATGACGCGTGCCGAGACGTTATTGTGGCGGTATCTAAAGGCTCACCACATCGACGGTATCGCCTTTCGGCGCCAGGTGCCGATGGGTCGGTTTATTGCAGATTTTGTATCTCACGCCGCGCGAGTTGTTGTTGAGGTGGACGGCGGAAGTCACGACTTCCGAACACGCCGATGGGCTGATCTAAGGCGCGACGAATGGTTCGTCTCACAACGATACGCCGTGCTTCGGTTTACCAACGAGCAGGTCCTAAAAAATTTGGAAGGCGTCATTGAAACCATTCGTGAAACGGCTTCGGCTCGTCAAAAGCACTTACCCCCCTCCCTGACCCTCCCCCACAAGGGGGGAGGGAACAATTTTGAATTGGCAGCGCAAAAGCCGAGGCGTCGAACAAACCGGACGCTCCCCCTCAAGAAGGGAGGTGCAGATGCCCGCGGCGCCTTCCCACTTAAGGACAAAGGTGAAACCGCCTCCCCCGCAAGCGGGGGAGGGGAAGTGATGCGCGGAGAACCGCGCCCATGATGAAGCTCACCTTCGGCTGGCTCAAGGAGCATCTCGACTCCGCGCGTTCGCTCGATGAGATTGCCGACAAGCTCACGATGATCGGGCTCGAAGTCGAGCGCATCGAGGACAAGGCGAAGCTGTTCGCGCCTTTTGTCATTGCCCGCGTCGTCGAAGCCAAGCCGCACCCGAATGCCGACCGGCTGCGCGTGTGCATGGTCGATACCGGCGACGGCAAGCCGATCCAGGTGGTGTGCGGCGCGCCCAATGCGCGCACCGGGATGAAAGGGGTATTCGCACCGCCCGGCGCATTCATTCCCGGCAAGAACCTCACGCTCGGCGTCGGCAAGATCCGCGACGTCGAAAGCCGCGGCATGCTGGTGTCGGAGTTCGAGCTGCAAATCTCCGACGATCACGAAGGCATTATCGAACTACCGGACGACGCGCCGGTCGGCGCGCCTTACGCCAAATATGCTGGGCTCGACGACCCGATGATCGAGATCAATCTGACGCCGAACCGCGGCGACGCCACTGGCGTGCACGGCATCGCGCGCGACCTTGCCGCTGCCGGTATCGGCAAGCTCAAAGACGCGCCGATCAAAACGGTCAAAGGCCAATTTCCACGTCCGACGAAGGTGACGCTCGATTTCGGCGCGACACCATCATTGTGTCCCGCTTTCGCGCTGCGCCTCATGCGCGGCGTCAAAAACGGACCATCGCCGGATTGGCTGCAACGCCGCCTGACCGCCATCGGACTGCGCCCGATCAATGCGCTGGTGGATATCACCAATTTTATCACCTATGACCGCGGCCGGCCGCTGCATGTATTCGATGCAGCGAAAGTGCGCGGCAATCTCACGGTGCGGCGCGCGCGCGCCGGCGAGAGCTTGCTGGCGCTCGACGGCAAGACCTACACACTTGACGAAACCATGTGCGTCATCGCCGACAATGACGGCGTCGAATCGCTCGCCGGCATCATGGGCGGCGAAAAGACCGGCTGCTCGGAAGCCACCAGTGACGTGCTCATCGAATCGGCCTTGTGGGTGCCGATGAATATTGCGCAAACCGGCCGCAAGCTCGGCATCAATTCCGACGCCCGCTATCGCTTCGAGCGCGGCGTCGATCCGGCCTTCATGGTGCCGGGGCTCGAATTGGCGACGCGCATGGTCATGGATCTGTGCGGCGGAACGGCATCGGAGGTCACAATCGCGGGCAGTGCCGCGATCCCCGAGCGTGTCATTGAGTTTCCAATTGCGGAAACCGAGCGGCTGACCGGGCTTGCGGTACCGCTTGCGAACGCGCGCCGCATCCTCGACAGCCTCGGCTTTAAAGTTGCGGGGCAGGGTGCGCGCGTGAAAGTCACAGCGCCGTCATGGCGCGGCGACGTGCAAGACAACGCGGACCTGGTCGAAGAAGTGGTGCGTATCAGCGGCGTCGACCGCGTCGCCTCGGTACCGTTCGATCGCGGCGAGGCCCCGCGCAAGCCGGTACTCACGCCGATCCAGCTTCGCACCCGCAAAGCCAAGCGCGCGCTCGCGGCGCGCAACCTGGTCGAGGCGGTGACGTGGTCGTTCATCAGCAAAAAGCACGCCGAACTGTTCGGCGGGGGCGAGCCCGAGCTGGCGCTCGCCAATCCGATTGCTGCGGATCTTTCCGACATGCGGCCGAGCCTTATTCCCGGGCTTGTCGCCGCCGCGCAAAAAAACGCCGACCGCGGTTTTCCGGACGCTGCTTTGTTCGAAGTGGGACAAATATTCGGCGGCGACCGGCCTGAGGATCAATTCACCGCGGCGGCCGGTATACGCCGCGCGCTGGCGAAACCGTCCGGCATCGGCCGGCACTGGACCAGGCGCGATGGCGAGGTCGATGCATTCGACGCCAAGGCCGATGCGTTGGCCGTCCTCGCCGCCGCCGGCGCACCGTCGTCCGCGCTGCAGACGGTGCCGGGCGGCCCGGCCTGGTTTCATCCCGGGCGCTCCGGAACGATTCAGATCGGGCCCCAGAACGTGCTCGGTCATTTCGGCGAATTGCATCCGCGCGCGCTGGAAGCGCTTGCCGCCGAAGGACCGCTGGTCGCGTTCGAAGTCGTTTTAGAACGCATTCCCGAGCCGAGAACGCGCGGCACGCGCGCCAAACCGGTGCTCGAATTATCGCCGTTCCAGCCGGTGCAGCGCGATTTCGCTTTCGTGGTCGATCGCGAGGTCAAGGCCGCCGATATCGTACGCGCGGCGCAATCGGCCGACCGTAAGCTCATTACCGGCATCACCGTATTCGACGTTTACGAAGGCCAAAGGGGGCAAGGCATCGCGCCGGGCAAGAAGTCGATCGCGATCGCGGTGACGCTGCAGCCACGCGAGCGAACAATGACCGATGCCGAAATCGAAGCGCTCGCCGCCAGGATCGTCGCCGAGGTTGGCAAACGCACCGGCGGCGTGTTGCGGGGGTAGAGCGCTCGCGGGTTTCCCACGATCTAGGTCTTAGCTGACCTAGGTCCGGTCCTTCCCAATAACGGACATTGTGTCACTGACGCGATGGGCCACTAAGCGACATTTCGCAAACAGCAATCCTTTTCGCTATCGGACCACGGTGAAGTCGCTCACTGATGTGCCGATTAGGGCGTGCTATCCGCTCGACCCCACCGAGGGTCCGATGGCGATCAACTTCGCAAGACAGAAATTCAGTGCCGCGATCGGCCGTGCGATCGGCGCTTGGTCGCTCGCCGCACGCGCGCAGCAGCCCGACCGCGCGCGTCACGTTGGCGTACGCATGGGAGATGGGACGAAGTTTGACGCAGTAGTGCAACCTAGTTTCTCGCGAGCGAAAGCCTACGTTCTTAAGAACCATCGGCCAGACGGAAAGCAAATTCGACAAGGCCAAGGGTTCCGCTTACCGCGTCGTTGGCGATCATCATAATTGCGTACATACACCGGAGTTCATAAGTCAGTAAGTTAGTGGGCCGTGGTGGCGCTCTGGTAAGCCAATAAGATCGTGATCATTCAGCCAAGCGAAACGTTCGAAGTCATCTGGATTGCATGGTTTGTGAGCTGGATGGCGGCGTCATTCTGGTCAGGCCGCACGGAAAAGCGCGCCGCGACGCAGGAAACATGGATCTACCGCGTTGCCATTTTTACTGGAGCCATCCTAATGGCGCCCTGGACGGCGCAGGTACTTGGAGAGAAGCAAATCTGGGAAGTTGGCAAAAATGGCGCCTATGCTCTGATAGGGGTGATATTGGTGGGGCTCTTGCTAACCTGGTTGGCGCGAATTCATCTTGGGCGCCTTTGGTCAAGCGCAATCACGCGTAAGGAACAACATCGTCTTGTTGATACCGGCCCTTACGCCTTCGTGCGTCACCCGATTTATGCAGGCATTATCACGGCACTGCTGACGACCGCGGTCATTGAGGCTACGCTCGTGGCTTTAGCCGGCGCGGCGCTTATAGCTTCCGGCCTGTGGCTGAAAGCGCGCGCGGAGGAACGCTTCCTGATGGTTGAGCTTGGTCCAGACGATTACGTGGCCTATTGCCGTCGTGTGCCGATGCTCATTCCGTTCCTGTGGCACTAATCGAGCCCTTCGGAAACTCGTCAATGAAAACGGCTGTGGTTCGGTCTGCCGTTCGGCAAAGCGCACAAACGTGTCGTGCACTTTATATTCCGGGACCGCTACGGCCACGCGATTGAGATAGGCTTTAGTCACGCATTATGTCCCGCTTTCAAAGACCGGCCGATCCCTCTCAATCGCAAACCCAAATCCAGCGCCAGCCCCAACGGGTCCAGACCCGAGTGTAACAATCATCATAGAGTGGCGCGCCAATGAAGGCGAAGCGGTGCGCAAAAAAGTGGTGGTGTCGAAAGGCGAACCGGTGCGCAAAAAAGTGGTGCCGAAATGCGAACCGGTTTTGGAAGGCAAACCTGTTGCCATGCCATGGGCCCGCGCCGCGCCATGCATTGGGATGCATACCGCCCCAGTGAACCGTGGCTGCGGGGCTGTTTGCATGCATGCCAAGTGCCGTTGCTGGTGAACCGAACGCTAAACCTGCGGCTATGGCCGCAACGGCAACCAAGGTGATGGTTGTAAAGCGCGTCATAACAACCCTCCTCCATTTTGGTTGCGTCGCCGTGATCCAGATTTGCTCGGCGACGACGCCGCCCCGCTATTCAGTAATTCGCAAGAAGCAAAAAGGCTCAAGTTACTAATGAGTTATTTTGTGACAGATAAGTCAGTTTTCGGATTCCCAGCCTGTGCTACTTTGTAATGATCAAACAAGTTTGGAGATGAAAGTTGTGATACGGGCGCTCCGTCGCGTTCTCGTCATCGAGGATGATGCCGAAACGGCGAAGCAGATCGTGGATTTTCTCACAATGCGCGGTTATGAGGCGGATCTCGCCGTTAATGGCGATGACGGGCTATGCCTCGGCGAATCCACTGAATACGCCGTCATTGTGATTGATCGCATGCTTCCCACCGTGGACGGTCTCGCGATCATTCGGCGTCTTCGCGAGGCCGGAGTTGTCACCCCGGCTTTGATCATAAGCGCTCTCGGCGAAGTAGATGACCGCGTGCGCGGACTGCGCGCTGGCGGTGACGATTATCTGATCAAGCCATTTGCTTTTGCCGAGCTCTTGGCACGCATTGAAGCTCTTGCCCGTCGCAGTGCGACAGTGGTCAAAGAAACAGTATTACGCGTCGGCGATCTCGAACTCGACCTGGTCGCACGAACGGTGAATCGCGGCGGCAGAAATATCAAATTGTTGCCGCGGGAATTCCAAGTCCTTGAATATTTGGTCCGTAATGAAGGCCATGTCGTGCCGCGCACGATGCTTTTAGAAAAAGTATGGGATTTGCACTTTGACCCCTCGACCAACATAATCGATGTCTATGTCGGGCGCGTTCGCCGGAAGGTTGATGGCGAGCAGGCCTATCCACTCATCCACACCATACGTGGCGTCGGATTTTGCGTCCGTGCTCCTCGCTAAGACCCTACGTTCAACAACCTTTAGACTGGCGCTGATCAGTATCGGCTTGTTCGGCGCCGTGGTGATTGCACTTTTCGGCTATGTCTATTGCTCGACGACGAGTTTCGTCTTGAGTCGGTCCGATAGCGCAATCGAGGCCGAGCTGGCGACGTTGCGCAATGCCTATGATAAGAGCGGTCGTGAGGGCCTCATTCGGGCGATCGAGCAACGTAGCAGTGCGGCGAATTTTGAGGGTGGTGTTTATCTGCTCGCCGACGAATTATTTGCGCCCGTCGCCGGAACTCTCAAGAAATGGCCAGCTGTTAAGGGAGCAGGTGAGTGGACTGAGTTCAGGTCTGACGCGTTGAATTCAAGGGCAGGGACTGATCAGCTACTGTTTAGGGCAAGATGGGAGACGCTTCAGAACGGATCTCATCTTTTGGTGGGTAAGGACATTACCGATTTGGGCCTGTTTGCGACTGAAATCAGCGGAGCTCTCGCTTTTGCGCTCTTGTTAATATTCGTTCTCGCAGCGGTAGCGAGCGTGAGTGTTACGCGACGTACCGTGGGCAGAATTGAATCCATAAACATGACCAGCCGCGCCATTATGGAAAGCGGCCTCGGCAGGCGAATACCCCTCCGAGGAACGCAAGACGAATGGGATCAACTGGCGCAGAACCTTAATTCCATGCTTGAGCGCATCGAGATGTTGATGGCAGAGGTGAAACAGGTCAGCGACAACGTCGCGCACGACCTGCGGACGCCGTTAGCTCGCATGCGTGGGCGTCTTGAGAAGGCCAGCAGCGAGAGCAGCGCACCTGATCATGATCTGTCTCTGATCACCGAGACGATGGCAGATCTTGATGACGTTCTGCGCATGTTTTCATCGTTGACGCGAATCTCTCAGATCGAAGCCGCCAACCAGACCGCTGGTTTTCGCACAGTGAACCTCACTGAAATCGCAACCGAGGTGGCCGAACTGTTTGATGCGGCCGCAGAGGGCAAAGGCGGACGCGTCGGGGTTTTCGGTGACAAGACCGCGCGCATTAGCGCTGATCGTGATCTGTTGTTCGACGCCATATCGAATCTCGTCGACAATGCTATCAAATATGGGCGGGACGGTGGACTTGTGAGCATCCGCCTCGATCAGAAGAATGGCGAGACTATTCTGTCGGTCTCTGACGACGGACCGGGTATTCCTTCAGAGGAGTTTGAGTATGTTTTTAAACGCTTCTATCGGCTGGAACGGAGTCGCGGCACCCCCGGCAACGGTCTGGGTCTCAGCCTGGTCGCCGCCGTCGCCCGTTTACATGGGGCCAATATCAGATTATTCGACAACGCGCCCGGTCTGACAGTCGAGTTGCGCTTTCCATTCATCGATAACATCAGTGAGGCGACGGATCATCGGTCGGCGGCAAGCGTTTACTCAACACCGTTTTGAGCTTATCTGGTCCTCGTCGGCTGCGCTGCGATAGCGAACGATGAATAGTGCGTGCGCGCCTCGACGCCGGCAACAAGCCGAGATTGGTGAGGTCCCGTTCAGGCTTAATGCCGCAACAGATGTAATATGAACTGAAACGGAAATCCTCCATGTGGAAGTCATCGACCAACGCAGCGTGATATTGCCAGGGTCGAATAAGGGGATTGCCGAGCAGCGTTTGCTTCATCAACCAAGTGGCAAATGGCCGAATGAGTTTTCCAAAGAGCCCCGGGGGTAGTCTCGCATCCATGATAACGAGTCGGCCGCCGGGACGAAGCTGTTGCCAAACTTGGCGAAGAACGGAACGATGATGCGGCATGACGTTATACGAAAAGCTGAAGAGCACACCATCAAACAGTTCTTGACTAGCGTAATCAGCGGCATCGGCTTCAATCAACACGAAGTTAGTCCAATGGCGGCGGTGGCACAGTTTTCGTGCCCTGCGCAACATGCCTTCGGATAGATCGACACCATAAATGCGTCCTTCGGGTCCGACAGCATTCCGCAGAAAGGGAAAATTCCTGCCAGTTCCACATCCCACTTCAAGGACTCGATCTCCCCGTCGAAGTTTTAGCTGATCCACTGCACGCTTACGGAGACCAGATGGCATGAACAATGCGTATTCGAGAAACGGAATGAATGCGGCAATGCGATTATAGCGTTGGCAGATAAGATCGTGATTGCAAATGGGCCATTCGCGAACTGCCTGGCTCGACAGCTCGTCGATTTCACCTCTGCCCAGGAATGCAGATAAGTTCGAACGTAGTGAACGAGAAAGCATCAGGGTGTTGTACTTTGTTGCTGAACTCACGCTAGCGGTCGAGACTCCTCGTCAAGGCGCTAACCCCAAATTCCGGGTGAAAACGAAACGCAAAAATATGATCACCGTTCCAAAAAGACGCGAGAATCCTTGACTAACTAATGAGTCAGTTTCTGACAGATAGGTTAGCTTCGGAGTGGCGTACCGGTTCCCCGCACCCGGAGAGATAAGGCCAGTTGAATCGATTGCTGGGATTCAACTTCGCAAAGTGCAAATTCGCTGGTTTGATCAGACGCAAGCATGACCAAGTGCCTGGCTCGATGAATTCCGCGCAATCTTTGACGATTAACGCCGGTTCATCTGCGTGCGCTAGTCCTGACAGGGAACACTCCTTTTCTGCTCCGCGTTGTAGGTGAGCGATTAAAGGAGACATCAGATGAAAACTGCAATTGCAATCCTCACCCTAGCTTTCCTCGCCGTCACTCCGGCAGCGGCTAAGTCAGCGGCGTCATTTGCGCCGGGGCATCATGCGAAGGGAATTCACGGAGCCTCGTTTTTCGCACCAGGCCACGTGAAAAAGCGCCTACACATGCAAAGTTCGCGCATGGTAGCACCGGGTCATTTGAAACGCTGAACTAGTTTGTGTCATGGAGCACGGCGGTCTTGTGCGCCACAGCAATTTGGGGCGCTCGACTTCCGCAAAGGGTCAATCGCTACATAAATTTGGACCCATACGTCCGGTGTGTCCCGTAAGCGGAAATCCAAAACCTGCCCGCGAGACTGCATCGCAGGAGGCCGCTAGATTGCTTCGTCGCCCGTTGGGCTCCTCTCGATGACGGCGGCCCTCTACCGCACGTCGCGCATGATGCGCGGCGTGCCCTCGTAGGCGCGCGGGCCTTCGTCGCGCGGCGCATGGCGCTCGGCCTGCGCCGGTTTCGATTTGCGTTTTGATTTGGCCTCGGTTTGCGCCGCGGGTGCGGCCGCTTTCACGCCGCCGAGCCGGCGCAACACGGCGTCGGCGGCGCGCTCGCCAGATTCCCAAGCGCCGCCCACCGTACCCCATAGGGTCTCGTGGGCGGCCTCGCCGGCGTACCAGACATCGTCGGCGACGCGATCCATCAGCAACCGCCGCGCCGATTGGGCGCCCGGTAGCGCGGCCGACCAGGCGCCCAGCGCATAGGGCGCCGCGTTCCAGCGTGTCGCCTGCTTGCGGCCGATCGCTCTTTTGATTTCGGTGCCGTACAGCCCGCCCAGCCATTCGACGGCAAAATCGAACATCGCGGCTTCGCCTTGCGCCGCAAGATCGCGGCCGAATCCGCCGGCGACGTCGACAAAACATAACGGCGTGCCGCCGACATTGGCGAGGATCGCAGCGGTGTGGGTATTGCCCGATTTCTCGAACACCAAATCGTCGCTTTCGAGCCCGAGCGGATTGCCGAGAAGCTCGAGCGCGATGCGGTCATAGCTGCCGAGCGGCAGCCGCGCGAACAGGTCGCGACGATCGGGGCTGAATTTGAAACCGCCCGAGGCGATGACATTGGTCGGAACGGTAACGATGGCGGCCGTGGCCGAAATCGCGCCGCTCGCGGTTTCCACCGTGGGCACGCCGCGCCTGCTCTCGATCGAAATCGCCGGCGTTGACAGCTGGATCGCCAGCCCCTGGGCCAGGGAAGCAAGCAGCGCGCCGAAGCCTGGTTTGTAGAACGCTGCGCTGCGTCGTTCTGTGGCTTTGGCGAAGTCGAACGACGAGACCTGGGCGAGATCCTTGCCGCAATTGTAGGGCCCGAGCACGAATTCGATTGTCGCGCGCCAGTCGCCGAGATCGCCTGGCATCGCTTGCGCGCAAGCGAGGTCCGCCTTACGCGCCGCATCATCAATGGCACGCGTCGCGCGGACTTGCGCCGACAGAAGATCCTCAAGCTCGCCCTCGCGCGCGTAGCGCCGGCCGATCCGTATTTTCTGGCTGAGTGAGGCCGGATAAATGTCGGCTCGCCGCGGCGCCGCTTTGATCAGCGGATTTGAATCGGGCAGATAAATCCAATGCGCGCCGCGATCGAACGGCACGCCGAAGCTCGTCGTGTCGGTGATGCAGCGGCCGCCGACGTGATCGGTCGCCTCGATCACGAGATAGCGCCGCCCCGCTGCGGCCAGCCGCCGCGCCGCCGCGATTCCTGCGGCGCCAGCGCCGATAATAATCACATCAAGCGGGCCGCCGGACGGCGTGATCGCGGCAAATGCCGGACCCGCGGCGAGCGCGGCCGAGGCCGCAAGCAGCGAACGGCGGCTCAGAGACGGCATACTCTCCACTACGCTTGCGGCCAGTGTCTCGATGTGGTCGGTTCGCGCCCCACGTTCGCGCCCACATTGCCTCAACCGCCGCCGGGGGGCAATTATTTTGACTGCATGAACCCGGCGGCAATGACGCGCAGACATGCTCGACGATGCCATTAAAGCGATAACCCAATTATTTTCGCCGCCGCTGCGCGCGGTGCTGTGGAAGAGCGTCGGCCTTGCGCTCGCGCTGATTGTGGTGGTCGGGATCGTGCTCGAACGCCTGATCGTGCATCTCGTCGATGCCGGCGGCGCTTCAGCCGAGGCGACCTTCGGCGCTCCGGCGCATTGGCCGGTAAGCGCCGTCGCTTGGCTGCTCTCCATCGCCGCCGGGCTCGGCATCATCGTCGGCAGCGTCATGCTGATGCCTGCGGTTACGGCGATGGTCGGCAGCTTCTTCGCCGACCAGATCGCGGACGAAGTCGAGCGCGAACATTATCCTGCCGACCCTCCTGGCAAGGCCGTGCCGCTGTGGCTTGCGCTGTGGGAAGGCGTCAAGACCGCTTTGCTGGCGCTCGTCGTTTATCTGTGCGCGGCGCCGCTCTTGCTGTTCGCCGGCTTCGGCGCGGTCGTCTTTTTTCTCGCCACCGCTTATGTGCTCGGGCGCGAATATTTCGAGCTCGCCGCCATGCGCTTGCGCCCGCGCGCCGAGGCCAAAGCGCTGCGCCGGCGCAATGCCGCCATGGTCTATGTCGGCGGCCTGTTCATCGCCGCCTTCGTTTCGATTCCGATCGTCAACCTAGCGACGCCGCTGTTCGCCATGGCGTTCATGGTGCATCTGCATAAGCGGCTGAGTCGGAAGGGCTAATCACGTGACCGCTCCGCGTAACCAGTCCAGCGCCTGCCGCGCCGCTTGTTCGAGTTCATCTAACGTTTGATAAAGCCCCGAAGGCTGGGCAGGTGACCAGTAGCGGTCGCCCTTGTAAGGACCATCGTCAAAGCGCCGTTCGATGTATCCTCGATACTCGTAGAGGCCATCGTTGCGTCTAAGAAAGTCAACCTTGGCACCACCGTCGGCGCTCTGGATTGTTTTGACGATATCGGCGTGCACATACATCAAAGCGAAATCCTCCTTTCGCCTTTAGGGAAATCAACTTTTGCCCCAAACCTCATCGGCCAGCTCGACGATCATCCGCAACTTCGCCCATTCCTCGTCCTCGGCCAGCACATTGCCTTCCTCGGTCGAGGCGAAACCGCATTGCGGGGAAAGGCAAAGCTGTTCGAACCGCGCGAACTTGGTGGCTTCCTCGATGCGGCGCTTGACGGCGTCACTTTTCTCGAGCGTGCCGGTCTTGGTGGTGACGAGGCCGAGGACCACGATCTTGTTGCCACCCGCTGACGATCCCTTGGGCAGAAACCGCAGCGGCTCAAAACCGCCGGCGCGGGCGGTATCGTATTCGAGGAAATAACCGTCGTAATTCAGTTTTGCGAGCAATGTTTCGGCCACGGGCTCATAGCCGCCCTCGGAAATCCAGGTCGAGCGGAAATTGCCGCGGCAGACATGCGTGGTGATCACCATGTCAGCGGGTTTGCCTTCCAGCGCCATGTTGATGACGCGGGCATAGTCCTGCTGCAGGCGATCGGCGTTAAGCCCGCGCTCGCGCGCCTTTTTCAGCTCGGCCTGCGAGCACAGATAGGCCCAGGCAGTGTCGTCGAATTGCAGATAACGGCAACCGGCGTCGTAGAAACCGCGGATCGCCTGCCGGTAGGTCTTGGCCAGATCCTCGAATATGGCGTCGCGATCCTTGTATTCCTTGGTTGTCACTGCATTCGGCTCGAGGCGGAAATGCATTGTCGCCGGACTCGGTATGCACATTTTCGGCATCACCCGCGCATGGGCCTTGAGAAACTTGAAATGGTCGAGCATCGGATGATGTGAGAAACCGAGTTTGCCGTGAATGCGAATGCTGCGCGGCTTGGTCTGCACGCCCCGGAATTGGATGCCGTGATCGAGCTCGTAGATCTCGACGCCGTCGAGCATCCCGTAAAAATCGAAATGCCACCATGACCGCCGGAATTCGCCGTCGGTGGCGACTTTCAGCCCGACCTCCTCTTGTTTTTTTACGATTTTCTCAATCTCGCGGTCTTCGACCTCGGCGAGCTGCGCGGCGCTGATCGCGCCTTTCTCCCGCTTTGCCCGCGCCTCCTTCAATGGCGCGGTGCGCAACAGGCTGCCGACGATGTCGGCGCGAAACGGCGGCTTGCTTCTGGTCATTGGGCGATCCTCCACTCCGGCTTGCCCGGCGATCTGGCCCGCGGGCTTTAAGAAAGAAGCCGGGCCGTTGCGTTGCCGTCAACTGAAAAGCGCAAAATTGGAAGACAGGGGTCGGCGCTTGATGGGCCGCTTCCCAACGGGGCGGCTCACGTCTCAATGGTGACCCGCCCCTCGATCACGGTCACCGCATAGGTCTTCACCGGCACCATGCAGGGCGGCGACACCACTTCGCCGGTGCGGATATTGAACTGGCCATTATGAAAATTGCATTCGACGACGTCGCCATCGATATAGCCCTCCGACAGCGAGCCGGGCCCATGCGTGCACATGTCGTCGGTGACGAAGAATTCGCCGTCGACGTTGAACACCGCTAGCGCCAGATCCTCGATCTCGACCTTGAGCGCGGTGCCGGGTGCGACCTCGCTCGTGGCGCACAGATCATGACGCTTTGCTGTAAAGGACATCGTTGCCTCGGCGCCGAATCGACCGAATGATCAGTTATAAAAGTGAAAGCCGGCCGTTATACAAGAGACCGCCGATAATGAAATAGCGTGCCTGCTTCGCTATAGTGGCGCGGCCATACGCCTCGGGAGATTAAAGGATGCAAAGCGAATCGGCCCGCATGAGCTCGGCAGCGGAGGCCAAGTTTCGCATCGAAGCGCCGAATTCGCGTCCGCGCGCCGTCAAAGTCATCGCGCTCGATGCCGCGAGCGAACGCGTGGTCAAGGAACTGGCGCGCGACTCGTGGCAGGGTGCGACTTTTCTCACCGCTTCGGCCTTCGCCGGCGCGGCTTCCGGCAACGCGCCGGAGCGTTTTTCGCTCGGCGGCTGGCTCAATGACCTCGCCGGGCGCACCAAAAATCTGGTCGAGGAGATTGCATCCGCCGATCTGGTAGTGATGGTGGCGAGCGCCGGCGAGAGTGCCGGGGCCGCCGCCCTTATCGGCGAAGCCTGCGCCGTCCGTCATGTGATGACGACAGCGCTGATCCTCGGCACCGCGTCCTCCAGCGACGAGGCGCTATCCAAGATGCTGGCGCAATTGCGGCCGCATGCAATGATGCTGGTGATTTCCAGCGCCGACGAGTACATCAAGGACATGCTCACCGCATTACGCGCGTGAGCGGCGAATTCGGGAGCCGAATTCGAGAGCCATGAAAGTATCCGGAACGATAATAGTCCAGGCACCGCGCGCCCAAGTTTACAAGGCGCTGCGCGACGCGCGGCTGTTTGCGTCCTGCGTCGAGGGTGTGCGCGATCTTGCCGAGACCAGCCCGGACGCTTACAGCGCGATGTTCGAGACCAAAGTTGCCTACATGAAATTTGCGTTCAAGGTGACGGTGCAGGTTGTCCGCGCCGACGAGCCGCGCGAGATCGAAGCCAAGATCGAGGGCGCGCCGGTCGGCATTGTCGGGCGGCTGACCGCGGCGTCAGTCACTAGGCTCACCGAGACGGCCGGCGCCACGCGCATCGACTACGACGTCGAAACCGCGCTCACCGGCAAGCTCGGCAGCCTCGGCCAACCGGTGCTTCGCGCCAAGGCGAAGGAGATGGAACGACAATTTGCCGCGCGCCTGGCCGCGGCCTTTGCCGCGCCGGCTGATAAAGCCTGATCCCGAAAAGTGGATGCCGGTTTCCCGCCTGCGCGAAGCCCGCGCTAGTGTCCCGATTCCGAAGTTCGTAAGCATTAGCGGCGCACTCGTACGAACTTCGGAATCGATAAGGACACTAGCAACTCTATCCTTGTAGTGCCGCTTTTGAACCCGAAGTTCGCATCCGAGCGCTCCGCAAACGTGTGCGAACTTCGGGTTCGCGGCACTAGCCGGTTCTCGCCTGGTGAGTCGCTTCGGCGGGCGAAGGCAGGTCGGATAAGAACATGTGCAGAATAACGATACGCCGTGACCGCACCAAAACTTTCCGCTAAGTTTGCCGCGATGCGCCCGCTTCGATAGTCCGAGGCGCGGGGACAAGAGCGCAGGGCCGGGGGAGGAAGACATGACGGAAGTTACCGCAGGCACACTGCCGTGGTATCGCTCGCTGACAGCCACGCAGTGGCGTACGCTGATCGCCACCAATCTTGGCTGGCTGTTCGATGGCTACGAAGCCTATGCGCTGTTCCTCACCGTCGGCCCGGCGATGCGCTCGCTGCTCGATGCGTCGCAATATCCGCAGATCCCCGCCTATATCGGCACCGTGGTGGCGATCACGCTGCTGGGCTGGGGCATCGGTGGCTTCTGCGGCGGGATTCTCGCCGACTATATCGGCCGCAAGCGGACGATGATCTACGCCATCCTGGCCTATTCGATTTTAACCGGATTGACGGCGATATCGTTCAACTGGATTTCTTTTGCGTTGCTTCGTTTCCTGGTCGGCATCGCCATCGGCTCGGAATGGGCGACCGGCTCCTCGATGATGGCCGAGCTGTGGCCCAACGAGGCGCGCGGCAGGGGCGCCGGGCTGATGCAATGCGGGCTCGGCATCGGCTTTTTTCTCGCATCTTTCATTTGGCTGTTCGTCGGCGCATTGGGCCCTGAAGCTTGGCGCTATATGTTCGTGATTGGGATCTTGCCGGCGCTGCTGACGCTGTGGATCAGGACCTCGATCGACGAGTCCGCGGTTTGGCAACGCGTTGACGCGCAACGCCGCGAAGCCCGCGCGCGCAAGGACAGCGGCGCCGCGCTATCGACGCACGAGCAGGCGCTGACGCGCTTCACCATCGCCGACCTGTTCGCCGAGCCGGAAACGCGGCGGCGCATCGTGCTTGCCTTCCTGATGTCGCTGACGACGACGCTCGCCTGGTGGGGCATCTCGTCCTGGGTGCCGCCGTATATCGCTTCCGTCGCCGCCAAGGCGAATTTGCCGGGGCCGCAATGGGCGAGCTATGCGGGCATGGCCTACAATTTCGGCGCCATTCTTGGCTATGCCAGCCTCGGCTTTCTCGCCGACCGCTTCGGCCGCAAGCCGGTTGTGATGTTCTATTTCGCGGCGTCGCTGTTGATGACGCCGGTTTTGTTCCTGTGGACGACCGATCTGAACCTGTTGCTGGTCGCTGCGGCGGTGAATGCGTTCTTTACGCTCGGGCAATATTCCTGGATGCCGGTGTGGCTGCCGGAATTGTTTCCGACCCGCTCGCGCGCCACCGGCATTGCGTTTTCGTTCAACGCGCCGCGCTTCATCGCCTTTCTCGGCCCGCTGTTTGCAGGCGCATTGATCGTGCAATTCGGCGGCTATAGCCACGCCGCCATGATTATTTCCTGCATCTACGTGCTCGGCTTCTGCGTCGCGCCGTTCTTGCCGGAGACCAGGGGCAAACCGCTGCCGACGTAGGCATCATCCTTCCGTCACCCTGAGGTGCCCGCGCCATAGCAGGCGCAGCCTGCGTATACTTGGCTGCGATGCGCGGGCCTCGAAGGGCGACGGCCAGAACGCTGCGGCCGTCATCCTTCGAGGCTCGCGGAGCTTGTCATCGGGCCGGCCACTTCGGGCCGGACCCGTTGGCTCGCACCTCAGGATGACGGAAAAGAACCCGCCTTTCGTGGGGACGAGCGACATTCTATGTTCACCGCATGTCTCACGAACCCGTCGCCATCGAAACCGATGTGCTGGTGATCGGCTCCGGCGCCGCCGGCATGTATGCCGCCATCGAAGCCTCGCGCGGCGGCGCGCGCGTCTTCCTCGCCGATCGCAGCCTGATCGGCCGCGGCGGTGCGACCGTGATGGCGCAGATGACGGTGGCGGCGGCGCTGGGCGAAGAGGTGCCCGACGCCCCGCGCCACCATTACGACGACACCATCGCTGCCGGACGCGGCCTGTGCGACGAAGGACTGGCGCGGCTATTGTGTGAAGACGCGCCCGCCTGCATCCGCGAGCTCGACGCCTGGGGCGTCGGCTGGGCGCGCAAGGACAATCACATCACCGCGACCGTCGCGCCGGGTCATGATCGGCCGCGCTGCGTCTATGTCGATTTCATCAATACCGGGCCGGCGGTGTCGAAGACGCTGCGCACCGTGATGGCGCGCAACAAGGACATCCGCAAAGCCGGCGACATCTGCATCATCGATCTGGTCGCTGGTTCTGATGGCGAAATTGCCGGCGCGGTCGGCTGGCATGTCGGCAGCGGTGCGCCGGTGACCATCGCGGCCAAAGCGACGGTGCTCGCGACCGGCGGGCTGACGCGGCTTTACCGGCGCAACAGCGCCTCGCTCAATATGGGCGGCGATGGTTATGCGCTGGCGCTGCGCGCTGGCGCCTCGCTGATCGACATGGAATTCGTGCAATTCTTTCCGATCGGCCATTTGGCCCCGCGGCTGGTCGGCATGGATCCGATCATGTGGGATCCGTTCCGCTACAAGCTCGGCGGGCGGCTTCTGAACGGCCGCATGGAAGAGTTCACCTCGCGCTACGGTTCCGACGAGGACGGCAAATACGTGCTGCCGCGCGATCTCGCCACCTATGCGATCTTCAAGGAAGTGGAGGCCGGCCGCGGCTCGCCGCATGGCGGGGCCTATCTGTCGTTCGAACATTGCTCGGCGGCGGCCTTGCGCGCCGCTTTCGGGCCGGTGATCGATCGCCTCGCCGCCAACGCGATCGATCTTACCTGCATGCCGGTCGAGGTTGCGCCGATCGCGCATTATCATATGGGCGGGGTCGTTGCCGACCCGCAGATGCAGACCGAACTGCCCGGCCTATTCGCCGCCGGCGAAGTGGTCGGCGGCGCCAACGGCGCCAATCGACTGTCCGGCAATGCCATCACCGAAGCGCTGGTGTTCGGCCGCCGCGCCGGCCGCAGCGCTGCCGCGCACGCCAAGACGATTGCGCGCAAGGATTTGCGCGCAGCAGATGCGCGCGCCGCGCTCGACCTCGTTGGCGCCAGCAACGGTACCGGGCAAGATCTCAACACAGCGTCGATGATCGCGCGCTTGCAGGCGATCATGGCCGATGAAGTTGGGCCGTTCCGGACCGCCGCCAAACTCAACCGCGCGCTCGCCGGGATTGCCGCGCTTGCCGAAGAACTCGGCGAGCGGCCGCCGCGCCTTGCCGGCGCAGCAGACGCCGGCTTCGATCTGCAGCGGTTCGAATGGTTCGATCTGCGCAACATGCTCATCGTGGCGCGCGCGGTTGCGCAATCCGCGTTGGCGCGGACCGAAAGCCGCGGCGCCCATCAGCGCGAGGATTATCCGAAAGTGCTGCCGGCCTGGCGGCGGCATCAGCGCGTGCGGCTCGCCGGGGGCGCGCTGCAATTCTCCGGCGCGCCGGAACAGGCGCTGGTGTCGTGAGCAGGTTGCAACAATCTCACCTCTCCGCAGCGGGGAGAGGTCGAGCGAACGCAGTGAGCGAGGGTGAGGGGGATCCGATCGCGCAGAATCCTCTCAATCCGATCCCCCTCACCCGCCTCGCGCCTCTGGCGCTCGGCTCCCTCTCCCCAGCGGGGAGAGGGAGATTGCAGAAAGCACGCAGCACATGACCGCCGTCGCCAAACTGAAAATCCGCCGCGGCAGCCACGGCGAGCCGGCGCGCTGGCAGACCTTCGACGTGCCGTTCGAGCCGGGCCAGTCGGTGCTCGATGGGCTACGCTGGCTGCGCATCAACAACGACCCCACGCTGGCGATGCGGTTTTCCTGCATCAACGCCAATGCCTGCAAGGAATGCATGATCCAGCTTGACGGCGAAACCGTCTACGCCTGCACCGCGCGCCTCGAGTCGCGCGAAATGACGCTGACGCCGCTGCCGAATAAAATTCTCATTCGCGATCTCGTCACCGAGATCGCGCCGCCGTCCGAGCGGTTTAAATAATCCGGAAACTTCACCTCCCCCCTTGAGGGGGGAGGTGAAGTAGCCCTCAAACCAACGTAGGAATCCGATGCCGATCAAATCCAAATATCTGTTCGTCGCCAGCATGGATGTCGATCCCGACAAGGAGGCGCTATTCCACGAAGTCTACGATACCGAGCACGTCTCCAATCTCCTCAAAGTGCCGGGCGTGCATGCGGTGACGCGTCTTGAAGGCGAACCGTTCGCGGTGAGCATCGGCGGCCAAGAAAAAAAGGTCGCGCACGAGGGTCCGCGCCATTCCGCAGTCTATGAAATTGACGGCCCGCATGTGCTGGTCAGTCCGGAATGGGCCAAGGCGGTCGAAGCCGGCCGCTGGCCCACACAGGTGCGGCCCTTCACCCGCAACCGGCGTCATGCGCTGTATCGGGTCAGGTAGACGCTCGTCGGATGCGGGCGATAAAATTGGGGGAAGAGCAATACTGCCGGGATGAGACCTGATTGAATCGTCATGCCCGGGCATAGCCGTTCGCAGAACGGCGTCGCGGAGCCTGTCATCGGGCCGGCCACTTCGGGCCGGACCCGTTGGCTCGCCGATACCGGGCATCCCGATCCGTCAGGCACAGCGCTGATGAGCGAGATGGCCGGAACAAGTCCGGCCATGACGGATGGTCAGAACAGCGATTGCACGTCGCCGCAAATGCTGATGGCCTGGCCGGAGATCGTGCGCCCGCGTGGCGACGCCAGAAATACCATCATATCGGCGAGCTGTTGCGGCGCGATCATTTCCTTGAGCGAGGCGTGCGACAACGCTTCCTCCTGAACAGTTTGCATCGACACGCCGCGCACTTGAGCCTTGGCGCCAAACACCCGCCGAATCCGGTCACCTTCCACGGCGCCGGGCTGGATCGCGTTGACGCGAATCTTGAGCGGCGCGAGCTCGATTGAAAGCGATTTGGTGAAGCCGACCACCGCCCATTTCGAGGCGGCATAGGGCGTGCGCAAGGGAAAGCCAAGACGGCCGGCGGTCGACGACAGATTGATGATCGACGGATTGCCGCTATTCGCCAGATGACGCAGCGCGGCGCGCACGCAATTGAACTGCCCGGTGATATTGACGGCGAGCGTGCGATCCCATTCTTCCGGCGGAATTTCGTCGACCCGCCCGGTCGGGCCGGCGCTGCCGGGATTGTTGACGA
>DASSXN010000120.1:0-2050 GCA_035703785.1 Xanthobacteraceae bacterium
GGGCAGCGCCTGTGCGCCAGTCGCAGTCGGCGCCACGGCCACATCGTCTCGCTCCGCCGCGACATCCTGCGCGCTCGCCACATGCCGCGGCAGAAAAATGCGAAACACCGTGCCCTTATGTTCAACCGAATCGACGTAAACGAATCCGCCGGTCTGCTTGATGATCCCGTAGACCGTCGAAAGCCCGAGCCCGGTGCCTTTGCCGACCTCCTTGGTCGAGAAAAACGGCTCGAAGATTTTGCCGATGATATTGGGCGGGATGCCCACGCCCGTATCGGCGACCTCCACCAGCACGTAATCCGCCGCCGGCATGCCCTTGGCGTTGAAGCGTACGGATTCTTGCGCCGTCACATTGGTGGTGCGAACGGTCAACCTGCCGCCGTTTGGCATGGCGTCGCGCGCATTCACCGCCAAGTTCACGACGACCTGTTCGAACTGCGAAATATCGACCTTTACCGGCCACAAATCGCGCCCATGCACGACGTCGAGCGCGACCTTTTCGCCGATCAGGCGCCGCAACAGCATGGTCAGATCGCTCAAGGCTTCGCCGATATCGAGCACCTGCGGGCGCAGCGTCTGCTTGCGCGAAAACGCCAACAGATGCCGCACTAGGCTCGCCGCCCGGTTGGCATTCTGTTTGATCTGCATGATGTCGCCGAACGAAGGGTCGGTCGGCTTGTGCGCGTTGAGCAGGAAATCGGTCGCCATCATGATAGCGGAAAGCACGTTGTTGAAATCGTGCGCGATGCCGCCGGCGAGCTGCCCCACCAGCTCCATCTTCTGCTGCTGCGTTACCTTGTTTTCCAATTCGCGCTGCGCCGTGGTTTCGAGCGCATAAACAATCGCGGATTCCTGGTCGCGCTCTTCCTCCTCGACCGCGGTGACGTAGAATCGGCCGAAGCGCTCGCCCTCACCGGCCAGCATGGCGTCGACCGGCGCGATTTCGGTCTTGCCTAGCGCCGCCTGCCGGATTGCGCCTTGCAGCGCTTCGCGATCGCGCGGAGCAACGGTGGCGAGGATCGAACGATCCTTTGCCTCGCTGCCGCTGGCGCCGTGAAACAGCCGCGCGAATAGCGGATTGGTGCGCACCACGCCGCCGTGTTTGTCGATCGTGGCGATCGCCATCGGCGTGTGATGAAAGAAGCGCATGAAGCGGATCTCGGCGGCGCGCTGCGGATCGCTGCGGTCCTCGCGCGCCCGATTGAGCACGAGCGTCCGCGAGGCTCCGGGCATCCCATCGGCGCCATAGGCGACATTGTGCAACACGCGCACCGGCACCGTGCCGCCGCTGCGAGTGCGCAAATCGAGGTCGAGCACCTCGGTCCTTACCTCGCCTGGCGCCGGCGGCAGCGTGGTGAGCAGCGCCGCACCGTCGCCGGCGATAATCTCGCCGAGCTTGAGCCCGCCGGAGCCGACCTGGGCGAGATCATGATCAAGCCAATTGGCGAGCGTGGCATTGAGATAGACGACTTCGCCCTTGTGGTTGACGGAAAAAAATCCAGCGGGCGCGTGATCGAGATAGTCGATGGCGTGTTGCAATTCCTGGAACACGTTCTCCTGCCGCTCACGTTCTCGCGTGACATCCGCAAGCGACCAGACGGTCAGGCGCCCCGCGCGCTTGTCGCCGCCGAGCGGCCGGATGCGAAATCGCAGCCAGCGCGCGGGCCGGCCTTTCACCCCGGTGACGCGCACCTCCTCCTCGAGCTGCCGGCCTTCCCGCGCCCCTCTGAGCAGCCGATATATGGCTTCCGACGCATCGGCATCGCCGATGAACGCGCGTTCCACTGGCCGCGTTTCCTTGCCATCGCTCGCTTCGATCAGATCGAGATAAGCTGCATTGGCATAGAGGACGCGACCGTCATTGGCGGTGACGACGACAGCCTCCGGAGCGCCGTCGAGCACTGCTTTAATCAGCGGATTGTCGCGATAGGCCGCGCGCACTCGCAAGATTCCGCAAGCAAAGGCGAACAGCGAGAACACGCCAATACTGGCGAGGACAGCGAGAAAAGCGATGGTGTATTGCTCGGCATTGCTGCCGCCGAGCGTCATG
>DASSXN010000141.1:0-9859 GCA_035703785.1 Xanthobacteraceae bacterium
ATCTATCAGGAAATTCTCGCTAAGGAGCGGCGCGGCGATTATCTTGGCGCGACCATCCAGGTTATTCCGCACGTCACCAATGCCATTAAGGACTTCATTCGCGACGGCAACGATGATTTCGACTTCGTTTTGTGCGAGATCGGCGGCACCGTCGGCGATATTGAGGGCTTGCCCTATTTCGAAGCGATCCGTCAGCTCGGCAATGATCTGCCGCGCGGCCACACGGTCTACATCCATTTGACCCTGATGCCGTTCATCCCGAGCGCAGGAGAGCTGAAGACCAAACCAACTCAACACTCGGTGCGCGAATTGCGGGCGATCGGTATCCAGCCGGACGTCCTATTGTGCCGCACCGATCGAGAAATTCCCTTGAGCGAACGGCGCAAGCTGGCGCTGTTCTGCAACGTTCGCGAAACCGCGGTGATCGAGGCTCGCGACGTCGACAACATTTATGCGGTGCCAGAGGCCTATCATGCTGCCGGCCTCGATAGTGAGGTACTGGCGGCATTCGGAATTGAGAAGCCGCCATCACCCGATTTGGCAACTTGGCATCTCATTAACGAGCGCATCCGCAATCCCGAAGGCGATGTCACGATCGCGGTGGTCGGCAAATATACGGGAATGAAGGATGCCTATAAGTCGCTGATCGAGGCGCTCTCGCACGGCGGGGTGGCCAACAAGGTCAAGGTCAACCTTGATTGGATCGAAAGCGAGGTGTTCGAGAACGAGGACCCGGTGCCATTTCTCGAACATGTTGACGGCATTTTGGTGCCGGGCGGATTTGGTCTGCGCGGCGCCGAGGGAAAAATTCGCGCCGCACAGTTCGCGCGTGAGCGCCGCGTGCCGTATTTCGGAATTTGCTTCGGCATGCAGATGGCAGTGATCGAGGCGGCGCGGAATCTTTGCGGCATTGAAGCGGCGAACTCGACCGAATTTGTCGCCACGCCCGAGCCGGTCGTCGGCCTCATGACAGAATGGATGAAGGGAAATGAGCTGCAAAAGCGCGGGCTCAGCGGTGACATGGGAGGCACCATGCGGCTTGGCGCCTATCCGGCGGCGCTGCAGCGCGGCTCCCGGGTCTCACAAATTTATCACGCCACTGAGATTTCCGAGCGCCATCGTCATCGCTATGAGGTCAACACCGCGTATAAGGACCGCTTGGCGCAGCACGGCATGCGCTTTTCGGGTATGTCTCCGGACGGCCTTCTCCCGGAAATAATCGAATATGATGATCATCCCTGGTTCATTGGCGTGCAATTTCATCCCGAGCTGAAATCGCGGCCCTTTGCGCCGCACCCGCTGTTTGCGTCCTTTATCGGCGCGGCTGTGGAGCAGAGCCGGCTGGTGTAATCTTCAGGTGCAATCCCCCAACCGGCCGTCGGGATCAGCAGCTTGGACCCTCGAAATCGATGGCCCACAATTCATTCTCGGGAGGAGACTCATGATCTATGAAATGCGTATTTACCGCTGTGTACCTGGCAGGCTCCCGGCTTTGCTGCAACGCTTCGAGAAGGTCACGCTCAGTCTTTGGAAGAAACATGGCATCCGGCAGGCCGGTTTCTGGACCACGCTGATCGGCGACTCCAATCACGAACTGACTTACCTGCTGGCCTGGGAATCGCTTGCCGAGCGAGAGAAGAAATGGACCGAGTTTATGAGCGATCCACAGTGGATTTCCGCGCGTGCCGAAAGCGAACGTGACGGTCCGATCATTCAGAATGCGCGCAACCAGATCCTTCAGCCGACCGCGTTTTCCGCGGTAACATGACTTGGAGCGCCGCCGCCACACTTGGGATCCGCGCCAGCAAGGCTGTAATGAGCGCAAAGCCAAATTCGATCGTTAGCGTTGGCAAGGTCAGGTTCGGCAATGCCCTGCCGCTTGCCGTGATCGCCGGACCCTGCGCCTTGGAAAGCCGGGAGCATGCTTTCGAAATGGCCGGGGCGCTCAAGGAGATCGCCGGCAAGCTCGGGCTTGGTCTTGTCTATAAGACTTCCTTCGACAAAGCGAACCGCACCAGTGCATCGAGCGCGCGCGGCCTCGGTCTCGACAAGGCGCTCGCGATCTTTGCCGATTTGCGCGAGCAGCTTGGCATTTCACTTCTCACCGATGTGCACGAGCCAAGCCAATGCGCGGTGGTCGCGGAGGTGGTCGACGTTTTGCAGATTCCGGCGTTTCTCTGCCGCCAGACCGATCTGCTCATTGCCGCGGCAAAAACCGGACGCGCCGTCAATGTCAAGAAAGGCCAGTTCCTCGCCCCGTGGGACATGGCCAATGTCGTGGCCAAGATCACCGGCGCAGGCAATCCTAATGCGCTCGTAACCGAACGCGGCGTGTCCTTTGGCTACAACACACTCGTTTCGGACATGAGGGCACTGCCGATCCTGGCAAAGGTCGGCGCGCCAGTGATCTTCGATGCCACCCATTCGGTGCAGCAGCCTGGCGGGCAGGGGACTTCATCCGGCGGCGAGCGTGCCTTTGTTCCGGTACTGGCGCGCGCAGCGACAGCAGTGGGCATCGCGGGGCTGTTCATCGAGACGCATCAAGATCCCGATCACGCGCCGTCCGATGGGCCTAACATGATCCCACTCAAGGATTTGCCCCCGTTGCTAGAGCGGCTTATGCAATTCGATCGGATCGCGAAGACGGGCTGAATTGCAAGCGCGCCGCGGTGCGGCTCACTTTTCTTCCACCTTATACGGTACGGCGGATGCAACGTCAGCCTCCACAGTCGGGATCTCCGCTTCGGAGCAACCCGCAAGCCGCAGCGCGATCCGCAACCGGCCGCCGGCCTCTTGCAGAAGAGCGGCGGCTTTATCGGGCGTGCAGCCGTGCAAAATCAGCATCGCTTTCTTCACATTGCCGCCGGCCCGCTCGAGCGCATCGCGGAGTTCATCCTCGCTGCGACCGCTGAGCCGGCGCAATATGTTTTGGCTGCGCCCGACCAGCTTCGCATTGACTGCTTGAACATCGACCATAAGACCTTCGTGCACGCGGCCCAGCCGTATCATCACCAATGTCGACAGCAAGTTGAGCGCCACGCGCTGGGCGGTGCCGGCTTTCATACGCGTTGAGCCTGCGATCGGCTCGGGACCGGTGTCGAGCAGAATTGGACAATCCGCCTCGATGAGCAGCGGCGTCGAGCGGTTATTGGCAATGCCGATGGCGAAAGCTCCGCACCGTTTTGCCTCGCGCATGCAGGCGACTGTGAACGGCGTGGTCCCGCTCGCGGCCACCGCGATAATGACATCCATGGCTTCAATTCGATGTTGCAGGATCAGCCGCGCGGCTTGGTCAATCTCGTCTTCGGCCCCCTCGGCCGAGCGCAGGAGCGCATCTTTGCCACCTGCCATAAGAAGCAACAGGCGTTCCGGCGGCCAGTTAAACGTCGGGATAAGCTCGGCGCCATCCTGCACGGCGAGACGACCGGACGTCCCCGCCCCAACATAAATCAATCTTCCAGCGCCAGAGAGGCGCGCCTGCATCGCCGCTGCGGCTTGCTGTATGGCGGGCAGGGCCGCCCGCACAGCTGCGACCGCCGCCATCTGGCTTTCGATCAATGCGTCGAGGATATCGCCGGGTTCCCACAGATCGATATCCGAAAACCGCGGACTGGCGCGTTCAGTCTCCATGGATTCAATATCGGTGTCGCAGGCGTTGAATGGAATGAACCCCTTAAATCAAACCAAATTGGCCCTATTTTGTTCTTATAATCTGGAACGATTCCACGACTTTAGGAAGTTGATGGCAGAACGAAATCTTCTAATTTTGGGCGTTGATGGCGGCGGGACGCAGTCCCGGGCGCGCTTATGCGCCTATTCTGGGAGGTTGCTTGCCGAGGCCGTGAGCGGGCCTGCCAATCTGCGCCTGGGAATTGAGGCCAGTTTTTCATCGGTCCTCGATGCTGCACACCAGTGTCTCGAGGGTGCTGGGATGGCGCGCCAGAACCTTTCACGCATTGTCGCCTGTCTTGGTCTGGCGGGTGCAAGCGAGCCGGGGCATTTGGATGCCGCCAAACGCCACCCGCACCCCTTTCGTGCCGCCGTTATCATCACCGACGCGCACGCCGCGTGCCTTGGAGCCCATGACGGCAGAGATGGAGGTGTGATCATTGCCGGGACCGGTGCGGTGGCGTGGGCGCTGATTAAGGGAAAAACTCATCGCATCGGCGGCTGGGGCCTGCCCATCTCAGATGAAGGCAGTGGGGCATGGATCGGGAGCGAGGCATTGCGTCGTGTGCTGTGGGCGCATGACGGCCGGATCGCATGGACGCCGCTGCTGCGCGAACTGTTTGCGGATTTTTCCGACGATCCCCACGCGATCGTTGGCTGGACTGCTGCCGCATCGCCGCGCGAGTTTGGCGCCTTTGCGCCGCGCGTCGCTGACTACGCCCGGAACGACGATCCGGTGGCGACTGAATTGATGCAAACAGCCGCCGCCCACATCGATAGTCTTGCGGCAAGGCTGATCGCGCTTGGTGTTCCACAATTGGCTTTGGTTGGCGGATTTGCCGCGGCACTGCAGCCGTGGCTTGCGCTGCGAACAATGTCGCGGCTCATCCAGCCGGCCGGAGATGCGGTGCAAGGTGCATTGAGGTTGGCTCGCGCGGCGGCTCAATCGCTGCAAGACGTTGCGTGAACTTTGCCATGTGGGAACGCGCATGAAACTTGCCGCCGGGATGGAAAGCGACTTGCAGGAGGCGGCCGCAGCGGTCGAGCGGCAAACCAATGTTCTGGCCGCGCCGGCAGCAGCCCTGATCCGCGAGCTAAGTCGTCATCCGCCGCGCGTGGTCGTTACTTGCGCGCGCGGCAGTTCGGCGCACGCGGCGACCTTCGCCAAGCACCTGATCGAACTTCGGCTCGGCGTACCCGTCGCGGCCGCGGCGCCCAATATTGCGACCGTCTATCACCGCGCATTGAGTCTAGAAGGTCAATTGTTCCTGGCGATCTCGCAATCCGGCCGCAGCGACGATCTGATTGAGACGGCGGCGATGGCGCGAGCGGCGGGCGCGATCACGGCAGCCATCGTCAATGACTCAAAGAGCCCGCTGGCGGAGGTCTCGCAATTCGTTCTGCCGCTTGGCGCAGAAACTGAACGAAGCGTCGCCGCGACCAAGAGCTTCATCGCATCGCTTGCGGCGCTATTCCAGCTTACGGCGTTTTGGGTCGATGATCCTGCAATGCGGTTGGCGCATGCGAGGTTGCCAAATCGTCTGGCGCAAGCAGCACGACTCGATTGGGGCCCAGCGCTTGCCGTGCTCAGCGGCGCTGACAGCCTCATCACGATTGGCCGAGGCCCCACGCTTGCGATCGCCCGCGAGGCAGCTTTGAAACTGAAAGAAACGTGCGAGCTCCACGCCGAGGCATTCAGTGCTGCTGAGTTCCGTCATGGACCAATTGCGCTTATTTCCGGAACCTTGCCCATCCTCGCTTTCAATCCATGGGACGATGCGGCGGCCAGTTTGGCGGCTCTGGTCGCCGATTTACGCCGCAAGGGCGCTCGGGTGCTCATCGCTGAACCTGGAGATCCACAAGACGATCGCTTGCCGGTCTTGCAGCCCGATCATCCCGACGCCGATGCAATCTGCATGATCCAAAGCTTTTACGCCTTATTGGTCAAACTCGCAGCGCAGCGCGGAACCGATGCGGATCGGCCGCGGCATTTGCAAAAAGTAACGCGCACGCGATGAGTGCCGAAGCCAGCCGCCAGCCGCACGCGATCGCCGCGAGCTGCGTCTTTGACGGCGCAGTCGTGCATCACAATACCGCGGTTGTCATAGTTGATGACCGGATCGGGAGCGTTGTGCAGCACGCAGAGCTTTCCGGCGATTTGCCCGTGCATGAATTACCGCCGGGCGTCTGGTTGGCGCCGGGCTTTATCGACCTTCAGGTCAACGGCGGTGGCGATGTTCTGTTTAATGATGCACCAACGCCCGAGACGATACGCCGGATCGTAGCGGCGCATCGTCGGTTCGGCACCACAGCATTGCTTCCTACCTTGATCAGCGACAGCCCGGCAAAAATGAACGCCGCCGTGGCGGCGGTTGATGAGCTCAGCGGCGTTGATCCCAGCGTTCTCGGCATCCACCTCGAAGGTCCCTTCCTCTCCCCGGAAAAGGTGGGCGTGCACGCGCCGCGCCACATTAGGCCTCCGACGGCAAATGATCTTGATCTCATTACGGCACGTCGTCGGGGCGTGACCCTTGTCACCCTGGCGCCCGAGCAGGTACCGCCCGACTTTATCGGCAAGCTCACGAGGTCTGGGGTGCGCGTCGCGCTCGGCCATTCCATGGCGACCTATGCACAGACGCTCGAAGCCATCGCTGCCGGCCTGACCGGCTTCACGCATCTATTCAACGCCATGCGAGGACTCGACTCGCGCGAACCGGGACCGATTGCCGCGGCGCTAGATTGCGCCGATGTGTGGTACGGCCTCATCGTCGATGGTGTTCACGTTGCTCCGGCGATGCTGCGGCTTGCATTGCGAGGCCGCGGCCGACCAATTTTGGTGACGGATGCGATGCCACCGGTCGGCGGCACACGTACGACATTTACTCTCAACGGCGATAAAATTTCTGTGCGCGACGGGCGTTGCACGCGGCAAGACGGTCGGCTCGCCGGAAGCTGCCTCGACATGGCGAGTGCGGTTCGCAATTGCGTACGCTTGCTGGGCGTATCGCTGACAGACGCGCTTCGTTTCGCCTCGACGCACCCAGCCGAATTCCTTGGACTCGACGCGAAGCTTGGCAGAATCGCACCAGGGCTGCGCGCCGATCTGGTGGCGATCGATTGCGAAACTGCCGAGGTGCATCACACCTGGGTTGCCGGTGAACGTGAATAAATTTACGGGCGCGACTATGCGAGCATATCGCGCGTAAGCGGGATCACCTTGCGGCCATAGAGTTCGATGCAGCGCATGATTTTTTCGTGTGACAGCGTTCCGGCGCTGTATTTCATGTGGAAACGCGAAATGCCGAGTGCTTTGGCTGTCGTGGCGATCCGGCGCGCGACCGTTTCCGGCGCGCCGACATAGAGCGAGCCGTGCTCGATTTCGGCGTTGAAATGTTCGCGAGTCATGGGAGGCCAGCCGCGTTCGGCGCCGATCCGGTCGCGCATTGTTTTGTAATCCGGCCAGAGCTCCTCACGCGCCTTATTGTCGGTCTCGGCGACATAGCCGTGCGCATGCACACCGATCTCGCGCACCGCTCTGCCGAACTGCTCGAAGGCGCGGTGATAGAGGTCGACATACGGACGAAAGCGATTGGGGTCGCCGCCGATGATGGCCAGCATCAGGGGCAAATCATAGTGCGCCGCGCGAACGACGGACTCCGGACTGCCACCAACGCCAATCCAGGTCTTGAGTGTGCCGCTTTCGATCGGTGGAAATACGCGCTGATTGGTGAGGGGAGGGCGCGTTTGCCCGCGCCACGTGACGGGCTCGTTCTTCAAGATTGCCGCAAACAGATCGAGTTTGTCATCAAAGAGCGTTTCGTAATTCGATAAGTCGTAGCCGAACAGCGGAAACGATTCAGTGAACGAACCACGGCCGAGGATGACCTCGGCGCGCCCGCTCGATATTGCATTCACGGTTGAGAACCGTTGAAAGACCCGAATGGGGTCGTCTGACGAAAGCACGGTAACGGACGAGGCGAGGTGAATGCGTCTCGTGCGCGCGGCGATGGCACCTAGGAGCACCTCGGGGGAGGATATGGCAAAATCCGGCCGGTGATGCTCACCCAGCCCGATGCAGTACACGCCGACCTCGTCGGCAAGCACGGACTCATCCATCACATTCCGGATCACCTGAGCATGAGTCAGCACTTGCCCGTCAGGACCGGCCTGAATGTCGCCGAAGGTGTCAAGACCAAGTTCAATTTGTTGCGCCATCACTCCGTCCATCGATTTCTGCTGCGATTACTCGCCCGGCACGTATTCCCTGGAACAGCGACCACCACCTCGGCGGGGTTACACTGGCCTTGTGACCCGTTCAGATCAATTGCTGCTCCACACAAAAACTCCAGACTGCAATTTTGGATAAAATCGGCTATTCATCGCGTTGAACGTAGTCGTTAGTCGTGATCGGGTCGTTGGTTCCGAAGCACCGGATTTTGGAGATTGTTATGCTCACCGCGGAACAAAATGATCGCATTACCCGCGTTGGTCCCGACAAACCAGCCGGACAGGTGTTGCGGCGTTATTGGCAGCCGGCGGCGTTGGTCGACGAACTCAGCGGTAACCGGCCGATCAAGGCGGTAAAGCTTCTGGGGGAAGAGCTCGTGATCTTTCGCGACGACAAGGGCCGCTATGGGCTGCTCGGCCGGTCCTGTCCACATCGCGGCACCGACCTTGCCTATGGACGTCTCGAGAACGGCGGCCTGCGCTGCGCGTTCCACGGTTGGCTGTTCGACATCGAGGGCCAATGCCTGCAAACGCCGGCCGAGCCGGCGGATAGCAACCTGTGTCGCAACATCCGGCACAAGGCCTATCCGGTGATCGAACGTAGCGGGATTTTGTTCGCCTATTTGGGACACGATGCGCCGCCGGAATTTCCGCGCTTCGATTGCTTCATTGCCCCGAATTCACACACCTTTGCTTTCAAGGGAAGGATCGACTGTAACTGGCTTCAGTCGCTTGAAGTCGGAATTGATCCGGCGCACACATCTTTCTTGCATCGCTTTTTCCACGACGAGGATCCAAAACAAGGTTACGGCAAACTGTTTCGCGATACGTCGATCGATTCCGCGGCACCGATGACAAAAATCATGCGCGAGTTTCCGAGACCGCGCATCGACGTCGAGCCGACCGATTTTGGATTGCGCATCTTGGCGCTGCGTCAGATCGATGCGCAAAACACCCATATTCGCGTGACGAATTTGGTTTTTCCAAATGCCTTCGTCATTCCGATGAGCCGCGAAATGACGATCACGCAGTGGCATGTGCCGATCGACGATACCACTCATTATTGGTACGCCATCTTCACCAGCTTCGGATCGCCCGTCGACAAGGACGAGATGCGGCGCCAGCGCCTGCAGCTCTATGAGTTGCCGGACTACGTGCCGCGCAAGAACAAGAACAACAATTACGGTTTCGATGCGCACGAGCAGGAGCACGAGACATATACCGGGATGGGCGCCGACATTAACGTTCACGATCAGTGGGCTTGTGAGTCCATGGGCCCGATCGCCGACCGCACCCATGAGCACCTCGGTCAATCGGACAAAGCGATCACCGCGTATAGGCGGCTGTTGCGGGCCGCGCTCGATGCCGTGGAGAAGGGCGGCTCACCGCCAATCGCGTTCGATGCGACCGCGGCCAAGACAATGACCGGGCCGCCAGCCATTGATGGTATCGGTCCGACGGACGACTGGCGTGGCTACTGGCAGCGAACCGATGCCAACAAGCGCAGCGCCGCCAGCTGGGCCGATTTGCTCTAAGCGCAGCGGGGCCGACAGGAAGCCGGGGAGCACATCGGGCAGCAACATGTCCTCGCACAAACGCCGGTCGTTGGCTCGAAGCTTTGTCGATCGGTACGGCTTATGGAGCGAAGCGCAAGCCCGCGCCGCTGCGGCCGTCGACAAAGCAATCGGCCAGAAGAACCTTGAGCTGGTGCGCTTTTCATTTCCCGATCAACACGGCGTCTTGCGTGGCAAAACGCTTCTTGCGGGGGAAGCATCGCAGGCGCTGCGCAACGGCGTCACAATGACCAGCACCTTGTTGGCCAAGGACACCGCTCATCGCACCGTTTTTCCAGTCTTCGAGCCCGGCGCTGGAATAGGCGTGCCGGAAATGGGCGGTGCCGGCAACTTCATCATGGTGGCCGATCCGCAAACCTTTCGCACGCTGCCATGGGCCGACAATACGG
>DASSXN010000193.1:0-6810 GCA_035703785.1 Xanthobacteraceae bacterium
GGTGTCCGCGCGCCTGACCGACTCACCTGCCGTGCTGGTGGCCGGCGAGTTCGGCATGAGCTTGCGCATGGGCCGGATTCTCAAGCAGGCGGGGCAGAGCAATCCCTTTGCGACGCTGCCGAATCTCGAATTGAATCCGAAGCATCCCATGGCCCTGCGGCTCAGGGACACCGCGGATGACGCGGCCTTCGCGGATCTGGCCCACGTGCTGTACGACCAAGCCATGCTGGCGGAGGGCGGTGAGTTGGACGACCCGGCAATCTTCGTTCGCCGGGTCAACCGCCTCATCGTCGAAGGCTTTGCGGCGCAGCCGAAAATCATATTGAGCTGAGCATGCTGACACCGCAGTGGGTATCGGCGGAGAGCGCGGGCGACGGCGCATCGCATGACGACGCTGAGCTGCTCGATGCCTATTCCGGCGCCGTCATCGGCGCCTTGGAACGGGTAGCGCCCGCGGTGACCTTCATCGAAGTGGTGCACGCCGAATCGGCCCAGCGCGGGGCGCCGAAGGGCCGCGCAGCGCCGGGCGGGCGTCGCCCCGCACGCGGC
The DNA here is from genome assembly GCA_035703785.1 of Xanthobacteraceae bacterium. Classification (GTDB taxonomy): domain Bacteria; phylum Pseudomonadota; class Alphaproteobacteria; order Rhizobiales; family Xanthobacteraceae; genus BOG-931. Next base: position 550 of record DASSXN010000193.1, read on the forward strand.
AGCGGCTCCGGATTCCTGTTCACCCCCGACGGCTATCTATTGACCAACAGCCATGTGGTTCACGGCGCGGATCGGATCACGGTTCGCTTAAACGACGACACCCGGTTCAGCGCCGACCTCGTCGGGGACGATCCGGACTCGGATTTGGCGGTGGTGCGCATCGGTTCGCCTACGGCGCTGCCCTATGCGGAGTTCGGTGATTCTGCGCACTTGCGCGTGGGACAGGTGGCCATCGCCATCGGCAATCCGCTCGGATACTCCAAGACCGTGACCACCGGGGTCATCTCCGCTCTCGGGCGCACGCTGCGGGCCAGCTCCGGCAGGCTGATGCACGATGTGATTCAGACCGACGCCGCGCTCAATCCGGGCAATTCCGGCGGGCCATTGGTGTCGTCCCGCGGCGAGGTGGTTGGCATCAACACCGCCGTCATCATGGGCGCGCAAGGCATCTGCTTCGCGGTCGCCGCCAATACCGCGAGCTTCGTGCTCGGTGAACTGGTGCGGCATGGCCGCGTGCGCCGCGCCTTCATTGGAATTGCCGCGCAACAAACTGCAATCCCGCCGCTGCGTCGTCGCGCGGCCGGATTGGCCCAGAACCGCGCGGTCATGATCGGCACCGTCGAGCCGGATTCGGCCGCCGCGCTCGCCGGGTTGCGGCCCGGTGACATCATCGTCGCGCTTGATGGCGTCACCATTGCCGGTGCGGACGATCTGGTGCGTGCGCTCACCGGAGATAAGATTGGCCACAGCGTCGCTTTCGATGTGTTGCGCGGGACCGAGCGGCTGACGGTTGCCGCCGTGCCGCGGGAGCGGCGAAAAGGCTAGAAGAAGAAGCTAGAATCTCGCGCGACTGCCCGGTGGCCTGGCCAAAATACTACCGTCTCATGCCGGCGCTTCGCCCTTGAGCATGAGGCGGTAGAGATAGCGGCGTTCGTTCATGTCGTAATCGGGGTTGGCCTGGTGCAGGACGCTGCGGTTGTCCCATAGCACCCAATCGCCATGCCGCCATTTGTGACGGTACTCGTATTTATTTTGTGTCGCGTGCCGCATCAAATTATCGATCAGGGCTAACGCCGTCTGATCTTCCATCCCAACGATCGATTCCATGCGCACCGGATTGAGGAAAAGCGCTTTGCGCCCATTCTCGGGATGGGTGCGCACCAAAGGATGAATTCCCGGCGGCGGCAACTTCTGGCGGCTTTCCTCGGTCAAATGACCGAGCGGGCGCGGACTATATTTGCTGAGATAGACATGCACCGCTTTGAGCCCGTCGATCTTCTGTTTGGTTTCGGCGGGTAGATCGTCATAGGCGCTGTGCATATTGACGTATTGCGTATCGCCGCCGCGGGACGGCAGCGCAACCGCGAATAGCGTGGTCGCTTTCGGCGGCCGCGGATGATTGGAATGATCGGTATGAAATGTCTCGCCCGGGATGATTCGCCGGCCGTTCACGAACTCGTCGTTTGAAACATACGAGACGTCAGGGTGGCCGGGGACATGATGCTCTTTCTTATCGTGCGGCTGGAGCTCGCCGAATAGCGCCGTGGCCGATTTGAATTGGTCCGGCGTGAAGCGCTGGTCGCGGATAACCAGCACGTGATGATTGACGAAAGCCCGGTTCAGGGTATCGCAGTCTTGCGGCTCGATAGGCTTCCTGAAATCGAGGCCGGATACCTCGGCGCCGGTATGGTCCGTCAACGGCGTAATGGTGAAGGAGGTCATCGGCTTCGCTCACGCAAGCTTGGCAGGTACGCTATCGCCTCACCAATACAGGATCAAGGCACTACAACGCGGCATGACGATTACATTTGCCTTGGTCCGCTCTCTGCCCGCTGCCCTGGTCTCGGTCCGCTCGCGCGATTTGATAAGTTGAATATCACTCAACAATCAAACAAGCAGAAAACAAATAATGACCAGCAAATCGCCGCATTTCAAATTACGAACCCAGGCAAGAATGCGGCGCTTACTCTCATCAAACAAATACATGTCATGCAATTTTACATAACAAAAAATTTCACTTAGCTGCTATGAGACCACCGCGCCTCACGGTCCAACGAGGCGCTTTCGTCTTCTAGGCCTCGCCCGGTCATCATCGGCGGGGCCTTTGTTTGCTGACGAAATAAAAACATCAACGGAAAATCAGGAGTGAGTGTATGAAGTCAACGACCTTAACGGTCGCTGCCGCGGCTATGGTGATTTTTGCTCAATCCGCTCAGGCGCGGGAGCATCATCATGGTCATCGGCACCATCATTCCCTGGTCGCGAGCCGCGGCACTTTTGTCGGGGAGCGGTCAACACCAAACGGACTATTCGCTTTTGCGGCCATGAACATCCAGTCGAGCGCAACGGCCTATCGCGGGCGTGACCGGGCGCGTCCGGCTGCCTGGTGCGGCTGGCAGATGCGCCACCTCGTGGGCGCCGATCCGGGTCCGTCCTTCAATCTGGCGCGCAACTGGGCGCGTTGGGGCAGGTCGGGACCGGCAGGAATAGGAGCCGTCGTCGTGTGGCCGCACCATGTCGGGAAGATCGTCGGTCAGCAAAACGGAGAATGGATTATCGAATCCGGCAACGACGGTCATGCGCTTCGCGTGCGCCCGCGCTCGATCGCGGGCGCGATTGCGATCAGGTGGGGTTGATTGCGCTACGGCATGATCCCGAAAAGTGGACACCGGTTTCCCGCCTGCGCGAAGCCCAGCCAGTCGCGAGTCCTTTCGTTCGAAGCTTCGGCGGGCGAAGGCAGGTCGGAAAAGATCATGCCCAAATAACAAACTAAAGCGAAATACCGAATCAACCAAATCATCTCGCTTTAGCCGTCGCCATTTTTCGAATGCAAAGGGCCGCCCGTGATCTGGGCGGCCCTTTTTAAAAGAAAGCGGCTCGAGCTGTTCGCCTGCCGCTAAACGCGGCTCGTTGTTGAGGACACTCTTAAGTCGCCCGCTACTCCACTTCCGCCCGGCCGATCGGAACGTAGCGGAACGCCGCGCGGCGCATTTCGTCGGCGCGATAAATGTTGCGCAGATCGACAATCACGGGCTGCATCATGACCTCTTTCAGGCGGGCTAGATCCAGGGCGCGAAACTGCTCCCATTCGGTCGCGATCACGACTGCATCGGCGCCTTCGGCCGCGCTGTAGGCGCTATGGCAATAGTGCACCCCCGGCAGGAGTGGCTTAGCTTGCTCCATTCCGGCCGGATCGTATCCGCGCACGATCGCCCCCAAATCGTGGAGCGCCGTGATCAGCGGAATGGCGGGTGAATCGCGGGTATCATCAGTGTTCGGCTTGAAGGTCAGCCCGAGCACGGCAATGGTCTTGCCACGCACCGAGCCGCCGAGTGCCTGAACAACCCTGCGCGCCATCGCGCGTTTGCGCTGCTCATTGACGGTGGAAACCGTTTCGACCAGGCGCAACGGCACGCCATGGTCGTGGGCCGTTTTGATCAACGCGGTGGTGTCCTTGGGGAAGCACGAGCCGCCAAAACCAGGGCCGGCGTGGAGAAATTTTGCGCCGATGCGATTGTCGAGCCCCATGCCGCGGGCGACTTCCTGCACGTCGGCGCCGACCTGCTCGCATAGATCGGCCATCTCATTGATGAAAGTGATCTTAGTCGCCAGAAACGCATTAGAGGCATACTTGATCAGCTCGGCGGTGCGCCGGCTGACAAAGATGATGGGAGGCGCATTCAAATAGAGCGGCCGATAGATTTCGGCGAGGACTTTGCGTGCATGGTCATCATCGCTGCCGACCACGATGCGATCGGGATGCTTGAAATCCTGGATTGCCGCACCCTCCCGCAGAAATTCCGGATTTGACACTACCTGGATTTCGGCATCCGGCCGTTTCTCGCGCAGAATGTTCTCGATCTCATCACCGGTGCCCACCGGCACCGTGGATTTGGTGATCACTACTGTAGCGCTGCCGATAAGCGGCGCGATCTCGCGTACCGCCTGATAGACGAAGCTCAGGTCGGCATGGCCATCGCCGCGGCGCGACGGGGTGCCGACCGCGATAAATATCGCCTCAGCCTCCTTGATGCGGGACGCTTGCGTCGCGAATTCAAGCCGCCCCTGCCGCACATTGGATTCGACCAGTTCGGCCAGACCCGGCTCGAAGATGGGAATTTCGCCGCGCTTGAGCGCGGCAATCTTTGCCGCATCTTTGTCGATGCAGGTGACCTGATGGCCGAAATCGGCGAAGCAGGCGCCCGAAACGAGGCCTACATAGCCGGCGCCGATCATAACTACGCGCATTATCGTTCCCTATTGCTGTCAGGCTTGGTCCGCACCGGAGGTCAGCGCGGGCGTCGGAGGGAGCGGTGCGCTCCCACGAAGCAGCGACAGCCAACGCCGGCCGAGCAGCACAATGACAAGGCCGCCGTAGACGACCGCGCCGATTACAACCATTACTGCCAGCGCCGATTCGTCACGAAACCTGGACCACGACGATAACATCGCCGTGACAAACGGAGCGGCAAGCGCCAGGACGAGGGCAAGCACTGTGGCGGCGGCGGCGAGCTTGATCAGCGTCATTTTAAGTTCGGTGTCGGGCGCGATGAGTCGCGCGCGAGCGGCGAAATACAGCACCAGGATCAAATTAAGCCAGGCTCCGATCGAGGTGGCGAGCGCCAGTCCAACTTGCGCCAGCGGAAACATCAGTGCGACCTTGCAACCGATGTTGACCGCGGTTCCGATCAGGGCGGCCTTGACCGGGGTGGCGGTGTCGCCGCGCGCGAGAAAGGGCGCCACGACGCTGCGAATAAGGATGAACGGAATAAGGCCGACGGTGTAAGCCATCAGCGTCAGTGCTGCCGCGTGGGCGTCAGCCGCGGTGAAAGCGCCGCGCACGAACAAGGCGCTCATAATCAGACCTGGCACGACCAGGAAGGCGACCACGCAGGGAAGCGCAAGCAAAAGCGCAAATTCGATGGCGCGATTTTGCGTCGCCTGCGCACCCACCTCATCTCCCGAAGCCAGCCGATGGGTCATTTCGGGAACCAGCACCGTGCCGATGGCAATCCCGATCACGCCGATCGGAAGCTGGTCGATGCGGTCCGCATAGTATAAGGCGGAAATCGCACCAGCCGACAGGAAGCTCGCGATGATAGTGTCGGCAAACAGCGCTAGCTGAGTGCCCGCTGACCCGAGCGTGGCGGGAAGAAGCGCCTTGAAGAAGCGCTGCAAGTCTTTATCCCATCGCAGCGATCGGAACGACGTCATGACGCCCATGGAGAAAGTGTTGCCACCGACTAAAAGCGCCTGCAGAAAGCCCGAAATCAGCACGCCCCAGGCCGCGGCATAGCCCGCGCTCGGAAACCAGTAAGCCAGCGCCAGCGTGGCCATCATCGTGACATTGAGGAGGATCGGCGCCGCGGCCGCGGCAGCGAATCGATGCAACGCGTTGAGGATGCCGCTCCACAACGTAACCAGAGTGATCAGCAGCAGATAAGGAAAGGTGATCCGCGTCAGCGAGACTGCGAGCGCGAATTGCTGCGGCTCGCGCGAGAAGCCCGGCGCCAAGAGTTCGATCGCCTGCGGCGTGAACGCGAGCGCCAGCGCCAGCAAGACGATCTGAGAAGCGAACAGCAGCGTAAAAATCCGATCGCCGAACCGTTCCGCCGCGCCGGCGCCCTGCTCGGTGCGAACCCGCGCATAGGCGGGGATGAATGCCGAATTGAAGGCGCCCTCGGCGAAAATCGCGCGAAAATGATTTGGCAGCCGGAACGCAACGAAGAACGCGTCCGCCACCGGACCCGCGCCGATTATCGCAGCGAGCATAATGTCGCGCATAAAACCGGTGAGGCGGGAAAGAAGCGTGTAGCCGCCTACGGTGAGTATTTTCCCGATCATCGTTGCGTGTTTAGCGCTGGGACTGCCAACCAGCGAAGGCGAGGCCCTTAGGCCGACTGCCGTTGAGTTCGGATGGCCGAGCGCGCCAGTGAGTGGAGTTAAGTCTCAATTCGCCAGCGCACGCCGGATCGACTCGATGATGCGATCCTGGACCGGCGGCTCGAGATAGGCGTGCATCGGCAGGCTGAGCACCTCCTCGGCGAGGCGATCGCTGATCGGAACTCCGCCCTCGGCGACCGGAAAGTCCCGATAAGCCGGTTGGCGATGCAGCGGCCTGGTGTAGTAGATCGCCGTCGGAATGCCTTGCGCCTTCAACGCGGCGGCAAGCGGGTCGCGCTTGCCCGCCTTGAGGCGGATCGTATATTGCGCCCAGACCGAGGTGGATTCATTGCCGACGCGTGGCGCGATCGCGACGTC
>DASSXN010000176.1:0-3555 GCA_035703785.1 Xanthobacteraceae bacterium
GGGGGGAGGGAAATAGAGCCGCATCGCGAGAACAAGATTCCATTTTCACCTCTCCCCGTTGGGGAGAGGTCGAGCGAACGCAGTGAGCGAGGGTGAGGGGGGTCTGAGTTTCAGTTTCAGCTCGATACCCCCTCACCTCCCCACTGGGGAGAGGGAAATGACGGCGCGTTGCGAAAACGGACCGGCCTCCCGCCTCCGGGTAGAGGTGAATATGATGGTCACCGTAGCACTGGGAGGAAACGCATGCCGGAGCCGGAGCTCAAACCGCGCGAAGTGAAAATCCGCGTCCATGACGGCGTCGACATCGCGGTCGCGCTCTATATGCCGGAGGGCGATGGCCGATTTCCCGTCGTGCTTGGCGCCTCGCCCTACCGCTATGACAATAATGCGCTGCCGGCGACGCCGCAATTTCTCTGGCGCGAGACCGGGCCGATCGGTCTTTACGTCGAGCGCGGCTATGTCTACGCGCAGATGGACGTGCGCGGTTGCGGCAAATCGGGCGGTGAATTCCGTTTTCTCGACCGCAACGAGCAGAAAGACCTCTATGACGTCATCGAGTGGCTCGGCCATCGGCCGTGGTCGAACGGCAAAGTCGGCGGCATCGGCCAGTCCTACTTTTGCATGCTGCAATGGTGGATGGCGATTGCGAAGCCGCCGTCGCTCGCCTGCATCGCGGCCTTCGACGGCTTGAGCGATCCGTACCGCGCCTCGGTCTATCAGGGCGGCATGCTCGGCGATTTCTTCGGCAGCTATTGGTGGAATCAGAACCGCATCATCAATCGCCACCCGGCCAACGGTGAGCATTCGCGCGAACAGACCTGCGATTTGAATCTCCTGCTGCAGCAGCACCCGACTTATGACGCATTCTGGCGCGAGCGCTGCGCCGCCGAGCACCTGCACGAGATCGAAGTGCCGCTTTATTCGATCGGTGTCTGGAGCAAAGTCGATCTGCATACCCGCGGCAATATCGACGGCTTCCGCCGCGCCCGCGGACCTAAAAAGTTGAAAATGATCGGGCCGGTGAATGCTTTTGTGGCCAATCGCGAGTTCAACAGCCGCGAATTGCACGAAACATTGCTGCTGCCGTTCTACGATCACTACCTGAAGGGATTGAAGACCGACTATCCGGAGCGCCCGGCGGTCGAATATTTCGTGCGCGGCGCGGACGCAGTCCGCACGGCGGAAACCTGGCCGCCGCAAGGCGTTCGCTATGTCAGCTGGCATCTCGACGCGGACAAATCCGGCAGCGTGACCTCGCTCAACGACGGCTCGCTCAGCCGCGAGCGGCCGTCGGGCGAAGCGCAGACCTCCTACAGCTATCCCAATCCGGGTTGGATGATGGGCGTGGTCGGCTTCGGGCCCAACAATGCGCCGGACCCGGCGCGGCGCGTACTCACCTTCACCACCGCGCCGCTTGAAACCGACCTCGAAATCGGCGGTCCGATCAAGCTCACGCTTTACGCCTCATCGACGCGCAACGACATGGATTTCTTCGTCAAGCTCTCCGAGCAGATGCCGCAATCGGCGGAGGATCGCGGCAAGGGTCTCAATCCGGCGTCGTATTGGATCACCAAAGGCTGGCTGCGCGCCTCGCACCGCGCGCTCGATCCGGACAAATCGACCGAGATGGAGCCCTATCACAGCCACGTCGATCCGCAGCCGATCGAGCCCGGAAAGATCTACCGCTTCGATATTTCGATCGAGCCGATGGCGCATCGCTTCAAAAAGGGCAATCGCGTACGGCTCGAAATCGTCAACGGTGACTCTGTTGTCACCGATGTGCTGTGGACGCATTACTATGTGCCGAGCAAGATCGGCGCCGACACGATCCATCATTCGGCGGAACATCCTTCGGCGCTCACTTTACCGGTGATGGAAGGCGCGTGAATCGTCATTGTGAGCGAAGCATTTCACCGACGTGTCCCGGGCGCAGCGCAGCATGAAATGGTGCGCTGCTGAACCGGGACCTTTACAAACGCGGAGTCCGCAACGATCCCGGATCAGCGGTGCACCGCTAACGCGCTGCACCGCATCCGGGATACGCTTTGGTTGCAATGACTGACTGAACCAGTCTTCTCTCCGCACACCGCGCCTCCCATATACGCCACGAGGGGCGCAAAGCGTGGAAGTTGGAGACGTCATGTCGGCGCCGTTTTTGATATCGATTCCGCACCGCTTGGGCAAAGACGAAGCGGTACGCCGCCTGAAAGCCGGGCTCGGCAGTGCGAGTTCAAACTACGCGCATTTGTTTGCGGTCGAGGAGGAAATCTGGACCGGCGAGCACTTGCAGTTCCGCGTCCGCGCGGTTGGCCAGGTGGCGAGCGGCACGATCGACGTCGCGGAGGAATACGTCACGTTGCAAGTGTTTCTGCCGTGGCTATTGGCAAAAATCGCCGCCGCGATCCAGCCGCTCGTTCGCAAGGAAGGCACGCTGTTGTTGGAGAAGAAATAGAGCGGAGGGTGGGCTAAGGCGCGAAGCGCCGAGCCCACCAATCATTTCAGACGGTGGGCACGCTTCGCTTAGCCCACCCTACAAACTACAAACGTTCACAACTTCTCCGCCAAAAACCGGAGGAGCCGCGGCGCCAGAAATCCAGACAGGCTGCCGGGCTCTTCGATCGGATCGTTCATCCAATAATGCGGCGCGCCGGGCACGATGCAGGGGCGCACGAAAAAGCCGGCCTGTTTGAGCGCGAGCTGGAACGGTTCGGTCTGCTCTTTGGGATCGACGAGATCGTCATTGGTGCCGGTGGCGAGCAGCACGCCGATCGCATTGTTGGCGTAAGTGGCGTAGCTGACCGGCGAGGCGTCGAAATAAGTCTGGCGGTTCGCCATCGGCGGCGCGCCGATGAATTTCTCGACTTTGTTGTCGCTGTTGCGCCCGTCTTGAACCTGAAGCGAGCACCACATCGCGTAAAGATCGTAGACGCCGTAGACGCCGATCAGCGCTTTGACGGAAGTGTCCGTCGCGGCGAACGGATCATGCGGATAGGCGCCGAGAAATTTCTTGCCGCTTAACGTCGCCAGTGCCGCAAGGTGCGCGCCGGCCGAGGCGCCGAGAAGGCCGATGCGCGCCGGATCGATGCCAAAGGCGCCCGCTTTGCCGCGGACAAATTGCACGCCGGCGAGCACGTCCTGCACCGCTTCGGGAAAGGTCTTGGTTTTGGCCGCGAGCCGATAGGAGATGGCAAAGACCGCAATGCCGCGCGCGGCGAGATAGGGGCCCCAATATTGGAAAGCGCCGCGCATGCCGGCGACCCAGCCGCCGCCATGGACCGCGACCAGCGCCGGCGCCGCTTTGGCGTCTTTCGGCAGGTAGAAGTCGCCGAGCAGCTCGACGCCATCGTGATTGGCATAGGCGATGCCGTTGTGGACCGTAACGCCGTCCGTCATTTCTTGGTCTCCTGGCTTGAGCCGCGTGCAATGGTAAAACGCTTTTGACGTGGTAGAACAAGATCGAAAAAGCTCGGAGAGGAAATGCTGCAGAGGACCGACGGCGTATCCGACTCGCTCACCGTCGAAGGCACCCGCATCGATGTGATCGAGCACGGCAAG
>DASSXN010000049.1:0-11669 GCA_035703785.1 Xanthobacteraceae bacterium
TTCCTTGACCTCGACGAAATTGCCGATGCGCGCGCCTTCGCCAAGCCGCGTGCCGGGGCGGAGCCGCGCAAATGGTCCGACCGAAACGCCTTTGCCGATATGCGCGCCAGCAATATGCGAAAACGAATGAATGACGGCGCCGTCCTCGACCGTGACCTTTTCGCCGAACACGACGAACGGTTCGACCACCACATCGCGGCCGAACTTGGTGTCGGCGCAGAGATAGACTGTTTCCGGCGCAAGGAGCGTTACGCCGGCATCGAGCGCCGCCTGGCGCAACCGCTGCTGCGCCACCGCTTCCGCTTCCGCGAGCTGTTTTTTGGTATTGATGCCGCGCATGTCGTCCTCCTCGACCTCGACCGCCACCGCGGAGAGCGCCATGCCGCGCGCGATCTCGACGGCGTCGGTCAGATAAAATTCATGTTTGCGATTGCGATCGCCGATCCGTTCCAGGATCGCAAGCGCCGTCTTGCCGGCGAGCGCCATGGTGCCGCCGTTGCAGAGCGCCGTCTTGCGTTCGCTTGCGCTGGCGTCGGCCTCTTCGCGAATGGCGACGAGCTCGCCGTTGTCGACGATCAGGCGCCCATAGCCGGTGGAGTCGGTGGCACGAAAGCCGAGCACGGCAACCGACGCACCATCAACAATCGCCGCGCGCAGCCGCAATAGCGATGCCGGCTGCACAAGTGGCGTGTCGCCGTAGACGATGAGAACATCGTCGGCCCCACGTTCGATGGCTGCCCGCGCCGCCAGTACCGCATGCGCCGTGCCGCGCCGCTCCTGCTGCACGAAGCATTCGGCATCGGGGGACACGCGTTTGACTTCGGCGGCGACGGCGTCGTCGCCGGGGCCGATCACGACGGCTGTGGCGGTGATGCCGGCTTGCGCGACGGTGCCGAGCACATGCGCAAGCAGCGAGCGCCCGGCGAGCGGATGGAGCACTTTCGGCCGCGCCGAGCGCATGCGCGTGCCCTCGCCGGCCGCGAGCACGATCGCTAGGCACGTTCGAGCCGTCATCAAGGGCCTCCGGCGTGGGTTTTAGAGCATGGCCAGCAAAACTGATAGCGCTTGGAATTATGGCATTAACCCGCACCATCGGGTGGTTTAACCTGCAAATATGCGCCCGCTCTTCCTTCCCACCGCGCGCCAGACCAATTGGCTTTTGATCATCGCTTTCCTATCGGTCGGCGAGGCCCTGTATCTGCGCTACATGGCGATCGAGAATCTCAACGTCGAACTTGCCTGCCAAGCCGGACTGAAGACCTGGCTGTGCGGCGCCTTTCGCCTCGCGATCGCGCTCTACAATCATTATGTCTTCGGCGCCGTCGCGCTGGCCGCAGCGCTTCTCAACCTGATACGCCCGTCGATCGTGTTGGTCGCGGTGGGCCTCGCGGCAGGCGGCTTCGGCATCGTGCTGCATAACCCTGAGCTGTCCGCGCTCGCCGCCGCGCTCTTGATTCTCAGCCTGGCGCGTCCCGCGCCCGCGATAGAATGACGGCGAGCCCGGCAAAACCGGCGCAAAGCCAGAGCGCTTGCCAGTTCGCAACTGTTTCGTTGATCGCGATATAGACCGCGGCGATCGCAAGCACGGCCGCCGCGAGCGTTTCGGCTGCCGCGCGCTTGCCGACCGGACGGGGCGCCGACATCATCAACGCGAGGAACGCGATAACGCCGGCGCTTTGCGGAGCAAACGGAACATCGCGATAGCGCGGATCGAACACCAAAACGAGCGCCGTTTCGATCGAGAGCATCGTCAGCGCGATCAGGCAGCCGCCAAGAACGACGCCAAGTGCATCGCGCGTCCCGCGCCGCCCGCCAATAAGGGCCGCGAAGGCCGGCTGCGTGCGGCCGGCGGCGATAGCCGCCGCGCTTGCCGCCGGCGCAACCGCCGCGGCAGCGGCGAAGGCAATGGAACGTAGCCAGGAACCGGCACTGAAACTGTCGATCGGAATCCGCTCGAGCGTCCAGCCGAACAAGACCGCGGGAAGGAAAGACAATAGCGCGATGCGCGGCCACAGATAGCGCACGGCCGGCTTGCCGCCCGCGCCGGCGAGCGCGCTCGCAAATATAATGCCGGCCAGCAGCGCGCCGGCAAGCGCCTGCAACCGCCAATACGGGTGATCGGAGACGATGCCATTGAAGGCAAATTTCGGTGCGCCGGTCGCGCGGTCGAAAATGCCCCAATAGCCGCCGGTCGCGCCTTCCAGCCACCGCTTCCACGGCTGATTGAAGGCCTCGATGACGTTGACGCGAAAATTTTCGCGCTGCGCCAGCGTCATCGTTTCGCCGATGACGCGCGCCTGGTTGGAGGGCGACGGCAGCGCCGCCTCGCGCATCCGCCCCGCGCTTGGCCAGCCGACTTCGCCGATGAAAATCTCTTTGTCCCGGATCGCCGCGGCGACTTGTTTGCGGATGGCGTCGACATGAGCGGCGGCAACCGAAGCCGGCAGCGGGAAATCCTCCCAGTACGGCAGGATGTGAATGGTGACGAAATCGACCGCGCTCTGCAGGTCGCGATAGCGCAGCCAGAACTCCCATACATCGGCATAGGTGACCGGCATCGTCACTTGCGCCTTCACCGTGCGGATGAATCCTTCAAGATCGCCGACCGAAAGATCGCCGCGCAGCAGCACCTCATTGCCAACGATTACCGCGCTGATCGTGTTTGGAAAGGTTTTGGCGAGAGCAACGACGGTCTCGACCTGACGCCGGTTCTTTTCGGCTTTGTTGGACAGCCAAAGGCCCTGCATTACTTTCAGCCCGTGACGCGCGGCGATCGCCGGAACCTGGTCGAGTCCATTTTCGATCGAATAAGTGCGGATGCAGTCCGTGTAGCGGGACAACAGCGTCAGATCTTCGTCGATCTGCGCCGCGTCCACATGCGTTGTCTCGACCAGCGGGTCCTGATCGCCACGAAACGGCGCATAGGACACGCAAGCGAGTTTGCCGCCGGCGGCAAGCGGCGACGGCGGCAGCCGAATGGGCGCGCCAAGCCACCACCACGCAAACCCAATCGCGATTGCGGTTGCGGCGTAACAGGCGAGCGCTGCAGCAAGCGAATTTGCGTATGTCGGGCGCGGCACGTATCCGCCTTAGAGCATGATCCGGAAAAGTGGAAGCCGGTTTTCCGGAAGGATCATGCTCAATCAAAATGCTAGAGCCGCAATCGTTTCAGTGTGAAACGATTGCGCTCTAGCCTTGGCGGAAGGCGATGCCAAGCGCGTTCCCGTTAAGGAGTGCCAGCATGTGCGCTGGACAAACGCCCGCGGTTAGGCTGTGGTCGCAGCCGCGGTGATTGGCGAAAACCTCCGCCGCAATAGGGGCCTAATCGACCGTCAGAAGGGGCAGCGCCGCAAGGCAAAGAAACATCAATGAAACCTGGGGAACGTCCCTTTCAGCCTAGTCCAGCGCAATAAGGCGATGATGTCGTACCGCGTATTCAAACTTGCCGGCGGGATTTGCGCCGCCCTGTGGCTGCTTGCGGCCGCAACGGCCACCGGAATTTCTCCCGCAATTTCTCCCGCTATTTCTCCCGCTCTTGCCCAAAACAACGACGCCAAGCCGGCCGACCAGCAATCCGCGGCGCCGAAAGAGGGCGCCAAGGACAGTGCCAAAGACAGTGCCAAAGACAGTGCCAAAGACGGCACCAAGGAACCCCAGAAAATCGATGAATTTGCTGAAGCGCAACGCACCCTCAGCGGGCCGGCCGGCAATCCGGAATGCGTGTGGCTCGGCCGGCGCGTCGTCAGCCTGCTTTGGCGCGACGATCTGGACACGGCATTTCGCCACCTCGACCTCTATGACCGCTTCGGCTGTCCGAGCGGCCATATCCAGGTGACCTTTCGCTGCCTGGTTTTGCACGCCAATACGATCGATCCCAAAGCCGCCGATAGCCTCAACGGACGCGTCCATGCGTGCTGGATCAATCCGGCTCTGCAGCCCCCTGCGCCGGCCGCGGCGGTACAAAATCCGACTGCGACGCGCTAAAGCGCGGCCCTCGGCACGTCATTAACTTTCAGCAATGTGCGCTTGCGGCCGGCAGCGGAAAAAAATCGCTGCCGCGCGGCGTCTTGCGCCATCCTGCTGTCTTGAATTCGCCATTGGCCGTCGCTAATTTAATTTCGCCGTTGCAAGGTTAGCCTCACCCTTACGACCATCGTCGAACCTGGGGGCAGGTTCGGGCCTGTGTGGTTTGCCCCGCGTGGTTGGGAGTCCATGCGCACCGTCGCTGCTGTGCTCGCGCTAGTTGCGTGCGTGCATGCCGGCATTTGGGTTTTGCTGAGACCGGTGGGGAACGCCCCCGACGTCACCCGGCAACTCGCCAGTATTTCATATTCACCGTTTGCCGATTCCTCGCATCCTGACCGGGGCACGCGCCCAACGGCCGAGCAGATCCGGTCGGACCTGCGGACCATAGCCCCCTACACCCGGGCAATCCGCACCTATTCGGCCACCGGCGGCGCCGAACTCGTGCCGCCGATCGCCGCTGAATTCGGCCTTAAAGTCACGGTCGGCGCCTGGATCGACCAGGACCAGGCCCGCAACGAGCGGGAAATTCGCTCGGCCCTCGACCTCGCCCGGCACTACAGCAATGTCGATGCCATTGTCGTCGGCAACGAGACCACGCTGCGCGCGGAAATGACCGTGCCGGCGCTAATGGAGATCATCCAGAAAGTTAAGAGGTCCAGCCCAGTCCCTGTAACTACAGGAGAAATTTGGACGGTCTGGATCGATCATCCGGAGCTGGCCTCGGCCGTCGACTTCATCGCCGCGCATATCCTGCCCTACTGGGAGGGCTTCGACGCCTCACGCGCGGTCGACCACACCATCGAATTCTACGACCGGCTGCGCCAGATGCATCCGGGCAAGCGGATCGTCATCGCCGAATTCGGCTGGCCAAGTGCCGGCTATAATTTCCACGATGCCGAGCCGGGGCGGATGGAGCAGGCGCAGGTTCTGCGCGATTTCGTCACCCGCGCCCAAGCCTATGGCATCGACTACAACGTCGTCGAAGCGATCGACCAGCCCTGGAAGACCATGGAAGGTGGCGTCGGTCCCTATTGGGGACTTTTCGACGCCTCGCGCCAAGCCAAATTCGCCTGGACCGGCGCGATCACCGATCCAGACTATTTAAAGCGCGCCGGGTTGGCGGTGTTGTTCGGCGTGCTCTTGTCGCTGCCGATTTTGGCGCTTGCCGGCGCCAGCGCCACGCAGGCGCTGATGCTGGCGGCCTCCGCCAATGCGGTGGGCGCCTGGTTCGCCGCCATCGTCGCGTTCTGGAAAGGCCATTATTTCGTGCCCGGCGCCGCCTTCGCGCTGGGATTTGGCATCGTCCTCTTGGTGCCACTGGTCGCGATCGCGCTGGCGCGCCTCGAAGAGATCGCGGCCATTGCCTTCGGCCGCGCGCCGCGCCGGCTTGCCAATGCGTTGCCGCAGTTGCTTATGCAAGACTTGCTACAAGACCTGCCGGAGCCGTTCGCCCCGAAAGTCTCGATCCATGTGCCGGCCTGTTGCGAGCCGCCGGATATGCTCAAAGCCAGCCTCGATGCCGTGGCGCGGCTCGATTATCCCAATCTCGAATGCGTGGTCGTGGTCAACAACACGCCCGACCCGGCGCTGTGGCGGCCGATCGAGGAGCACTGCGTCGCGCTCGGCGAGCGCTTCAAATTCGTCCGCGCCGATCAACTCACGGGTTACAAGGCCGGCGCTCTCCGCCTCGCGCTGTCGCATACCGCTCCTGATGCGCAGATTATCGGCATCATCGACGCTGACTATGTCGTGAGCGCCGACTGGCTGACCAACCTGGTGCCGCTATTCGCCGACAACCGCGTCGGCTTCGTGCAGTCGCCGCAGGATCATCGCGACGGCGATCGCACGCCGCTGCACACCGCCATGAATGCGGAATATGCCGGCTTCTTCGATATCGGGATGGTGCAGCGAAACGAGTTCAACGGCATCATCATGCACGGCACGATGTGCCTCATTCGCCGCGCGGCGATCGAGGACGTCGGCGGCTGGTCGAGCGACACCATCGTCGAAGATACCGATCTCGGGCTGGCGATCCTCGAACACGGCTGGCTTGCGCATTACACCAATCGCCGCTACGGCCACGGGCTCCTGCCGGACACGTTTGAATTCTATAAGCGCCAGCGCCACCGCTGGGCCTTCGGCGGATCGCAGCTGCTGCGCAAACATTGGCGGGCCCTGTTGCCCTGGGCCGATGGGCTCACGCGCGAGCAGAAACGCGAATATGCGATCGGCTGGCTCAACTGGCTGGGCGCGGAAGCCATCGGAGTTGTGGTTGCGCTTCTCAACATCGTTTGGGTGCCGGTCGTTGCTTTTGCCAATATCGCGGTGCCGGATCGCATCTTGACCATTCCGATCATCGCCGCCTTTACCGTTTCGGTCGCGCATTTCGCCGCTTTGTACCGGCTGCGCGTGCGCGCCTCGCCGGGGCGGATGGTCGGCGCGGTCGCCGCGGCGATGGCGCTGCAATGGACGGTGGCGCGCGCGGTCGGTATGGGCGTGATCCTCGAGCGGATGCCGTTCCTGCGCACCGCCAAGGGCGGCGCCTCGCGCAAAGGGCCGGACTTCCCCGCCTTCTGGGAAGCGGTGATCGGCGGCTTGCTCTTGGTCGGCGCGCTCACGCTCGTCGCCACCAATTACAAGCAGGTCCGCGAGATCAATATTTTTGCGTGGGTGCTTGTGGTGCAGAGCCTGCCGTTCGTCGCGGCGGTCGCGCTCGCGGTCATCGAGGGCACCCGCTTCAACAGCTTCGCCTATTGGCGCGAAGTCGAGGCCAGGATCGTCCCGATCGCGGCCAAGCTCACCGCCAGGACGGCTGCTCTTTTGCCGCAGCGCCGCGCCATCACCGAGGTCATGGCGGATCCGCCGAAGCTGCCGGCCGACACCGCCGAGCCGGTGCAGTAAGCATTCTAAACCAAGTCTAATCCCGTCATCCTAAGGTGCGAACGAAGCGAGCCTCGAAGGATGAACGGCCAATCGAAATCGGGCTTCCGATTTCGGATCATGATTTTCGAAGTCGGCAACAGCCGACTTGGCTGCCGTCGCCCTTCGAGGGCCGCGGAGCTTGTCATCGGGCCGGCCACTTCGGGCCGGACCCATTAGCGGCACCTCAGGGTGACGGACGACTGCGATCTCACCCCACCAGCGCGGTCTCCGCGAGCCGCACCCAATACGAGGTGCCGACCGGAATCGCCTCGTCGTTAAAATCATAAGCGGGATGGTGCAGGCCGGCGCTGTCGCCATTGCCGACAAAAATGAAGGCGCCAGGCCGCTCCTGCAGCATGAAGGCGAAATCCTCCGCGCCCATCACCGGCGGCACATCGATATCGACCTTGTCCTTGCCGGCGATTTCGCGCGCGACATCGGCGGCAAAAGCGGTCTGCCGCTCGTGATTGACAACGACGGGATAGCCGTTGGTGTAGGTGACCTTGGCCGAGGCGCCATACATGCGGGCGGTACCCTCGACCACCTCGCCGATCCGCTTATGCAACAGCTCGCGCACGTCCGGGGTGAGGCTGCGCGCCGTGCCGCGCAACACCGCGTGCTGGGGAATGACATTGTCGGTGTGACCGGCCTGGAACATGCAGATCGAGATCACCGCGGATTCCAGCGGGTCGACATTGCGCGCCACGATCGACTGCAGCTGGTTGATCATCTGGGCGCCGACCAGGATCGTGTCGATGGAAAGATGCGGCCGCGCCGCGTGCCCGCCTTTGCCCTCGATCTCGATGGCGAGATGATCGGCGGCCGCCATCATCGCACCCGGCCGGATCGCAAACTGGCCGACCGGCAGGCCGGGATAATTGTGCATGCCGTAGACTTCCTGAATGCCGAAGCGCGAGATCAGCCCATCCTTGACCATGGCGAGCGCGCCGGCGCCGCCCTCCTCCGCCGGCTGGAAAATGACGACCGCGGTGCCGGCGAAGTTGCGCGTCTCGGCGAGATATTTGGCGGCGCCGAGCAGCATCGCCGAGTGCCCATCATGCCCGCAGGCATGCATCTTGCCGGGAACGGTCGATTTGTAAGGCAAGTCGGTTTCTTCTTCGAGCGGCAGCGCGTCCATATCGGCGCGCAGCCCGACCACCTTGCCGCCGGCCTTGCGGCCGCGAATGACGCCGACCACGCCGGTGCGCCCGATGCCGGGAACGACCTCGTCGCAGCCGAAACTCTTGAGCTTTTCGGCGACCGAACCGGCAGTGCGGTGCACGTCGTAGCGCAGTTCCGGATGGGCGTGGAAATCCCGCCGCCATTCTTTGATCTCGTTGTGCAGGTCGGCGACGCGGTTGACGATCGGCATGGGCGGTTCCTGTATTTCGGCTCTGCTTCGGCGATCAGGGGGCAATGTAGCAAAGCCGGCATAAAAAAGCGCGGGTGCGAGATTGCTTCGACGCCGCAGTCTGGCTCCTACGCTGTCTCGAAAGTTTGAAACCCAGGCGCCCGGACGCTGCGCGCCGATCAGCCGGAAGTACTGTCACGCCGATACTTTTGGCCCGTGTTTATAGAGTGGGAAAATTGGTGCCGCGAATGAGCGGCTCTTACTGCCGACAATAACCTTGAGGTCGCCACTGAGGGGTGGCTGGGGGGCAGCTTTGATTCCGTATTGCTGACGGCAGTGTAGCCGAAAACGAAAACCTGCGAGCGGTCGCGAAGGGCATTTGCCTCCCATGACCATGGGAGCTGTCGATGCTGAGTCAATTAGGAGCGCTGTGTAGAGGGTTGCGTAATTCTCGAGTGCGGCACTTCGTAAGCGTGTTCGCTGCAGGGGCCTTGGGTGCTGCATACTTTGCTCAGGTTGCCGCCGCCGGTGATGTAGCGAAGTCCGATGGCACTCCCGTCAACCCTAAAACGTGGACGGGGTTCGGTTGGGGACTCGGAATTGCCGCGGACTTCGACGTCGGTGGCAAGCGGGTCGTCGATGCCACGGTAACACCAAACGGTATTCTGCGCGTCACCGACTCGTCCAGTAATGTCGGAGTGAGTTTCGTGCTGGAAGCGCATTACTTCGCCTTTGAGTGGCAGACAGGAAGGCAAAGCTGGTGCAAGAACCCCAACCTGCACTTCAATTGTAACGATATCGCCACAGGCCCATTCGTTGCAGTCGAAATAGGCGGTGGGACCGCCGCAAATACTGATGCGGGACCGATCACAGGCTATGCGTTAGGTTGGATGGTCGGCTTGCATCACCCAGATGCGCCCTCTACGTCGAGCTGGAATTTTGGGGTGGGACTGCGCGTTGATCCCAAGGCCAAAGTCTTGGGCGACGGTCTGGTCGCCAATCAGCCAATTCCTCCGGGAGACCAGTTCCGCACCAAGACCGAGCCGCGCTACGGCATCATGCTGCTCTCGTCCTTCAGCTTCTAAGCCATCATCGAGGGTGGTGGAGTGGCCGGGCTTCATCATCCTCTCCTTTTCGATTGACCGACGAGTTCCTCGAACCGCGATCGTGACCACTTGATGGCTTGCGAAAAGCCAGCGAACCCCACATAAGGATGCGATTCAAACGCGTTCGAGCCCGTAGCTCAGTCGGTAGAGCACGTGACTTTTAATCACGGGGTCCAGGGTTCAAATCCCTGCGGGCTCACCATAATTGCCGGATATTGAAACCCCTTGCACGTGGCGCGCCGTGGCCGAGAACAATAATCGTGACGCCGGTCGGGACAACACCAACCGCCGCGCCTCATTGGTCGCGCTCGGCGTCGTGGTGGTTCTGTTCGTTATCGGCTGGATTTTGACCCGCGAACTTTATTCAAATCAAAAAATAGAAGATTGCGTTTTGTCCGGCCGCACCAATTGCGTGACCATCGACACGAACACGTCGTCCTACTGACTGAGCGGCACCGCGCCGGCCTTCGTGCCGCCGGCTCTTTGCTTTGTTGCCGCCATCCGTGGCCACAAGACTTTCATAGCGGCGTCGCGGTCGCGCCATTTCGACGTGCAACCTTCGCGCCAGCAAGGGTTCGGTGAGGGATTCGTGGAGAGAAACGATGATCGCGCCCCTGTCTCTCGCTTGGCCGAAGCCCGTCCTTTCGGCGGAAAGTCGTAAGCGACCAAAACGGCCGAATTGCCCGCATTGCGGCAGCCGTTTGCTAGTGGCCGAACAGTCACGCTTCGATCTCGCCGGCCGGATCGATCACTTTTGGGCTTGTGACGATTGCGGCACCGAATTTGAGACCTCGATCGCGGTAACACGCAGTTGCGTAATGCCGTGATGTCGGGGCCAAGGGGGGCCAAGGAGAGCCAAGGCGAACCAAGCGAGCGCAAACGCACGATGGCTGCAGCTCCGGCCGGCTCGTGCCTTTAGTTTAATTTCCGCATAATAAATTCACAGTAGCGAATTGTATTTACTACGGAAATTTGGGTTCTGCGGACCTATCGCGAGGTTATGGCACCGCGCCGCACAGGCAATAACAGCAGGAACTTCGGTGTTTGTGCTGTCATTGTACAAGCGCGCATCCAGGGAGGATCAGATGAATCAAAAGTTCAGTCGTCGGTCGGTATTGGGTTATGCGGCCGGCAGCGCCGCCGGCGCCGTCGTGTTGGCCTCGTCTACGCCAAGCCAAGCCGCGCCCATGAAGTTCAAAGCCGATATGAATGGTGCAAGCGAAGTCCCGGCGGTCCAGACCGCCGGCAAAGGTACGGTCACCGCAAGCTACGATCCTGCAACCAAAGTTCTGACCTGGGAGGGGAATTTCTCCGGCCTGACCGGCCCGGCCACGGCTGCGCATTTCCACGGACCCGCAGAAGTCGGCAAGAACGCCGCGCCGGTGATTTGGATCTCGGAAAAGGGCCAAAACCTGTCAAGCCCATTCAAGGGTTCGGCGACACTCACGGATGCCCAGGCCGACGATCTGCAGAAGGGCATGCTGTACGCCAACGTCCATACCGACACCAATAAGGGCGGCGAGATCCGCGGCCAGGTCGTCAAAGGCTAAACGCCTTTTCGCAACTTGCTGGCGCGCTGCAACGGCGCCAGCGCACTTGCGTCATCGAATTTGTGTGAGCGCGCCGGCCGGCGTATCTGGCCGGCGCATTTTTGATTCCCCTCCCCCTTGCGGGGAGGGGTTTGGGGTGGGGGTCGACAGGTGACGCCTGTGCGTCGCTGTGTGCACACTTCCTTTCCGACCCCCCTCCCTACCCTCCCCCGCAAGGGGGGAGGGAAAGATGACATTTGCACTTCACCCCAAATCCCGCTTCGCCGCCCATTGCTCTTCAATTTCGGCGCGGTAATCGGCGAACCGGCGCTGCGCGATCGCCGCGCGCGCGCCGGCGGTGAGGTCCTGGTAGTAGAACAGGTTGACGATCGACAGCAGCATCCCGCCGAGAGCCTCGTTGGCCTTGAACAGATGGTGCAGATATGCGCGCGAAAAATCGCGCGCCGCGGGGCAGCGGCTTTGCGGATCGAGCGGGCGTGGATCGTCGGCGTGACGCGCGTTCTTGAGATTGATCGGACCGAAGCGGGTGAAGGCGAGCCCATGGCGGCCGTTGCGCGTGGGCAGAACGCAATCGAACATATCGATGCCGCGGCCGATCGCCTTGAGAATATCCGAAGGCGTGCCGACGCCCATCAGATAGCGCGGGCACTCGGGCGGCAACGCCGGCGCGGTGGCGGCGACCATGCGCAGCATCACCTCCTCGCTCTCGCCGAC
>DASSXN010000068.1:0-23818 GCA_035703785.1 Xanthobacteraceae bacterium
CAAGCGGAAACGGACAAAACCGAGTGTCTCCATCGCTTCCACCATAGCCTGGGCCATGGCGCGCTTGGTGTAGGGCGCATGGTCTGGCTGCGCCGGCGGTGCCGCCGACCAGCCGTAGCCCGGCAGATCGGCGATCACGAGTGTAAAACGCTGCGCGAGCGTTGGCGCTACGCGATGCCACATCACGTTGCTCTGTGGATGACCATGAAGGAGCAGGACCGGTGGGCCGCCGCCCTCGCTGACGCGGGCGAAAATCCGTCCAGCGGAGGTTTCGATCCAGCGCGACTCATAGCCGGGGAAGAGATCCGCAAGATCGGGCATCAGACGCGACTCTCCCGTTCCACGGCGCGCCAGCCGATGTCGCGCCGGTAAAAACCTTCGGGCCAACGAATGCGGGCGATCGCCGCATAAGCGCGCGCCTGCGCCTCGCGCACCGTCTTTCCCGTCGCCGAGATGTTAAGAACGCGGCCGCCATTGGCGAGAATGCGGCCGCCCTCGGCTTTGGTGCCGGCATGAAAGATTTGCACGCCTTCGACCGCCGCCGCTTCATCGAGACCCTCGATGACGGTGCCGCGGGCATAGTGTCCCGGATAGCCATTGGCTGCCATCACTACGGTCAGCGCCGGCGTCGCGTACCAGCGCAAGTCGAATGACTTCAACATGCCGTCGCGGCTTGCCAGCAAAGCAGGCACCAGATCGGACATCAGCCGCGGCATTAGCACTTGCGTTTCCGGATCGCCGAAGCGGGCATTGTATTCGATGAGCTTCGGGCCTTGCCGCGTGATCATCAGCCCGGCGTAGAGCACGCCTTTGTACGGCGTGCCCATTGCCTTCATCGCACCCATGGTCGGCGCGATGATGTCATTCATGATTCGGCCGCTCATCGCGGCATCGATATTGGGCGCAGGCGAGTACGCGCCCATGCCGCCGGTATTGGGTCCCTTGTCGCCGTCAAAGGCGCGCTTATGGTCCTGCGCGGTCGCCAATGGAATTGCTGTCTCGCCGTCGCACAACGCGAAGAACGAGGCTTCCTCGCCGTCGAGAAACTCTTCGATGACGACCTCGCCGCCGGCTTCGCCCAAACCGCCGCCGAACATCATGTCGACCGCCGCCTCGGCTTCGGCTTCGGTCTGCGCCACGATCACGCCTTTGCCGGCGGCAAGCCCGTCCGCTTTCACGACGATCGGGGCACCTTGATCGCGGATATAGGCCTTAGCGGCAGGCGCGTCCTTAAAGCGCGCATAGGTTGCGGTCGGGATCCGGTTGGCACGGCAAAGATCTTTGGTGAAGCCCTTGGACCCTTCGAGCCGAGCGGCAGCGCGGCTCGGCCCGAATGCCTTGAGCCCGGCCGATTCAAGGTCGTCGACGATACCCGCGCAGAGCGGCGCTTCGGGTCCGACCACGACCAGGTCGATTCGGCGGTCGTGGCAAAAGGCGACGATGGCGGCATGATCGGTTAGATCGACGGGTACACATTGCGCCTGTTGCGAAATGCCAGCATTGCCGGGGGCGCAATAAAGCCGCTCGGTCAGTGGACTATCCGCCATTTTCCAAGCCAAAGCGTGCTCTCGCCCGCCTGAACCTAAGAGTAGAATGTTCATCGATCAGAACGTGTTGCAGACCGCGGCAGGGCTTGACCCGAGCACGCAATGAACCGCACTAATCGCCATGGAGTTTACCCGTTCGTCAACCTTGCAGGGCCATAGGCCGCAATGAACGAGCCCCGCCTCAACCTGCCGGAATTGACGGTTTCCGAGCTGTCGACAGCGCTCAAGCGCACGCTCGAAGAGGCTTACGGCTACGTGCGGGTGCGCGGCGAGCTCGGCAAAGTCAGCTACCACGGCAACGGCCACGTCTATTTTGACCTTAAGGATGACCGCGCCTGCATCGCCGGCGTGATCTGGCGCAGCACGGCGCTGCGCATTCAACTTCGGCTGGAAGCCGGGCTTGAAGTCGTCGTTACCGGAAGGCTCACCACTTATCCCGGCCGCTCACAATATCAAATCATCGTCGAGACGCTGGAGCCCGCCGGAATCGGCGCGCTGATGGCGCTCCTCGAAGAGCGCAAGCGAAAACTTGCCGCCGAAGGATTGTTCGATGAAGCGCGCAAACAGCTGCTGCCGTTTTTGCCCACGATTGTCGGGGTCGTAACCTCGCCAACCGGCGCGGTGATCCGCGACATCCTGCACCGGCTCGCCGATCGATTTCCGCGCCGCGTGTTGCTATGGCCGGTTAAGGTGCAGGGCGATGGCTCGGCTGCGGAAATCGCCGCAGCGATCGATGGCTTCAATGCGCTGCCCGAACGCGAGAGCGCGCTCCTGCCGCCACGGCCGGACCTGATCATCGTCGCCCGCGGCGGCGGCTCGCTCGAGGATTTGTGGTCGTTCAACGAAGAGATCGTGGTGCGCGCCGCAGCTGCGAGCTTAATTCCGCTGATCTCGGCGGTCGGCCATGAGACCGACGTCACGCTAATTGATTTTGCCGCTGACCGGCGCGCGCCGACACCGACCGCGGCGGCAGAAATGGCCGTTCCGGTCCGCACCGAGCTCCTGCTCGACATCGAATCGCTGTCGCGGCGCGCGCTCGCCTGCTGGCGGCGCAATCAGGATGCGCGATGGGCCGAGTTGCGTTCGGCAAGCCGGGCACTGCCAAAGGCGGAAGAGGTGCTGGCGCTGCCGCGGCAGCGGCTCGATCATGCCGCGGCCGGTCTCGACCGGGCGCTACGCACCAATGCACATGTCCATCATGTCACGTTCTCACGGATCGCCGGACGGCTAAGCGACCGTTTGTTGCGTGCCAATATCGAGCGGCGGCGCGAGCGGTACGGCAGTTTGTCGTCGCGGCTGCGCGCCGGGGTCGCCGCCAATCTGGCCGTTCATCGCACCCGCGTCGGGCAGGAGCGCGAACGGGTGGCCGCCTTCGGCGAACGCGCCACACGCGCAGTGCGCCAGCTTATTGCAGTGCGCGGCTCGCGTGCCGAGCGCGGCGGCGAGCTCCTTGCGGCCTTCTCATATCGAGGCGTGTTGGCGCGCGGATTTGCTCTGGTGCGCGATGCCAAGGGGCGCCCCTTGCGCACTGCCGCTGCGATCACCGCGGGTATGCCGCTCGAGATTGAATTTTCCGACGGCCGCATCGGTGCGCACGCTGAAACCAGCCCGGCAATCGAACGTCCATCCGCCGCGCCCAAACTGCGCGCCCGCCGCGCCGGCACCTCCGGCCAAGGCGACTTGTTTTAAACAGCCCGAACTAGTGCACGGCTCATTGTGATCGTAGAGGTCGACGCGTTGGCTCGCGAACCTTATCAGCGAGTCAACGCGATTCTGACTATCCATTCATGAAAGTGAAATTCGAGCCGTCGCGGAACCGCGATCGTCTTTGCGTGTTATGCGCTGGCAGAGGTTCGCGCCGGAGGAAAAGAACAAGGAGAATGAAAATGACACGGACTGTCTTTGCGATGGCGGTCGCGGCGTTGCTGATGTTGGCCGTCTCGGGAACCTCGCAAGCCGCGCCGATTGCGCCTCTCAGTGGGGTGGTTACCGCCGACCAAAGCAATGTGACGCCAGTCTATTGGTATCATCACCACCGGTATCATCACCGTTGGTATCGCCATCACCGTCATTGCTGGCGCGGCTACTACGGCCGCTTGCACTGCCGCTGGTAATAATCGGCCGCCAACCGGCCTTCTGACCCGCCGCGCCGATCGTTCTCGGCGCGGCGTTTGCTTTCGTCTCACTAGCGCGCCAGCCACTGCGGCACCCGCTTAAACGCATCGGTCCGTGCGGCGGGATTTGTGCCGCCATGCGCTCTGCCGGAAGGATCGGCAGTATTGACGAGCCCG
Source organism: Xanthobacteraceae bacterium (assembly GCA_035703785.1). Classification (GTDB taxonomy): domain Bacteria; phylum Pseudomonadota; class Alphaproteobacteria; order Rhizobiales; family Xanthobacteraceae; genus BOG-931. Next base: position 3,839 of record DASSXN010000068.1, read on the forward strand.
GTACGCAGCCTAATCGGGGAATTGGCGCGATCGAATTCGTGATGCGCCTCCGGATAGACGACGAGCTGGATGTGCGCGCTGCGGCCGCGGGCGCCAGCGACCATTTGTTGGCATGTCGAGGCCGGGGTCCAATCGTCGGCGCTGCCAATGAGAAGCAAGGTAGGCACTCGCGCGCTCCACGCGCTCTGCAAGAGACGGCGGCAACTCGGGTAAAATGCAACGGCGGAGCGGAAATCGGCCGCGTCGTGATGCACCGCCGTGGTCAGCCGGATGGTCCATAACGCCGTCGCCGCGCCGTTCGCCCAGCCGAGCAGCGAAACGCGGTCGCCACGGACATAGCTCTGCATCTGCAGCCAAAGCCGCGCGGCATTGGCGTCACCGACGCGCTCGCGCCAGGCGTGCACCGTGCGGTGACGTTCGCGGCACTGCGAGCCAAGGCCGCGTGATCCGAACGAATCCGGAAAGACGACGACAAAACCGTCAGCCACCAACTTAGCCGCCCACTTCGCGTACAGCTGTGCCTCAGTGTTCGGTCGCTGGGTCAGTCCGCCGCAATCATGCAGGGCGACAACCGCCGGGAACGGTCCCGGACCTTCCGGGCGATAGAGCGTCGCATGCAAGGCCAAGCCGCCATCCGGAATATCGATCTGCTCCGGTGCGGCAGCCGCTTGCGAACAGGCGAGGGCGAGGACGAAAACAAAGGCCAGTCTCCGGCAAGCCATGGTCTTGCAGCTCTCACGTGCTAAACGGCACTCGGCGGTGAAATTATCACGCCGCATGGCGGCCGCGCAGGGTCGCCAAGATCACAAACTGGTGGTTCGGCCGGGCTGCAGCCTTGCCTTTCGTTGCGGTGCCCGCGTTATTATGTTTTGGCTTCCCGAAATGCACCTGCAGGGCAATCCAACGCTCAAATCGCATGCACGGAGGTGGCGGTGCTTAATCGTACAGATCGTCCCGCGCCAATGCCCGGCGAGGCCGAGGTCAAATATCTCGACGGCGACTTCCGTGTGGTGCGGCCGGGCACCTTCGTCCGCTGCGCGGTAACCGGCGTATCCATTCCGCTGGAAGAGCTTCGTTATTGGAGCGTGGATTTGCAGGAAGCCTACGCCACGCCGGAAGCGGTCTTGCAGCGAATGGGTTCACGTTACGGACGGTAACGCGGGAGCCCGCTCGTATCACGTCTTTCGCCGTAAAGCCGTCGCGCGATAGTTGGCAACGGCGCTCAGGACTATTTCTCGTAGCCGATCCTGCTCTTCGATCACAAGCCGTACCGGCAGTGCGCTCGCATGCGTCGCAAGCTGTTGCCATTCAGGCTCGCCGGCTAACCGGGCGAGATCCTTTTCGGTGGTCAGCAGCATCAGGCTGTTGGCCTGCGCCTGGGCGACGAGGTCGAGAGCTTCGGCCGCGCTGAAGCGATGATGGTCGGGAAAGCCTGCCCGGTTCGCTACCTGGATGCCCGCGGAGGTGAGCGTTACAAAAAACTTTTCCGGATCGGCAATGCCTGCGAAGGCCAGGACCTTGCGTTGACCGATCGCGTTGACGACGGCCCGATCCGGCTCGAGCCTGCCGTGAAGAAGAGGAATCCTGCGCCGCTCGGCACGCTCGATGACGCGTGCGGCGCCGTCCGGCGCTCCGACCACGATCAGCGCCTGCGCGCGATCGAGCTGCAGTTCCAAGGGCGCACGCAATGGTCCAGCGGGAACGACGCGGCCATTGCCGATGCCGCGGCGGCCATCGACGAGAATGAGATTCAGGTCCTTGGCGAGTGACGGATTTTGAAAACCATCGTCCATAACGATGACGCTCGCTCCGGCGGAACGTGCGAATGCTGCTCCGGCGACGCGGTCACGCGCGACGACGGTGGGCGCGAGCCGCGCCAGGAGAATCGGTTCGTCGCCGACATCGGCGGCCCGATGCAACGCCGGGTTGACGCGCACCGGGCCGGCTAATCGACCGCCATAGCCTCGGCTCAAAAAGAACGGACGCTCATGAGCGGCATGGAGGAGCTGGGCCACGCCAAGAGCCGCCGGAGTTTTGCCGGCGCCGCCGACGGTGAGATTGCCCAAACAAATGACCGGGAGGCCGGATTGCCGCCCTCGCGCCTGCATGCGCAATCCCGCCGCGGCGCCGTAAAGTGCGGCCAGCGGAGCTAACGGCCCGCCTGTCCCGGCTTGCCACCAAAAGGCGGGCTCGCGCATTAATTTGTGCACCCCGACACGATGTCGGTCATGCGGTTTCCTCGAGACGGAGCTGAATCAGATAGGGGTCGAGCGCGGCCCAGGTGCGATCAAGCGCGCCGCCGAGCTTTTTGATCGTTGCAGTCGCCGCCTCGGCGGCGGCCTGGCGCGCCGCCGGATCGGCCAACCACGCGCCAAGTCGGGCCGCTAGCGCCTCTTCATCGGCGACCGGTTGTGCGCCACGCGCGGTATCCAGCGCGGCGTAGATCTCGGCAAAGTTCCACACATGCGGGCCGTGGATGATGGCGGCGCCGAGCCGGGTCGCCTCGATTGGATTTTGTCCGCCGTGGCTCGCAAGCGAGCCGCCCATGAAAACGATCGGCGCAAGCCGATACATCAGACCGAGTTCACCCAAAGTATCGGCGATATAGACGCCGATATCCGGCATCGGTTGGGCGCGGCGCGAGCGCAGCGCGACCGCAAGACCGGCCGCTTTGACGCTATCGGCGATACTTTCGCCGCGTGCCGGATGGCGCGGCACGATGATGCTCAACAATGCCGGGAATTTGGCGCGCAGCCGCCGATGCGCGCCGATAACGGCCGCTTCTTCGCCCGCATGGGTCGACGCGGCGACCACGACCGGGCGTTTGCCGATGATGTCTCTTAACCGCCGCAGCGCGGCTTCATCGGCAGGCGGCGCCGGGACATCGAGCTTGAGATTGCCGGTCGCATTTACCCGCGGCGCGCCGAGCTTGGTGTAGCGTTCGGCGTCGGCCGCTGACTGCGCCAAGCAAAGATCGAATCGGTTGAGCAGAGCCGCGATCACGCCCGGGACCCGGCGCCAGCGCTTGAAGGAACGCTCGGAGAGGCGGCCATTGATGATGATCATCGGGATTTTGCGCTTAGCAGAGGAGCAAATCAGATTGGGCCACAGATCGGATTCAACGAAGAGCGCAAGACCCGGCCGCCAATGGTCGAGGAAGCGGCGCACGAAGCGCGGTGCGTCGAGCGGAATGAACTGATGCAACACGCCATTCGGCAGCCGCTGTTCGGCGAGCGCCGCGGAGGTCACGGTTCCGGACGTGACCAGCACTGCGAAATCCCGTGCGCGCAAGCGCTCGATCAGCGAGATAGCCGCGAGCATCTCGCCGACGCTTGCGCCATGCACCCAAATCAGAGGACCTTTCGGCCGCGGCATGCTGGCTTGGCCGAGCCGTTCGCTCAACCGCTCGGGATGTTCCTTGCCGCGCTTCTGTCGCCTCATCAGCAGCTGCGACGCAATCGGGGTGCCGAGCGCAGAGCCGAGTTGATAGGCACGCAATGCGAGCGGCAAAGTGTTCGCCACGCTAGGCTCCGCCGCTCGCGCCGTCGACGAGCTCATATGCGCGCCGCGTCGCCGCGTTGAGCCGATCTTCAAGGAGACGCCTCGCACCTTCGAGCGCGGTGTCGTCGGCATCGCTCGGCACAGTGAGCGGCTCGGCGGCAACGCCGGCGCCGCGTCCGAACGGAAGGTTGACGGTGGTGCGATCCCAATTGTCGAGCACGAGGCGGCGGCTGGTTGCAATCGCGCTCGGATAAATTGGCCGCCCCGATGCCTGGGCGAGCTTGATGATGCCCAATCCGGCCACTCGCGCCACTTTCGGCACGTCGGCCGACAGCGCGATTGAGTGGCCTTCGGCGAGCGAGTCGAGCATGGCCTGGAAGGCCGCGACGCCGGCTTTGTGAACGAAGCCGCCGCCGTGGTTTCCCGAACCGCGAATGGTGCCGACGCCGAGCCGCGCCGCAGCGATCGCGTTAATCTCGCCGTCGTGATGCCGCGACACCAGCATATTGACCCGATGTTGCCCTTTGCGTGCGACCGGGGCGAGTAGATGCTGCCCGTGCCAAAACGCCAAGATGATCGGCATATCGGCTTCGCCGCGCTCGTAAATATCCTCAGGCTCGAGTATGAAGCGCGTCGTCGCTCCGACAAACCGCAGATATTCGGCGGCGGTGATCCCGATCGCCGCTTTAGCCCATCGTTGTCGCGCGATGTGCTGCCACAGCCGCATGCATCCCCTCATGTCCGGCATTATGACTGAACCGCGTGCGCGGTTCGCGATTATCGCAAGGCGAGGCGTTCGTCCCCAAGAAGTCCGATGAGCGCCGCGTGCCTTTCTCGGCCGGCTGCGATAAGCATCCCGTGCCGCGGCACCGGACGATTATAGGCGATCGCTCCGCCCGCCAGGGGCGTGAGCGCGCCGCCCGCTTCGTGCACCAAAAGATCGGCCGCCGCAAGGTCCCAATCGTGACTGTTGCCGCCGGCAAAAGCGGCATCGCAGGCGCCTTGAGCGACGCGTACAAGCCGCAGGGCCAGCGAATGCCCCCGTGGCAGTTTGGTGAACGGCGGCATGATCGAACTTAAGCGCTCTAGAAATTTCTGCGGTCCGGCGACGCGAATTCCGTGGAGATCCGCTCCAGGCGTTGCCGCGATCGCACCGCCGTTGAGAGTGCTGCCTGACCCGGCCCGCGCGGTGAAGAATTCGTCAAGCGCGGGCGCATAGAGGCAGGCTGCGATCGGGCGGCCGTCTTCGATCAGTGCCGCAGAAATCGCCCAGTCCGGCTGGCCCGCGATATAGGCGCGCGTCCCGTCGATCGGGTCGACCACCCAGACATAGCGCGCAGCGAGGCGGGCGGCATCGTCGGCGCTCTCCTCGGACAGCCAGGCAAAGGTGTTGCCGCCGCCGGTCAGGCGCTCGCGCAGCAGGGCATCGACCGCGATGTCGGCTTCGCAGACCGGCGACGATGACGGACCCTTGGTCCATTGCTTGATCGGCTTTCCGAACATCGACAGTGCCAAGCTGCCAGCATCGCGGACCGCGGCATCGAGCTGCGCAGCGGCGCGCGCAGAAATTTTCGCCGTGCCATCAGCCTCAATGGCCGGCAACGGTGAGACCCTCCACGCGCACTGTCGGTGCGTTGGTGGCATAGCGGAAGACCAGGTCGTTGGCCGGTTGAAGATCGGCGAACATCTCGGCGAGGTGTCCGGCTATCGTGACCTCGCTGACCGGATAGGTTGGCGCACCGTTGACGATCCAAAACCCGGCGGCACCGCGGCTGTAATCGCCGGTCACCAGATTGACGCCCGCGCCGATCAGGTCGGTGATATAGAAGCCATCCTTGATATCGGCGATCAACTCGTCGGGCGTCTGCGATCCTGGGGCGAGATAAAGATTGCTCGGTCCCGGCGACGGCACCGACGAGACGCCGCGATGCGCGTGCGCAGTCGTCTGCAGCCGAAGCTCGCGCGCGGTCGCGCAATCGAGGAGCCAGCTCTTAAGCACGCCGTCCTCGATCAGCTTGAGTTCGCGCGTGGCGACCCCCTCGGCATCGAACGGCCGCGAACGCAACCCGCGCTTACGCAGTGGATCATCGATCACGGCGATGCCGCGGCGGAATAGCCGCTCGCCGAGCTTGTCGCGCAGGAAACTGGTCTTGCGCGCAATCGCGGCGCCGTTCGCGGCATTGGCGAGATGGCCGATCAGCGATCCGGAAATCCGCGGATCGAATATGACCGGCACGCGCCGCGTCTCAACCTTGCGCGGGTTGAGCCGCTTCACCGCGCGCTCGCCGGCTTTGCGTCCGATCGTTTCGGCACTATCCAGATCGGCGGCATGCAATGTCGAGGAATAATCGTAATCCTGCTCCATCGCCATGCCGCTTCCCGCGATCGCCGACATCGAGATCGAATGCCGCGAGCCGATCGTAGCGCCGCGGAAGCCGTGGCTTGTGACCAGCACCATGCCGCCGATTCCGGAAGACGCGGACGCGCCGCCGGATTTGGCAACCCCGGCAACGCCGAGTGCGGCTTGTTCGGCCTGGCGCGCGCGTTCCTCGAGCACGGCGACCGAAGGCATGTCGGGGTCAAGCAGATCAAGATCGGGAAATGTTCGTGCCAGTAGCGCGGGATCGGCGAGGCCGGCGAATTCGTCGTCTGGCGCCGCGCGCGCCATGGCGACGGCGCGCTCGGCCACCGCGTCCAGGCCATTTGCCTTGACGTCGTTGGTCGAAATCGCCGCCTGCTTGCGGCCGACCAGGACGCGAAGCCCGATATCGTCGCTTTCCGAGCGCTCCGACTCCTCGACCGCGCCATCGCGCAGTTCGACGGCAAGCGACACCGACCGCACCGCCACGGCATCGGCCTGATCGGCGCCCGCGCGTTTGGCGGCGGCGACCAGCCGTTCGGCAAGATTCAACAATGCGGACTGATCGAGCAGCGATGTCATTGTGGTTGGTAATCGGTTTACGGGGGCGGCGAGCGCAAGACAAGGCACCGCAGCGGCCACATTTGCGGGAGAGCGAACGATCCGGATAACGCGAAGATGTGGGGCAAAGACGCAAGATTCAACCCATTGCGAACCTGTATTGGTCGCAACAGACCGGAGCCTAAGCCCGGCAATGGGGATGCATGCTTTGTCCGCACTCCGGCAACCACTCGTCAATCATGCGAGCATTTGCCTGCGTGCTACCGGACTTTAACCAGGCTTTTTAAGCTGATCGCGACGGCGCGATGGCAGGGTTGCAGCAACCGGGCGGCAACAGCCCGGCGGGAGTTTCGGGGCGTCAAATGGAAGCCGGCAGGCCCGCTGCCGGGTCGAGCCGCGCCGGGGCGCATCGTGCAAGCACGACCGTGTCCCCGTGGCGGCTCGACCCTTTCTCATTGCCCGCGCGTTTTACGACCGCCGATGACGCGGCCGACGAGGGCCTGCGCATTGTCGACCTGCATCGCGAACGGGTGGTGCTACGCCGCGCGCTTTCCGGCATGCGCATGGCCGTGAACTTGCCGGTCGCCGCCTATCGCGGCGTCACCATCAGGTTGGATGCCACGACCGAGACGCCGCCCTTTGTCGCGGTCACGCTCGAACACCCCGATGCGGCCTTGTCGCTGCCGCTGTTCGCATCGACCGATACCGACGACATTGTCGCCGAATGGCAGATTTGGGGCCATGTGCTTGGCTTGCCGCTGTTGATCGGTGACACCGACGGGACGATACGCGAGGCGTTCGCGCGGATCGGGCCCTTGCGGATCGCACCGGCAACCTGGCGCCGCAGGCGTCGCAGCGCGATCGCGCGCCGGCGTCCGTCGCGGCTGTTACGCCGGCAAGTGGGGCGTGCTGACAACTCACCCGTCGTGCATCGCGGCGAGAGCGAGATCATCGCGTGGGAATAGGCTTGTTTCTAGTGGCAGCCCGCGGGAACAAGACACGGCCGACAACTCAAACAAAGCGCTGCCTGGCAAATTGAGGGGAACGGGCCGGACTGCTCCTCGTTGATTCTGATGACCACGCGACCGGAACGGTTCCGAGTAAAGGCGCTGGAAAACTACCTCGCAGCGCAAAAAGCAAAAGACCCGGAAATCAAGGAAGCTTATTTGGAACTGATGCGGAACTGGCGCGACCTGGCGGAGGAGATCGAGCATTTCGAGCACGCCTGGCTTGACCGGGAGAGCATCTAAGAAACTTCGGGCGGGCGTTTTATTCACGGTCAAATTGCTCGAACACCTTGTTCGTCACCGTCGATCCGTGATTGGTTTTGGCGCCGCAACCGCGTGAACAAGCATGCCCATCATCGACATCCATCCACATATCGTCTCGCCGGACGTCAAGCGCTATCCACTGGCGCCGCTTGGCGGCACGCAATCCACGTGGTCGAGCGAACGGCCGACCACCTATGAAATGCTGCTCAAGGAAATGGATGCCGCCGGCGTCGACAAGGCGGCCATCGTGCATTCATCGACCGCCTATGGCTACGACAACAGCTACGTCGCGGACGCAGTCGCGGCTGTTCCTTCCCGCTTCACCGGGGTTTATTCGATCGATGTTCTGGCGCCCGACGCGGTGAAGACTTTCGATTACTGGCTCACGCGCGGCTGCAGCGGCATGCGCTTGTTCACGACCGGCAGCACGCTTCCGGATCAGTCGACATGGTTTGCCGATCCGACGACATATCCGTTCTGGGCACACGCGGCGGCCAAAAACATTCCGGTCTGCATGCAGATGAAGGCGCAAGCGATCCCGCTTCTGCGCCAGATCGTGGATCGCTTTCCGAAAGCGACCATTATCCTTGATCACCTGTCGCGCGCGCCGGCTGCGGATGGGCCGCCCTATGCCGCGGCGGCTGAATTCTTCGAACTTGCCAAATACGAGCAGCTTTATTTGAAAGTTACGCCGATCAACATCAGCCCCAAAAGCTGGGGCAAAGGCGCGCCCGAGACGTTTTTCGCCAAAGTGATCGACGCGTTTGGCGCCTCGCGCATCGGCTGGGGCTCCAATTTCCCCAACTCAGTCGGCACGCTGTCTGAAATTCTTGGCGCCGCCAGGAAGGCGTTTTCCTTCGCCAAAGAATCGGACCAGGACTGGATCTTCGGCAGGACGGCGCAGGTCCTCTATCCCTCACTCGCGAAGTAATAAACGCGCGGGATTTGTGCCGGCGCGCTAGTGCCTCGGCTTCGGCGGTGATTCGCGCGTGCCTTTCTCCGCCTCATCCTGCTGCGCCGCCGCTTCGAGCCAAGTGCGCGCAAGATCGAGGCATGCCAAACGGTCCACCTCGGTCTTGGCCTCATTCGCCAAGCGGTAGCACTCTTCGGCCATTTTGAAATAATCGTTGGCGCTGGGCATCGGATGCCTCTCGATCGCCGTTCGCGGCTGCGAGTTTACACCCTCGGTCAAGCGCTGGCGAGACTACCGGCGAATGAACACGCCGTTTTGAATGGCTATCGTGCCAGTGCCGCCTGAAGCACCAAGCCTGCAAACAAAATCAATCCAGCGTCGCGGTCGGATTTGAAGACGGCGAGGCAATTGTCGGGATCGGCAATATCGAGCCGCGCAATCTGCCAAGAAAGATGCGCGGCGAAGGCGAGGAGTCCCAGCGTGAAAACCAGTCCGCCACCGGCGGCGAAACCGGCGGCGCCGATCAGAACGACGGCGGCGCAGTAAAACAGAGCAAGCATCGGCTTGGTGCGCGGCCCGAACAATAAAGCCGTCGATTTAATCCCGATCAGCGCGTCGTCTTCTCGATCCTGGTGGGCATAGATTGTGTCGTAGCCGATCACCCAAGCGATCGATCCGGCATAAAGCAACAACGCCGGGGCATCGAGCCGGCCGAACATGCCGGCCCAGCCCATCAGCGCGCCCCAGGAAAAAGCGAGACCGAGCACGATCTGCGGCCAAAAGGTGATCCGTTTCATGAACGGATAGATCGCGACGATCGCCAGTGAGGCGATGCCAAGCCCGACGGTAAACGCATTAAACGCGAGCAGCACCAGCAGCCCTACGAGCGACTGCGCGATCAAAAACAGCGCGGCTTGGGTGACGCTGACCTGGCCGGATGGAATCGGCCGCGACCGGGTCCGCTCGACGGCCCGGTCGAGATCGCGGTCGACAATGTCGTTCCAGGTGCAGCCCGCGCCGCGCATGGCGAAGGCGCCGATAAAGAACAGCGTTATGTGCCACAGGTTGGGCAGGCGCCAGCCGGCCGCGACGGCGGCCAGCGCCGACGACCACCAGCAGGGCAGGAGCAGGAGCCAGGAACCGATCGGGCGATCAAGGCGCGCCAGCCGCAGATAGGGCCGCGACCAAGACGGCGCGAGGCTGTCGACCCAGTTGCCGGTCGCATCAGCAACTCGACCGGCCGCCTTAGGGTCAAAACTCATTATTTCCGCGAGCCGCGTTGCAGCCAAAATCGTCCGCTGGGCAGGAGAAGGGCGAAGAGCGTGTCGGCAATACGGTCGAGCCCTTCGACGAACCCGGCGGCGATTTTCGCTGCAACCCGAAGGGACGCGGGCCTTTTGGCCGCTGGCGTCGTTGCTCGTCGCTCATGATCGGATAGATCACATCGCTCCTCGCGCCTAGCCAGCGGCCAAAATGCCCAGCGTCGCGGCCGCGCAAATAATGAGTTTGACCCTAATCATCGCGCCAGCGGATTTCCGGTCAGCGTATCGAAGGTGCCACGGCCGGTTTTGGTATTCTTAGCGGTGTCGGCCGCCGGTGCTTTTATGGCGTCGCTCAGCGACGGCGCTTTCGGGCGCGGTCCTTCTTCGCTGCAGGCCAGGGTGCGGAACTTCATCGACTTTTCGTGATTGGCCTTCGACACCGTGATCACCTGGTCGGGGACGCCACACCAGACCTTATTGTCTTGCAGAAATTTGACTACGCTGGTTTCGGCGGCGACGAAGCTCGTCATCAGCGTGCAGAGCTCCTTACGGTCGGCCTTGGCTTTCATCGCGGCGGTGACCAAGACGCTGCGCTTCTGCGCTTCGGCCGTGAGCTTGCCGAAGTCGTTGCACTGGACGCCGCCGGGCGGGCCGGTCGGCGCCGGGAACTGCGCCCATGCGCTGCGGTTGGCGAAAGTACAAAGCGCCAAGTCCACACAAATGGCCAGACTAACGATCAAACAAGAGGCCGAGCCAAGCGACAGCGCCCGCGCGCTTTTCATGAGATAGCCCTCTCCCGATCCGTCGCCAGCCCGCGATTCGTCCTTGCCGCAGGCCTCTGACTCTGCCCGAAATCCCGCCGCCCTTAAAGGCTTGGCGTTAAGGACCTGCCCAAATACAGACTTGCGGATACAGACTTGCAGAATTCGGCGACAACGCGGCAAAGCACCGCAAAACAGGCGGGTGCGACCCCGCGACCTTAGCCGTCCAAAACGCAATCGGCAGCAGTCAATCGCACGGGCGTCGCAAAGCGGATGGTCGCCTCTGTCGAGCAAATTGGTTAAACCGGATTCGAGGCAAATCGGGGATTCAAGCTGAAATCAATCGATTTTAGCATGGGCTGCGCGCTGACGGCGATCCGAGCAGCAAGGCCAATACACGTTGGGGGAACGGTATTCCGTCATGCCTGACTACGATTTCCGCACCACGCGGCTTTACGTCGGTGCGCCGCTTCACGACGGAGCGGTCGTCGCCCTTGATCGCAGTCAATCGCATTACCTTAGGCGGGTGCTGCGGCTCAAGGACGGGCAGGCGATTTTGGTTTTCAACGGTCGCGACGGCGAATGGCGCGCCGCGCTTGAAGGCGGCACGCGCCAGGCGGCGCTGCGCGTTACTAGCCGCACCCGCCCGCAAACCGCGGCCGGCGATCTGCACTATCTGTTCGCGCCGCTCAAATCGGCGCGCCTCGATTACATGGTGCAGAAGGCGGTCGAGATGGGGGTGTCGCAACTGCGACCTGTTCTCACGCAGCACGGCCAGATCGCGCGCGTCAATCTCGAACGCATGCGCGCCAATGCCATCGAGGCGGCGGAGCAATGCGGTATTCTTTGCTTACCGGAGATTGCCGCGCCGGTGCCGTTGACCCGTGCGCTCGCGGCATGGCAGCCGGAGCGGCATCTCGTGTTTTGCGATGAGGCAGCCGATGTCGCCGACCCGCTCGCGGCGCTTGCCACTGTGCCGCGGCATGCACCGCTTGCGGTCTTGATCGGGCCGGAAGGCGGCTTCGCGGCCGATGAGCGCGCGGCGCTTCTCAAATTGCCGCGTGTGGTGCAGCTTGCGCTTGGCCCGCGGATCCTGCGCGCCGATACCGCTGCAGTGGCTGCGCTGGCGCTCGTCCAGGCCGCAATCGGCGACTGGCGCTGATCGCCGTCGTTCCGGCCGACTGTCAATGAATCTTGCCGGGACGATCGTAGCAAACGAAGCCGACATACTCGCCATAGACGCGGTGAATGCTGGTGACCTTGGCGAAACGGCCCCAGCGCGCGCAATAGTCTCCCGCGACCTGGTGATAGATCGGTTCGACGTTAGGCGAATAGGGGAAGATGCCGCCGGTATCGTTGCCGGTCACCGCTGGACCAGGCCCGGCGAACTCGGCGCCTAAAGCCAGTGCGGCAGCACTGCCGCACAACGAGACGACGGCAATCACAGTGAGCGCGATCACGACTTTCCGAACCATGGCAGAGCCTCGCAGCGAAGCGAAATAGCGAATAGCTAATAGATGATACGCTCGGCGCTCGCCATTCGCTACTCGCTCCTCACCATTCGCTCCTTTCAGAGCATCGCATAGGCGCTCGCCACCATGCCGATCGGCCGCCGGTCGGAGACATTGAGCAGCATGACGCGGCCGAAGCTCGTATTGCGGCCGATCCGTACCACCCGCGCATCGGCGACGACATCGAAATTCACCGGGCGCAAGAAATGCGTGGTCTGGTCGATGGACGTCATCGGTCGATAGCCGTTCCAGGCGGCCGAACAGGCCAGCACCATTGCGGTATCCGCCAGCGCCATGAGCGCCTGCGTGCAGACCACCGCGCCGTCGCTGCAGACTTTTCTGGAATAGGGTAGCCGTACGGTCGCGCCTGGCTGCCAGTCGGGCAGCGCGCCCGGCGGCCGCACGGTTTCGACGCTTTCGACCAGCAGCGCCAAATCTTGCACCCACTGCGGAAAAATCTCGGTCATCAGGCGCCCCGCCGTTTGCAGGCTGAACGACATCCGCGGCGCCGGAAGCCGGTGCACCTCGCCCATGGTGATCCCCCAAATGCTAGCTAAACGGCTCGCCGGCCGTTTCGGCCGGTCGTTACAACCCTCGCGCTACAATCTATGAGTGAAGGACACCGCGAAGTCGTGGCTTGGCCGTTTCGCGATGCACGCGGACGCGACGAATCGAATGCAACAAATTACGCGCGACCTATTTTGCGACTTGGCGGCGGTCACGCACGCGATTTGCTCGTTCGTGGAATCATAACAAAACTGCGAAAAACCGATTCGCGCTATCTTTTTTGTGCCACAGCGGACCGGCAAAAGCGGTGGCACAAGGGTGCCGGGACTTGACCAGATCGGTTCCTCGCGGCACGGTTAACTGCGCCAGAGGGGGAGGGGCCTTCATGTCGCAAACAATCTCCCGCGCCAGGTTGCAGACGACCATCGAGTTAAAGCGCGGCCGGACCTTCAGCGCCACGTTTTGCGCGCGAGCGGGCCAGCTCGGCGGCATCGTGCTGGCGCTCGCGCTTTGCGCGATGGCATCCTCGCCGTCGCGCGCGGCGAACTGGTTTGAAAAGAATTTCTGGCTGTCAGGTCCGCGCTATAGCCGCGTGGTGCCAGCTTGCGATTATCCGGCCGCGCTGGACCGCATTATTGCCAATTTCCGCACCAAGGAATTCCGTTTCTGGAATTCGGAACTGCGTATCGTCGGATTTGAGAATATTCGCGAGCTCGACTTCCTGCCCTGGGCCGCACAAGCTATTCCGCGCCGCTTCTGCAGCGGAATCGCGGTCATCAATGACGGCGGCAGGCACACGATTTATTATTCGATCGCCGAAGATACCGGTATGATCGGCATGAATTGGGGCGTCAATTTCTGCGTCGCTGGGCTTGATCGTGACTGGGCCTATAATCCCGGTTGCCGGGCGGCGGGGCCGTAACGCTCAGCCGCGCAACGCTTCGAGCACGCAATCGCGCAACAGCATTGGATCACGGGCGCCGCGCTGGGCGAACTCGATCACTTTTACCGCTACGACGTTTGCCTCGTGGTGATCGGCGTCGCTGAGCCCCAGTGTTCGGCACACGTCAGCATAGACGCGTGTCATGCTGACGATCGCCTCCGGCTCGAAAGGCTCGTTCTTGAATAGTCGGTAAACGGCCATACGCCGCGCCTCCCGTGCGCAAGCTTCCAAACTAGGTGCCGAATGCGACGGTTTCCAGCCCGCTTTCGGTCCGCGACGCGACAATCCCCATTGTCCCCGACCATGGCGAGCGGACTGTGGATAGGGTGAAAAATTCTGTTCTTGATTTGTTCCAAAAGCTCGTCTAGGGTCTTTGCGTTTGTCGAACGCGTAAAGGGGGGTGGTCATGACCAGAGTATTGTTGCGTGCGGCGTTGCTTGCGTTGTTGCTCACCCCCCGAGCGGCGACGGCGCAGGATCCCCGGCAGAATGCGCCGGGGCAGTTTGATTTTTACGTTCTGTCTCTGTCCTGGTCGCCATCTTTCTGCGCTGGTGCTGCCGAGCGGGGCGCCGGTCCCGCGGCCGGGAATGTGCAATGCGGCCCGCGACCCTATTCTTTCGTCGTTCATGGGCTGTGGCCGCAATATGACAGCGGCTTTCCAGAATATTGCCAGATTCCGGCGCCGCGGCTTGATCGCGGCGTGGTCTCCTCGATGCTCGATCTGATGCCGGCGCCGCGGCTGATCTTCAACGAATGGGATCGCCACGGCACCTGTTCCGGCCAATCGCCGCGCGCGTATTTCGAGACCGTGCGCAAGGCGCGGGCCGCGGTGAAAATCCCGCCCGAATTTACCGATCTCAAGGAGCCGCTCAGCGTAACCCCGCAGGCCGTCGAAGAGGCTTTCATCAAGGCCAATCCTGGACTATCGGCGAGCGCGATGGCGGTCGGCTGCGATGCCAAGCGTTTGACCGAGGTGCGGCTTTGCCTTTCCAAGGATCTGCGTTTCCGCGATTGTGCGGAGATTGCCAAGCGCAGCTGCAGCCGGGAGCAGCTGACGATGCCGCCGATGCGCGGCAGCTGAGGGACCAGCGGGCTGTTCGTTGGGACGATCTCAGTCTAAGTCCGGCCAGGATGTGTCGGATCGCGGCGTGACATGAACTATCAGCACGCGTTTCACGCCGGCAACTTTGCCGACGTCCACAAGCATATCGTTCTAACGCGCATTCTCGACTATTTGCGGCAAAAACCGGCGGCATTTCGGGTCGTCGACACCCATGCCGGTGCCGGCCTCTACAACCTTCTCGGGCCGCAAGCCACGCGGTCGGACGAATGGCGGGACGGAATCGGGCGCCTGTTCGCGATGCCGCGGTCCGGCGCAGCCGGAACCGATTCGATGGAGGCGCTGGTTGCGCCTTATCTCGACATCATCGCGGCGCTCAATCCAGGCGGGACGCTACGGCTCTATCCCGGATCACCGCTGATCGTTAAAGCGCTATTGCGTAGGCAAGACCGGCTTATTGCTTGCGAACTCGAACCGAACGCGGCTGCTGCGCTGAAAGCCGGTCTACACGGCGATGCCCGCGCCAAGGTGCTCTCCATCGACGGCTGGGCGGGGCTTTTTGCCAATATCCCGCCCAAGGAACGCCGCGGCTTGATAGTGATCGACCCGCCCTACGAGGAGACTGTCGAATTCGCCCGCCTGTCCGATGCCTTGGCGCGGGCGTATCGCAAGTGGCCGAACGGGCTTTACTTGTTGTGGTATCCAATCAAGGCGCGCGAGGCGCCTGATGCGCTGGCCCGGCGGCTGCGTCGGCTGTCAGTGCCCAAAATCTTGCGTTGCGAATTCTCTATCGCGCCGCCACGCGCCGACGGTGCGCTCGCCGGCTCCGGCCTGATTATCGTCAACCCGCCCTTTCCACTAGAGCGCGAACTGCGGGCGCTTCTTCCGGCGCTCACGCGACTGCTCGCGCCTATGGGCGCCTACCGCCTCGATTGGCTCTCTGGAGAATGATCCGGCCGCGCTGCGTTGCGCCCGGGGCCAATCAAAGACGGGTTTGGCTCTCCTTTCAGCGGTCGGAATTGCAAACCTTTCAGCGGTCGGAATTGCAAAAAACCGTGCTGCTGCCCACTTTTCCACACCTTCGAATTGGTTTAGCCTTCCTCAACTGGCTTAGACGTTCCGCCTCCTGTGGGGGGCCGGCGGAGTGGCTGAGGCCGTCGGGGCTTAAGCTCTTTGCTCGTGTGGATGTCCGGCCTAGCCGTCACGCCTTTGACGGCGGCGGCGACGTGAGCGCGGGAAGGAGTTACGCAATGGCAATGACCGGCACGGTCAAATTTTTCAACGGCGAGCGCGGCTATGGCTTCATCAAGCCGGATGATGGCGGCCGCGACGTGTTCGTCCATATCACTGCCGTTGAACGCGCGGGGCTGAAGTCGCTGATGGAAGGTCAGCGCATTAGCTTCGAGGTCGAGCCCGACAAGAAGGGCAAAGGGCCAAAGGCCGTCAATCTCGTCGTTACCGGCTAGAACGAGCTTAAACGCTCCGCTTGAGCTTTTGCGGAGCAGACCGTATTTGCGGACGCGCGCCGCTGCCGCCCTCGAAAAGCTGCGCAGGCTTCCCAATTGCTCTGCCTTAACATGGTGCCGCGATGATGGTTCTACGTTCGTCCCCAGCGTCGCCGTTCGGGCGCAAGGTGCGGATTGCGATCGCGCTTTTGGGTTTTGATAGCGAGACGCGAGTCGAGCCCGCCGATCCGACCAATGTTTCCGACACGCTGCGCCAGCAAAATCCGCTCGGCAAAATTCCATTGCTGATGGCCGAAGACGGCACCGCCTATTACGACTCCCGCGTCATCCTCGAATTTCTCGATCAGCGTGCCGGCGGTGGCAGAATCGTTCCGCGCGAGGCACGAGCGCGCCTCGCCGCGTTGCGGCTGCAAGCGTTGTCCGACGGCATTCTCGATGCCTCAATCCTCACTGTGTACGAAGCGCGATGGCGCCCGGCCGAGCATCACGAGCAAAAATGGCTCGATCATCAGGCCGGCAAAGTTACGCGCTCGCTCGCTGTGCTCGAGTCGAATCCGCCGGCGCTTGATGCTGCGTCCGGTAGCTTGCCCAATGTCGGTCAAATTGCGCTTGCCTGCGCGCTCGGTTATCGCGATTTTCGCTTCGGCGAAAGCTGGCGGGCCGACCATGCGCGCTTGGTCGGCTGGCTTGATGATTTTGCCGCGCGCGTGCCGGCCTTTGCCGCGACCGCACCGACCGGCTAGCGCAACAACTCGTTAACTGCAGCGCACGTCGTGATCGAGTTCGTTTAGGATCGCTGATAAAACTGCGCAAATGTCTATCGCGATTGCAATCGGGTGGGGCGTCGCTCTCGTTTTATGTGCGACATCGCTCTGGATTCGCTGGCGACGCCGCAGCCGAAATCCGTTGACCACGCGGTCCGGCGCGATTGTGAACCTGCCGAAAATGGCAGTTGCGCCAAATGCCGGCGACGCACTGGTCTATGTGAATGAAGATGGCTCGGTACGAGAACTTACCGAAGCCGAGAGGAAATACGTCGACACCGAATTCTCGCCGCTTGACGGAGCGCGGCCCTATGTCAAATCGCGCTATCTGGACCGGACCGCCTGGGGAATTCAAGGCTATTTGCCGCGCACCCAAGTGCCGGATGGTGTATCCATCCAGCCAGCGCCGCCCCAAAACGCGCCGCAATCGCAAACACCGCAAGCGGTCGCAGATTCATTGGTGGAACTGGTCCGCAAGCACGGCCGAGGCTAAGGGCCTCCGGCGGCTGTCCAGCCGGCTTACGATAAAAAACCCCGGGGCGCGCCCCGGGGTTTTTATGCGTGCGCTGCGCGAAACGTCTAGAACTTATAGTTTACGCCGGCGCGCAAGAGGTTGGCGTGGAACGACACGTTGTCGGTTACGAGTCCGGCGCCGCAATTTAATCCGCAATTGAAGCTGCCGAGATCGACATAAAGATACTCGACCTTGGCGGTCCAGTTCGGCGCCAGCGCGGCTTCCAGTCCGGCGCCAAGCGTCCAGCCGGTATTGTCACTGCTCGTGTTCGGCAAACCCGGCGTTGATGCCTGGATATTGCCGAACGCGGCGCCGCCGGTGACGTACGGCATGAAACGATCCGCGGCATAGCCGAGCCGCCCGCGCACCGTGGCAAGCCAGGTATTGCTCGTCTTGCAACCCAGCGGACACGAATTGTTGGTGGTGCCGTTGATGCCGGACCAATCGACGTCGCCTTCGATGCCGGCGACCACTTGGCCGAACTGATAATTGTAGCCGACGGTGCCGCCGATCAGACCGCCGCTGATGTTGCGGCTCCCCGTCGAATCCCAGTTCGAACTGCCGAAACCGCCGCCGCCGTTGATGCCGATGTAAAATCCCGTCCAGTTGAAGATCGGCGCATAGACCGACGCCGGCGCAGGGTAATACGGTGTGCGGCGCGCCAGATCGGCCGCCGCCGCGCTCGCCGTCGTCGCGGCGAGCGCGACAAACGCAAACACAACACGCTTCATCTTTGACCTCCATACGCGACGCCGCCACGTCGCGATTTGCGGCGCATAGTATTTGTCGGCGGATTGTCGGCTAGTGTTGAAAAGACACAGAGGCGCGAGAAGTTGTGCCGGCTTTGTGGCGAAAAAAGTTTGGCACGCGCCATGATTTTGGTTAGCAAAAAGTTGCGAACAGAAATTTGGTTAGCAGAGTCTTTCCGAACTACAAGACGAATGATCAGAGTCATCGCGAGCGATGGCAAAGCAATCCAGCAAGTTTGATACGAAGGCCTGGATTCCGTTGTCACTATTGCTCCTCGTAATCGCGACTCTAAAAATGATAGTTGAGCCCGAGCCGCACCAGGTTCGCGGCGAGACCGTTATTCGCGGCCGTCACCGAGAAGTGGCGATCGGCGAGATCGAGATAAAGCCACTCGGCTTTGCCCGACCAATGTTGCGCGAGGCTTACCTCGGCGCCGAGACCGACGACCCAGCCGACGCTGGTATGGCTCTCTGACGGATTCCCCGATGTCGTTCCGGTCAGTTCGCCATAAGCGAGGCCGGCGGTGGCGAACAGCAGCACATTATTGATGGCGACGCCGGCGCGTCCACGCACCGTGCCGAACCACGGATTGGAAAATTGCCAGGGCGCGAACGTGTCGTCGGCGGCGGAAGTTTATGTCGGTTTCGCCGCCATAGACAAAGTTTCCGTTCTGCCAGTTGATGCCGGTTTCGAGTCCGCCCGCGACGCCGTTCGGGCGGGTGGGATTATTATCGATACTGCCCCATTCATAGCCGAGCGTAGCGCCGACATATGGTCCGGCCCAGCTGAACGCGAAGTACGGCGCCGGGCCGCCATAGTAGTTCGACGTAAGATCGGCGGCAGTAGCCGCAGATGTCATGGTGCTCGCCAAGCTCGTCGCCATCAGGAGGATGCCGGAAAGCCCGCTCGCGACTTTCGTCAAAGTCTACCTCCGAACCGATGACGCGACGGACGTGCATGCACGCCGCCACGGCTGCGAGATGCGGGCGTTGCGAGGCATCAGAAAGACGCCCAATCCTTCGGTGATCGATGGAATTTATGGCTAGCTTTAAGTTAAACAGTTTTGCTGGTTCGGCGTCTGTGGAAATCTTTGGAGACGGATGACATAGACTCTTGAAATATGGTCTGAATCCCTCACATGTCATACTGTCTAATTTGGGGACGGTGGAAGCAAATGGAGCGCTCGGTGCTTCCCATGTGCTTCCCAGAACCGGAGGGGGAGGGGCAATGCAGTTTACTGTCAAAACGACAGCTAGTGTCAAACTTGAGGGCAAGACCGAGCGCATCGTCTTTGATGAGGACATAAGAGGCTTCGGCCTTCGACTGCGAGAGGGCGGCTCGCGTACCTGGATCTACCAATATCGCATCGGCTCTAAGCAGCGGCGCATGGTGCTTGGCTCTGCCAAGTCAGTGCCGCTTAGCGTGGCCCGGGAGAATGCCGGCAGGCTGGAGGCCAGGGTCAAGCTTGGGGGCGATCCGGCCATGGACAAGCAGGCCGCGCGACGGAGCGCCGACGAAACTTTTGGCGTTTTGGTCGATCAGTACATGGCAGCCCGCCGTTCGAAGTGGCGGCCGAATACTGAAAGGGAGGTTACGCGACATCTTATGAAATACGCGAAGTCGCTACACCGTTTTCCAATCGCGGCTGTTTCGCAAAAGAACGTCGCCGATCTCCTGGACAACCTCGCCGGTTACGCTACCAGAAATCGAGTGCGCGCAAACTTATCGACGTTTTTTAGCTGGGCCATCAAAAAGGGTATCGATCTCCCCAAAGGGAATATTGCTTCCTATACCGAGAAGCATAAGGAAAATTCCCGCACTCGCGTATTAAGCGAAG